>JBKGZI010000176.1:0-11350 GCA_046545675.1 Persicimonas sp.
ACCTCGTCGGACTTCGCCCCCGCCCGGCCCAGTCGGCTAAGATCGGCCGGTTGGCCGCCCTTGGTCTGGCCGCCCTCATGATCGTCGTCGCTTGGCCCGCCTTTGCGGCCGCTCAGGGTGGCACGGTCCGCTATTCGTACGAGAAGATCGAAGTCGGCGCCGACGAGCAGTGGGGCCTGGTGCCCCGAGCGGCTCGCGCGGAGTTGGGAGGTAAGCTGACCAAGTCGAAGATCTTCGACGCGTTCAAATTGCTCAAAGACGAGAAAAGCGGCACCTACGGCAACTCGAGCATTCGCATCGGGGGCAAATTGCCCAATGCCGCCAAGGTCACCGTCAAGATCGACCCCAAGATGGCCAGACAGGGCCGGGGGCTGATTATCATGGCCGAGACCGTCTATACGATGTCCGAGCTCGGGGTGGCCGAGGTCGAATTTCCCGGCCACTTCGACGGCGCGATGAAGCGCGAGGACGTCCCGTTTTATGCGTTTACGCTGACGTTGCCGATGTGGCGTGCGCTGGATGTCGGTACGGTCACACACGCCCGAGTGCGCCTGCCCGATGGCGAACTCATCGCCGCGTCGCAATTCGAGAAACGATGGAAACAAAAGGACCCCGCCCTCCAGGAGGCGCTGTTCTCCTATCTGGATGATTCGCAGGTTTATACGGTGCGCTCGGTGTTGAAGCTGCTCCCCGACCTGAAGATCGACTATGCCCAGCGCGTCACCCCCTTGTTGAAGCACTCGTCGAGTTCGGTGCGAACTCAGGCGCTGTCTGTGCTCGAGGCGCATCGGAACGACGAGGTCGTCTTGGAGGCGGTCCTGGCGATGATGAACTCCGATGACAAAGATGAGCTGGCTCGAAGCGCCGCGGAGTTTTTGGGCAAGGCCAAATCCGACAAATATAATATCCACCGCGACCTGTACGTGCTCGAAAATGGCAGCGTCGAGGAGTCGACCAAGGCCGTCCAGGCGTTGGCCAAGCGCAAGAGCGACAAGCGCGCCGTCGACGCGGTTTACTCGCATTTGAGCGAGGAGCGCGCCGAGGTCACCGAGGCGAGCGCGGAGGCCATCGACGAGATGGGCGCGACCGACAAGCAGATCGCTGCGCTGGAAAATGAGAAGATCGACGACGGGCTTCGCCTGACCATCGCCCGAACGCTGGCCGATTCGGACGACACCGAGTCCAAGCATATCGGGCTGACCTACGTGACGAGCAATACCACCGGCCGGTCGGCCGAGCTGGCCATCCGTCGGCTGGGCGAGATAGCCAGCGACGAGGCGCGCAAGACCATCGAATCCTTCCTGAAGGCCAGCGAGCGTAGAAAGCAACTCAGCGCCGCCGACGTACTCGTCGAGCGCGGCGAAGCCGCCTCGCTCGATGCGTTGGCCTCGGCGGTCGAGACCAGCGAGAACAGCCGCCAGCTCGAGCAGGCCAGCTACGAGTTGATGGTCGCTCAGCCCTTGGATCAGATCCTCGAGCGCACAGAGGCGGGCGACCCGGTCATCAAGCGCATCGCCTATCGGGCGCTGGGCGAGCGAGCCGTCAAAGACGGCGCCGGCGCCCAGGTCTTCGACAAACTCGCCGACGGAGCCAAAAGCGGTGATCCGGCTGTGCGCGGGGCCTCGGCCAGAGCCATCGGGGTGTTCGGCGACGACAAAGCCCTCGATACCTTGAAGGCGCTGGCCGACGACAAAAACGCCGCGGTCCGCGCCGGGGTCGCCTACGGACTGGGCTACTTCGACGGGGGGCAGATGTTCGATACGCTCGCCGGCTACCTCGACGATCCCGAGCCCGAGGTCGTCGCCGCCGCCCTGGCCGCCATGGAGCAGCGCAAGGAGGCGACCAAGTGGAAAGAGATCAAGGCGTTGACCGAGGCCGACGACCCTCACGTGCGCGCCAACGCGCTTCGCGCGATGGCGCAATTGGTCTCGCGTCAGGACAAGAAGGGCGTGCGCGAGGTCATCAGTTTGCTCAGCGGCTCGGTCTCCGACAACTCGCGCATCGTGCAACTGACAGCCATTCAGCAGTTGGCGACCTTCGAGGACGATACCGCTGCCACCGGCATCGCCATCCAACTCAACGCCGAGGACCTCAGCCTGCGGGTGGCCGCCATCGAGGCGTTGGGCAAAAATGGCCACTCCAGCGCCACTGAGCTGGTGGTCAGCGTGCTCGAAGACCCCGACCCGGACATCCGCCGGGCGGCGATTATGGCGATCGGTGAGCTCGATGACGCCGCCGCCGAGCCCGAGCTCGAGGCACTGCTCGAAAAGGAAGAGGACGTCGACCTCAAAAAGCTCATCGAACGCACGCTTCGCAAGATATAATGCGCCAACCTTCGTCCAGCTTCCTGACCCATCGAGTCGCGCCAGCCGCCCTGGGCTTATGCGCCGTATTGGCGTTGGCGTGGACCGGCTGTGAGCGCTCAGACGCCGCAAAGACGGTGCGACAAGATCCTTCCTCGGCGCAAAAAGCCGGCTCGTCGGCCCCGGAGGGCCTCGAAGAGGCGTGCTCGAACCCCGAGGAGTGCGATAGCTATCTGTGGTGTGTCGACGGGAAGTGTGAATTGCCGCCGGCCGAGGTCGGCCAGGCCGACGCGTCGACGCCGCGCGTCAGCGTCGCCGACCCCGACGGCGAAGAGGTCGCGAAGTTTTACGTCGAGCTGGCGACCACCGAGGCCGAGAAGCGAAAAGGGCTGATGTATCGGCGCCGGTTACCCGACGATTGGGGCATGCTCTTTGTCTACGAGGACGAGGCCGAGCGTGGCTTCTGGATGCAGAACACCTTTATCGCGCTCGATATGATCTTCGCCGACGCCGGCGGGCGCATCGTTCACATCGTCGAAGAGGCCGAACCGCTGACGCGAGTTCAGCGACGCTCGCGCAAGCCGGCTCGCTACGTGCTCGAGGTCAACGCCGGCCTGTCCGAAAAGCTCGGCCTCGAGCCGGGCCTCATCCTGCAAATGGCCAACGTCGACCCCGAGCACCAGCCGGGCGACTGAGGCCTCGTCATCGAACCACGGGTACATCTTTTGCGTGTGCGAAGCATCCTCTCATGGCTCGCTCCCACGCGAGCATACGCGGGGGCCTTTGTCGCCACGGCGCTGGTGGGCCTGGCGAGCTGCTTCTTGCCGCTGGTCGACCTGGTCGGCTACGAATCGGCGGCGGTCTTCGGGGGGGTGGGCGGCATCGCCGCGATGCTGCTGACCCTGCACGCCATCGACCGCAGGGTGGTCGCCGGGCCGCTCGACGCCGAACGCATCGAATCACCGGGGGCCGACTTCTTCGTGTTGCTGGCGCGTCACCAAGCCCTCCTTGTCGCGCCGCTTGTTTTTCTGAGCCTCAACGCCTTGCGGGTGGTCAACTGCGCGTATGGGGTGGGCCTGGCGTTTTGGTTGACGATCCCGGCGGCGTCGATCGTCGTCGGTCAAATGTCGGGCTGGTTGGCCGCGGCGATCTTCCCGGGCAATATGCGCCGGCAGCTCGTATTCTGCGCCGCAGCCGTGCTCGTCAGCGCGGCGCTGCCCCTGGCGCATCTTGCCCTCGAGCCGTCCATCGTCGGTCATCAGCTCTTCCTGGGGTATTTCAGCGGTTCCATCTATGACGAGGCGCTGTCGCTGCCTGCGAGTCTCGCCTGGTATCGCGTGATGCATCTGATCGGTGCAGCGGCGTTGCTGGCGGTCTTGGAGGCTCGCTTCAGGTATGAGCGGCGACGCCCGGCACGTTGGCTGGTCGTCGCGGCCGTCATCGCCGCGCTGGGCGCCGCGCTAATATGGTGGCATCGCCAAGACCTGGGCATCGCCATCGACCGCGCCTATATCGAGGAGACCCTCGACGGCCGCCTCGAGACCGAGCACTTCGTCATTCATTACCCGCGCACGCGGGGCTTTTTGAAGCAGCACGACAAGCTCGCCGAGGACCACGAGTTTCGCTACGCGGAGATGGCGGCGTTTTTCGACACGGATCCGGCCGATTCGCGCAAGATCCACAGCTACGTCTATCCGGACCGCGAGACCAAGGGCCGGCTGATGGGCGGCCGGCGCACGATGGTCGCCAAGCTGTGGCTGCACGAGATGCACATCATGTGGGGCCACTACGGCGAGCATACCCTCGCCCACGAGCTGGCCCATATCTTCACCGAGCCCTTCGGCGCCGGCCCGCTCGATCTGAGCATGCAATCGGGCATCGGCGTCAATATGGGGCTGGTGGAGGGGGCGGCGACCGCCGCGGATTGGCCCACCGAGGAGTTGTCGCCGCACCAGGCCAGCGCGGCGCTTCGGCGCCTCGAGATCGCCCCGGATATCCGGTCGATCGTCGCGGCCAGCGGCTTTTGGACGCAGTCCTCCGGCCTCGCCTATACGCTGGTGGGCTCGTTTGTGCGCTATCTCATCGACGAGTACGGCATCGAGGCGTTCAAGAGGGTCTATCCCAGCGGAGACTTCCGCGCCGGCTACGACAAGAGCGCCAGTGAGCTGGTCTCCGATTGGGAGGCCTACGTCGACGGCATCGAGCTGGCCGAGCACGAGATGGAGCTGGCGCGCTATCTATACGAGCGGCCGACCATCTTCGACAAGGTCTGCGCGCGTCAAATCGGCGAGCTGCGCCGACGCGCCCAGCTCGCCGCGCAGAGCGGCCGGGTAGGGCGGGTCGGCGAGCTCTACGAGCAGATCCTGGGCTTCGCTCCCGATAATATCAACTACCGGATCTCCTACGCCCACGCGCTGAGCTCTGCCGGCGATGATGAGCGCGCCTCCGAGATGGTCGGCCGGCTGCTCGACGAAGAGCAAGCGCCGTCGCTTCGCGCCGAGCTCTTGCATCTTCGCGGCGACCTCGCCTGGCGCCAGCAGCAGCTCGAGCCCGCCCGAGCTGCCTATCGGGAGTGTGAACAGCTCGGGGTCCCCGGGGACACCAGGCGGCTGCTCGAGGTCAAGCTCGAGGCGCTGTCCCGGCCCAGCGAACACAGCCGCATGTTGGCCTTCGAATATCTGCTGGGCCAGCACCCGGCGACGGTCTCGCTGTATTTCCCGATGCGATGGCATCACCAAGACCAGCAGGACGCAGTCGCCGCCTATCTCGTGGGCCGACGGTTGTGGAACGCCCACCAATACGAGCGCGCCCTCGGATACCTCGAGCAGGCCGCGCGCGAGCTCGATGACAGCGCCATTGCCGACGAGGCCGTGCGCATGCTCGCCACCTCCCACTTCTTCGCCGGACGGCTCGACGAAGCCGTCGGCGAGTTCGAAAGATTGAGCACCAGCGAGCTCGTATTTTACCGCGAGCAGTCGCGCGAATGGCTCGATCGCATTGCATGGAGGCGGGGGAATAGGATAGGAACACAGTAGTGTTAGAAGCCCTGGTCCGCGCGGCAGCGGCTTCGTGCATCGATGTGTCGAGTATTTACCCGATAGTCACCGCCGGAATCGAGATATTACGCTCAATGGAGACTGGCCACATGGCATTTGTTCAACGATTGCTTGTAGGAATTTTGGTCGGCCTGGTGGCGCTGATGAGCGTCGGCTGTGGTGGAGACTACATCCGCTCGGAGAATATCTATACCGACGATCCCGGCTTCCAGATCGAAGAGGACGCGGAAATCCCCGACACCACCGCCAACCGACAGGTGCTCGATGTCCTGGCCCACTATCGCCGGGCGATCGTCAACAAGGACTTCGGCGCGCTCAAGCGCCTGGTGTCCGACGACTACTACGACAACGCCGGGACCACCGACACCACCGGGGACGACTACAGCGCCGACAAGCTGCCCGAGATCTTCGAGCTGATGGCGCAGCACGCCGAGGACATCCAATACGACGTGGAGGTTCAAGACGTCGAGGTCCGCAAGGACCGCGCGTTTGTCTCTTACGAGTTCGACTATGCATATAAGTACAATATCGGCGGGGACTCGGCGTGGGACGCCGGTATCGACGTCAACCGGCTGGAATTGGTTCAGGAAGACGACAAATGGCGCATCATCTCGGGGATGTAGCTCCCTGGCTGGTAGTGTAGGTCAGTTTGGCGCAGGTTGGTTTAGTGCAGGTTGGCTTGGCGCAGGTTGGCTTGGCGCAAGCAAGTGGGACCCATGAGATTTCTCCTCAAAGCATGGTGTGCCGCAGCGCTGGCGGCGGCGCTGCTCATCTGGGCACCGCCAGCCCACGCCCAGACGAGTGCTTCGGACGACGAGGACCGCCGCGTGCCCACCAGCGCGGCCGAGCAAGCTTTTCAAACCGGGGATTACGAGCGCGCCCGCAGCGAGTCGATGCGCCACGACGACGCAGATTCTCTGCTGATCCGCTCGAAGATGGCCGAGTTCGACGACGACCTCGAGCTGGCCTCCCGCTATGCGTCGGCGGCCCTCGAGCGGACCTCGAAGCCGGCTCCCCGGGCGCGTGCGGCCGCGGCGGTCGGACGGCTGCTCAGGCAGCGCGGGCAGTGGACGCAGGCCGAGCGCCACCTGCGCGATTACCTCACCGATCATCCCAAAGCTCACCCGGTTCGACTGCAGCTCGGGCTGTTGCTGCTCGATCGCGGCGCTCGCGCCGAGGCCGAGCAGGTCCTCGACGAATTCTCCCGGCTCTATAATGACGGCCACCTCGAGGGAGCCCGCGAGTTCGCCATGCTCGGCCGGGCCATGCAGGCGTTGGGGAGCTTCGACGACGCGCACTTCGCCTTCGAAAAGATGCATCAGGAGGACCCGGAGTACGTCGACGGCTTGGTCGACTGGGCCGAGTTGCTGCTGTCCAAATACAACAACGAAGATGCCGCGCGCACGCTAAAGGAGGCCATGGAGGTCAACGAGAACCACCCCGACGCGCTGGTCGCGATGGCACGCCTGGAGATGGAGACGAAGAATTATTTCGACGACGCGCGCGGCTACCTCGAGCGCGCAGCCGAGGTGGCTGCGGGCCATCCGGGGATGTTGACCACGCGCGCCGAGCTGGCGATCTACGACTCACAATGCCCCGAGGCGATCCGGAGCGCCGAGTCGATCCACCAGAAGCGGCCGCGCCACCTCGACGCGTTTATCATCGAAGCGGCCTGCCGCTATCTGGTCGACGACCGGGAAGGCTTCGAGGCGGTGCGTGACGAGGCGCTGGCCATCAAGCCCGACTTCGCACGGCTCTATACCGAGACGGCCCGCTACGCCCAGCTCGTGCACCGCTACGTGGAGGTCATCGAGCTCAACGAGCGCGCTCTCGAGCTTCGCGAAGGGTACGCGCCGGCGCTTTTGGGCCTGGGCATCGGCCTGTCACGCGTGGGCCGCGAGGGCGAAGCCGTGCGTTATCTGGCGCAGGCTTTTGACGCCGATCCGTATAATGTACGGGCCTATAATATGGTCGAGCTATACGAAAAGATCATGCCCGACTATGACTTCCGCACCTACGATAAGTTCAAGCTGCGCACCCACCGAGACCAGACCGACCCGCTCAACAAGTTGCTGCCGCCGTTGATCGAAGAGGCGATGGCCCACTTCGAGCAGAAGTACGACTTCGAGGCCGCCGACGACCTCGCCGTCGAGATCTATCCGGAGGGCTCGACCTTCGGGGTGCGTAGCGTCGGGCTGCCGCATATCAGCCCCCACGGGCTGTGTTTCGGGCCGACCGTCATCATTCGGAGCCCCAGCGACGCCAACTTCAACTGGCGCCAGGTCGTCTGGCACGAGCTCGCCCACGTCTATCACATCCAAAAGGCCGGCTACCGCGTACCCCGTTGGTTCACCGAGGGGTTGGCCGAATACGAGACCAACGTCGAGGACCCCGCCTGGGTGCGCCACCACGACCGCGAGATCGTCGCGGCGCTGGTCTCCGGGGAGATCCCCAGCGTCGTCGAGCTCGACAAGCATTTTACCCAGGCGCGCTCCTACAAGGGCATCTTGCGGGCCTACCACCTGTCGAGCCTGGTCATTCACTTCATCGTCGGCGAGTACGGCTTCGAGGCGATCAACGACATGCTCGATGCCTTTCCCGAGAAGCTCGACACCGCTGAAGTCATCAACGAGGCGCTCGGCGAGGAGATCGATCGTTTCGACGAGAAGTTCGTCGCCTGGCTGGAGAGTCGCTATTCGAGCTTCTTGAACCAATTCGTCGTCAGCGTCGACGCCATCGACAGCGAGTACGAGCTCGAACGGAAGCTCGCCGACAGCCCGCGTGACGCGGTGCTCAACGCGAAGCTGGCCGTGGCCCGGCTGCGCAGCGGGAAGCAGGAGCAGGCCGAGGAGGCCATCGAGAAGGCGCTAAGGCTGGACCGCGACGATCCGACGGTGCGCTATCTGGCCTGCTTTGTCGCGCTCAATCAGGGACGCGCTCGAGAAGCCTACGAGCATGGTACGGCCGTCTTGGACCAGTTTCGCGACGGCTACGAGTTGCGCGTCGCGCTCGGCCACACCGCGATGCTGCTCGAGGAGCCCGAGTCGGCGCGGGTGCATCTGCGGGCGGCCACCGTGTTGTACGAAGACGGCGCCGAGGCCTGGAGCCTGCTGCATAAGGTTGCCAAGGTGCTCGACGACCAGGGACTCCAGGAGCGCGCCGAGCGACGGCTCTTCGAACTCGATCAGAACGATCCCAGCGTGGCTCGTACGCGCCACGAGCGCGCGGTCGAGCAGGGCCGTCGGGCCGAAGCGCTCGAGGCCGCCCAGCGGTGGGTGGCCATCGATCCCCTCGACGTGCGCGCTCAGCGCGCCGTCGCCGGCGCGAGCCTCGAACTCGACCAACCCGAGCTCGCCGCGCGGGCTTACGAGGTCCTGGTCGAGCTGCAGGCCGACCAGCGCGTCGACGCCTTGCTCCAAGCGGCAAGCGAACTCTCCGAGGCCGGCTTCGACGACCCGGCGAGTGCTTTCGCAGACCGCGCCCTGGAAGCCGGCGCCGATCAAGCCCTCGTCGACCGGGCCTTGGGCCGCTGAGCCCCGAGTGTCGCAACTTTGCGTTGACAGAAACCGGAGCGGTGGGGACATTCGGTTCTGTTCTACGCCGCACTGACTTCTCCCCTCACCCCCTCTCAGCCATTGCCCGCCGAGACACTCGAAAACGCCAGCGATGAGGAATTGGTCGAACGCGCTCAGGACGGCGAATACGACGCCTACGAGGAGATCGTTCGTCGTTATCAGGACAAGGCTTTCCGGCTGGCTTTTAGCTTGATGAAGAACGAGAGCGACGCCCACGATGTCGTCCAGGAAGCGTTTTTAAATATGTACCGCAAGCTGGCGACCTTCAAAGGCCAGTCGAAATTTGGCAGCTGGATGTACCGGGTGGTCACCAACGCGGCGCTGATGCGACTGCGCAAGCAAAAGCGGCGCAGTGAGGTGCCCGTCGAGGACGAGGAAGCCGATCTCCGAGAGGATGACTATTACGTCACCTCAGTGCCCGAGTGGCGCGTTCGCGCCGACGAGGCCGTCGAGAACCGCGAGCTTCGCCAGAAGATCATCGACGCGGTCGACGAACTTCCTCCCAAATACCAGACCGTCTTCTTGCTCAAGGAAGTCGAGGGGCTGCAGCTCAAAGAGATCGCCGAGGTCCTCGATCTGAGTGTCGGTGGGGTCAAAAGCCGGCTTCACCGGGCACGGCTGCACCTTCGAGCCACGCTCGAGCCATACTTGACCTGATGCACTGCTGATCGACGCCACATCAGCCCGGCTGCCTCTCAGCCGGTATTCTCGGAGACCTGCTCGAAATCCTTGGCGTCGTCGTCGGCCAACTCGATCCCCGACAGGCGTGCAAACTCCTGCAGGAGTCGGCGTTGCTCGTCGTTCATCTCCGTGGGGGTGTTGACGCGGGCGTGGACGATCAGATTGCCGCGACGTGAGGCACCGAGTTGTTCGACACCCTCACCTCGCAAGACCCGCGTCTCGCCAAATTGAGTGCCGGGATCGAAGCTCACCGTTTGGGCCTCGTCGAGCGTCGGCACCTCGACCTCGCAGCCGAGCGCGGCCTGAACGAAGGAGAGGTCGGCGGTATAATGCAGGTCGGCGCCGTCGCGCTCGAAGACGTCGCTGGGCTCGACGTGCAAGAAGACGTAGAGGTCGCCGCGTTCGCCGCCGCCACGGCCCGCTTCGCCTTCACCGCGAAGCCTCAGGCGAGTGGCCGTATCCACCCCGGCGGGAACCTTGACGATGACCTCCCGGTCCTCCTCGACGATCCCCTGGCCGTAGCACTTATGGCAGGTCTCCTCGATCAGCTCGCCGGTGCCATTGCATTTGGGGCACGACGACGACAGCGTAAAGAACCCCTGGGTATGCTGGATCTGGCCGCGGCCCTCGCAGGTCGGGCAGGTCGTCGGCGAGGTGCCGGGCTCGGCGCCCGAGCCTTCGCATCGGTCGCACTCCTTGTGGCGGGGCACCGCGATGGTCTTGGTGGTGCCGAAGGCGGCCTCTTCGAAGGTCAACTCGAGGTCGTGGCGAAGGTCGGCGCCGCCACGAGGTCTGCTCCGAGATGCGTACCCGGGCCCTCCGAAGCCGAACATATCGCCGAAGATGTCGCCAAATTCCGAGAAGATGTCGTCGACGTTCTGGAAGCCGGGCCCGCCGTTGCCCGGGCTGCTGCCGCCGAGGCCTTCGTGGCCGAATCGGTCGTAGATCTGGCGCTGTTCGGGGTCCGATAAGACCTCGTAGGCCTCGGCCGCCTCCTTGAATTTGGTCTCGGCGTCGGGTGTATCGGGGTTGCGATCGGGGTGATACTTCATAGCGAGCCTGCGATAGGCCCGCTTGATCTCTCGCTCGGAGGTTTCTCGAGTGACCCCCAAGATCTCGTAGTAGTCGCGCTTCGTCATGACAACCGCCGCTTAACTGCTTGTGTTGTTGCGCTCATACATTCCACCGGGCACGTGGTGGCCTCTTGAGAAGTCAAGAGTGACCGCATAACAGCAGGCGCCGGCGCAACGTCGTCACGTCGGCGGCCTGTGGTGACTGTCGGGGTCTCGCCGTTCGGGATCGATATTAACAACATCCTTACAACGTGTTGGGATATTAGGCACACCCCTGTGCAGGTCAATTCGTACTACAACGTCACTTCCGCCGAGGTGCCACGAGGAAAGTGACGTTGTAGCATTAGGCAGGGTGGGCTCACCTTATCGTCAAAAGCGGGGCGCCGGCTGGTGATCGCCGGCGCCGTCGCATCTTCATGGCTTCCATCGATGGGCGCACTCAGCAGACCCACACTCTAACATGTTGAGAACGCGGGGCAAATAAACGTTGGGCGCTCGTGTGTGATCCAGTTCGGTGGCCGGCCAACCGGAGCGAAGGCCTCGGTGCCTTCGAGGCCAGCGTCGCATGACGCCCCCGACGCCAGGGACGGCGTCGCTCCAGTGGTGGCAGCGTCGCATGACGCCCCCGACGCCAGGGACGGCGTCGCTCCAGTGGTGGCAGC
>JBKGZI010000177.1:0-11294 GCA_046545675.1 Persicimonas sp.
AGACCGCCCTGCTGGTGGCCGCAGCCAGGCTGGGCGTCGAGCCCGAGCAGACCCGCGACGAGTTCGAGTCGGTCGCCGAGATCCCCTTCGAGTCCGAGCGCCAATTCTCGGCGAGCGTGCGCGCCGAGGGCGACCGGCAGGTGGTGTACGTCAAGGGGGCGCCCGAGCGCATTCTATCGATGTCCACGGCCATGTTCGACGACGGAGAGACGGTCGGACTCGACCGTGATCGCGTCCTGGGCAAGGCCGCCGAGATGGCCGCCCGGGGCCTGCGCGTGTTGGCGATGGCCTATCGAATGGGTGCCCCCGGCTCGGCGCTCGATGTCGGCACCGAGCCCGACGAGCTATGCTTCTTGGGGCTGGTCGGCATGATGGACCCGCCGCGGCCGGAGGTGCGCGAGGCCATCGCCGGCTGCCAGCACGCCGGCATGCGCGTGCTCATGATCACCGGCGACCACGCCGCGACCGCCCGCTCCATCGCCCACGATCTCGGGTTGGTGGACAGCAAGGACGCCCCGGTGTTGACCGGTGCCGAGCTGATCGAGATGGACGATGACGAGCTCACAGACGCTATCTGCCGCATCTCGGTCTACGCTCGGGTCGCCCCCGAGCAGAAGCTCCGGGTCGTGCGCGCCCTCCAAAGCTTGGGCGAGGTCGTCGCGGTCACCGGCGACGGCGTCAACGACGCCCCGGCGCTCAAGGCCGCCGAGATCGGCATCTCCATGGGTAAAAGCGGCACCGACGTGGCCCGCGCGGCCAGCGATATGGTGCTCGCCGACGACAACTTCGTCAGCATTCACGCCGCCGTCGAAGAGGGCCGGATCACCTTCGACAATATTCGCAAAGTCACCTTCTTTTTGATCTCGACCGGCGCCGCCGAGATCTTGACCATCCTGACCGCGCTGTCGATGGGGTGGGCGATTCCGTACGTGGCCGCCCAGATTTTGTGGCTCAACCTGGTGACCAACGGCCTTCAAGACGTGGCCCTGGCCTTCGAGCCGGGCGAAAAAGGCGTGCTCGACCGGCCGCCACGCAAGAAAAATGAAGGCGTGCTCTCCAGGCTCCTGTGGACGCGCACCCTCATCGCCGGCCTGGTCATGGGCGCGGGCACCCTGGTGATGTTCCACTGGGAGCTATCCCAGGGCGGCTCGCTCGAGCGGGCACGCACCGTGGCGCTGACCACGATGGTCTTCTTCCAGATGTTCCACGTCGGAAACGCCCGCTCCGACCACCAGTCGATCTTTACGCGCAGCCCGTTCTCCAACAGATTCTTGTTCCTGGCGACGGCCGCCGCGTTCCTCATTCATGTCGGCGCGCTGTATTTCCCGGCCACGCAATTCGTGCTGCGCGTCGAGCCCATCGCCGACTGGGGCACCTGGGTGCGCATGGCGTTGGTGGCCTCGTCGATCCTGGTGGCCGTCGAGCTGCACAAGCTCTACGAGCGCTGGCGCAACCCTCGAGGAGGCGCGACGAGGGGCTAGTCCCTAAATAAGCGAGTACTTCGTCGCGAGGGCGTGGAGGTGTGCATGATGACAAGGAGAAGAAACGCCGGCGATGCAGCGCATCGTCAAGTTTCAGGTGAGCGAAGCGAACCGGTTCGACGCAGTCAGCATGCGCAGATCCGCGACCGTAGCAGAATTATTCGCTTGTTTAGGGGCTAGTCGGCGTCGGCTCGCAGCATCGTCTCGACGGCGTGCCAGATGGCCTCGGGTTCGATGGTGCGGTCGGTGACCGTGCTGAGATCTTCGTCCGAGAAGACGATCGCCAGCGCGGTTCCGTGCACCAGGTATAATAGCTCGTCGGCGTCATGCTCCTCACTGATCAGCCCCTGGTCGAGAGCTTGCTGGAGATGGTTGCGCACGTATTGCATCGAGCGATGCTTGAGCGCGCGCACCCGCTCACCGGCCTCTTCGGGGCCCGCCTGGGCGAGGTCGTCGGAGAAGAGCGCTTTGGCGATCTCGGGGCGTTCACGGATCAGCGCGATGCGCCGGCGCAAAAACATCCCGAGTCGATCGAGCGAATCGCCCTCGAACTCGGCTTCCGGGGCGCCGGCCCGGGAAGATTCATGGGCGATTAAAGCCTGCTCGAGCTGGTTGACCGCCTCGAGGACGATGTCGTCCTTGTCCTCGAAGTGGCGAAAGATCGTGCCGTCAGCCAAGCCGACCTCCTCGGAGATAGCGGCCACGGTAAACCGGCGAAGGCCGCGCTCGGCGATGATCCGCAGCGCGGCTTCGGCGATTTGCTTGCGTCGCTGCTCGGTGGGTAGTCTTTTCATCGCTTCTCCTACAGGTCATCGGCACTGCTGAGGGGTACCTTCAGTTGTTTACGTTGACGAGCCGATTTGCGCAAGCTAGCATTCACTCGCTTAAGGATTCGGGCCAGCTCTCTGTGATTTAATGGGCCTTTGCAGCGCCCACAGCAACGAGGAACACGATGACGCAGTACGGAAAGAAGACGCTCTTCATCATCTGTGTGCTAGCGCTCGCTTGGGTGTCCGCATGCGACAAGACCGGCAACGCTGAGACCGGCGAGCAGGCCGAGGCGACCGCCCCTGACGAGCAAGCCGGTGAAGAACATGCCGGCGATAAGCACGCTGCAGACGAGCACGCTGCAGACGAGCACGCTGCAGACGAGCACGCTGCAGACGAGCACGCCGGCCAATCACCGACTTCGCTCGACGACTTGCCCGAGGGGGTCAACGCCGTCCAAAACGAGATGCAGCTACTCGATGAAGCGATGCGCACGACGCTGACGCTGATCGCCAACGACCAGCTCGAGGGCATCCCCGCCCAGATCAAAAAGGTCCACCCGGCTCGCCAACTCACCCAAAAGGCCATCGAAAAAGGCGTGTACGAGACACCCCAAAACCCCGAAAAGATCGATGACTTCGTCGCCCTCGACGACGACTTCCACGACGATCTCAAGGGGCTGCTCAAAGCCTCGAAGACCGATGATCTCCAGATGGCCACCGACAAATTCGGCGACCTGATGCAGGGATGTACCGACTGTCACACCCAATATCGCTTTGTGAAGTGATGGTCCTACCGGTGCCAGTGCTTCCAGCTCTGGTCTGCAGGGCAGGGACGCCCTGGCACCGGAGCACTTTCGATGCTTCGGGGACTTTCGCCACGATCACACACCGACGAACCCGCGCAGAATCTTACCCACCAGATACGCGATGGCCGCCGCCGCCCCACCGACGAACAACGTCTCCAGGCCGGCCCGGAGCATCGACTGGTTGAGGGCTTTGCCCTTGAGCAGACCGATGCCCGCAAAGGTCAGCGCGGTTAACCCGATGCTATAGGGGAAGGTGTCGCCGACGGCCGCGTCGGGTTGGACGACGAACGGCAGCAGCGGCACCAAGCCGGCCGCCAAAAAGGCGAAGAAGGTCACTGCGGCGGCCTTGAAAGGGCTGGGCGTCTCCAGCGGGAGGCCGTACTCCTCCTGGAGCATGGTATCGATCCAAAGCTCCTTATCCGAGGTGATCACGTCGACGGCGTGCTCGAGGGCCTCACCCTCGAAGCCCTTGCGGGCGTAAATCTGGCGGATCTCTTCGCGCTCGCCCTCCGGAATCTGGTCGATCTGTTCGGCCTCGCACCGGCGCACCTCCTCGGCGTGCTCCCGGGTGCTCTTGGTCGCCTGATAATTGCTGGCCGCCATGGAGAAGCCGTCGGCCAGCAGGTTCGCAAATCCCAAGATGAGCGCCACCCCGGCGGTCAAGCCACCGCCGACGACTCCCGAAACCACCGCGAAGGTGGTCACGCCCCCGTCGATGGCCCCCAGCACTCCGTCGCTCAAATAGCTGTGGTCCTGCTCGTCCTCGAGGCGCTTGCGGATCGCCTCCGGCTCGTGGCTCGATTCCAGGGCTTTACGGGATGGACTCATTATTCGTCGCCTCATTCCAAGAGCGTTGACTTTCAAGATAAACAGAATCGAGCGATTCGCTCGCATGTGGCTGTGCGTCGAGCCAAATCACCAGCGCTGGGATCTGGAATTACAGAGGCACCTGAGCCGACCATTCCCCACACGATAGCCCCGAAGTTATCGGCTTTCCTCAACGCGGCTTATGATCCACGTCATCGCTCCATCGTGGCACCGCATGGTCTACGGCCCGCTTAGTAGACATCGTTGGCGGTGTTGAACACGTTAAACTTGCCGGTGGGTGTCTGCAAGCCCGTGAGGCGGTCGATTTCCTGCAGTGTCTGCGAATCGTAAATGACGATTTCACCGTGCGTACCCCACACTGATACCCAGATCTCGTCTCCATCCTTGTCGAATTCGAAGTGGACCGGCGGATCCTGCTCGGAGACCGTCCAGCAATGGTCCAAGCTTCCCTCAGCCTTGGAATAGGCACATACCTGCCGGCGGACATCAGTGTCCTGGCTGACGGGGAAGTCGACCAAGACCCAAGGAGAGTTGTCATGGGTCTTCAAGAAGAGACTACCGGCGGCCGGCAACGGCACCTCGCGTACGACCTGCCAGGCGACGTCGGGTCGCTGCTGCGGATCGGCCCCGTAGACGGCCAACAGCCCCTCGCCCATATGAACCGTGGCGTTAACCCAGCCGTATTCGGGATCGAGCCAGTTGGCTCCGCGGCCCGGATGCGGCTTGATACCGGTCTCGAAGGTGGTCACCAGTGATTGGTCTTGGGAGTCGATGACCGCGATCCGGTCGCGCATATTAGCGGCAATGAGGAAGTAGCGACCGGTATGATCCCAGCCGCCATCGTGTAGGAAGCGCTCGGCGCCGATCTTTTTGACCAACGGGAAGTCGGGCTGCGAATAGTCGACCACGGCGACGTGCCCCGATTCCTTGAGAGCCATCATCCAGATCGGCTCGTGGTGCGACGCAGCGATCGCGGCGACGCGGACCTCCTGGAGGTCCTCGCCGGTGTCGTAAGCCACCTCGTCGATATCAGCCCGGTGCAACGGCTCGAGGGTCAGCCCGTCGAAGACCACATATTGGTTGGGCCAATAACAGCCCTCCACCAAGAAGCGGTCCTCGTAGCCGTCGAATTTGCTGCCCTCGATGCTGCGCGCGTCGTAGCAGCCGCGCGCTTCGGCGACGGCCGTGGGCGTTTGCATCCACAGATCGATCAAGGTGACGCGGCCGTCGCGTCCGATGGCGTAGAAGTAGCGGCCTGAAGCCGACGATCGCAGAATGTGGACGGCAAATCCGGTGTCAATGCGTACGAGTTCCTCTTTGGTGTCACCGTCGAAGATCACGACGTGGCCCGAGTCGCGTAAGATCACGCCGAAGAAGTTCTCCCAATCGCGGTCGTGTGCGGGGGCGTCGGGCCGGTCTTCGGGGGCGACATGGACCTGCCAGTCGTCGCGCATCTCGGCCAACGACAGCGACGGCGCCTCGGGCGGCTCGAGTTGGAGAAACGCGGCCAACTGCGCGATCTGAGGCTCGTCGAAGATGCCGGTGGTGCCCCATGCGGCCATGCCGCTGGGGGTGCCGTGCCTGATGACCGCCGCCAGCGTGTCGGTCCCTAATTCTTCGCTGCGCTCGGCGCTGATATCCGGCCCGGTCGCCCCTGCGCGATAGGTGCCGTGACAGCCCGAGCATCGGTCGAAGTACATCTGCGCGCTCTCGTCGAACGCTTCGTCGGTGAGGGTCACCGGGGGCCGCGACTCGAGCGGCCCGCTCGCTGACTGGGTGAGCATAAAGTCGATCACCGCGTCGATCTCGGCGCTCGAAAGCTCCGGGTCGGGCATATCGATGGGCCACTCGTCGCTGATACGCTCGGCGCGCCGGTTTGTCTGGCGCATCAATTCCGGATCCTCGAGCCAGCGCTTTGCCCACCGTTGCCACCGCTCGGGCCGATTGTGGACGCCGGCCAGATCCGGGCCGCGGTAATCCCCCTTGCCGATGGTGTGACAGGCGACGCAATAATCTCGAAAGATCTCCTCGCCGAGCTCCACATTCTCAGTCGTGACGTCGCCAGAGCCTGTATCGCCAACGTCCTGTCCACCGCCGTGGCCTCCTCCGCCGTGGCCTCCTCCGCCGTGGCCTCCTCCGCCGGCATGACTATCTTGGCCCTCCGCACCGGCGTCCAGACCGCCCGAGGACGCACCGTCGGCGGTGTCATCGCCGCCGCACCCAAGCGCGATTGTCAACAACGCGCATGCTGCCAAGGAACCGATCAATTCAAGCTTGTACGTCCTCACGAACAACTCCACGGCTGCGGCTCGGAGATGGCTCGGCCAGCCTTCGATAGATACGACCACAATGGGGAAGATCGGCAGCCCAATGGCTGCCGAGCGCCTCGGCGTTCATCCTCCCCTAAACCGTAGTCGACCCATGAAGTCTTCGGGATGTGGCGAATTGTCGCATTCGAGTGCTGCCCAACGGAGCTTGCGCGCGCCGATTGTTTCTGCACATGATGCATATCATAGCCGCTTCGACCCCCTTCCATAGATTGTCATGTCGCTGGCGTAGTTCTATCAACCCGAGAGGTAGAGTCCATGCAATCATTCTCAAGATCGTCCATTCGAATCATCCTCGTGAGCGCGTGTATCGTGGCCTGGTCGAGTGCGGTGGCCGCACAGCCGGGCGGAGAGCCAGAGGCCCCCGACAAACAGCAACAGGAGCCGGCCCAACAGCGCCAAGCTCAACCCGAACGAGACGCACCGGTCGTATGGAGCTTCGACGCTCAACTGCGGCCGCGCGCCGAAGCGCGCACCAATCACTCGTTTGGCCTCGAGCCCGACGAGCGCGCCTACTTCGGCCGAGACACCTTCGCGACCATCAGCCAGCGCACCCGGTTGGGGTTGGGCGCCGAGCTCGACGAGCTCAGCGCCTACGCTCAGCTCCAACACGCCGGCGAGTGGGGCCTGACCGGCGGTGACGCGCTGACCGACCCGGTGGTCGGCCTACATCAGGCGTGGCTAAATTATGCCCCCAGCGAGCAGTGGTCGCTTCGCGCTGGGCGCCAAGAACTCGCCTACGGCGATCAACGCGTCCTCGGAACCGTGGGTTGGTCGCAGACCGGCCGCGCCTGGGATGCGGTTCGCCTGGGTGTCCAGCCAAACGACGCGCTGGGCTTCGACCTATTCGTGGGCCGATATGCAGCCGGCGCGGTCGAATCGGACTTCGCCCTCGACAGCTCGCTATTCGACGGAGACGCCTACCTGACCGGCGCCTACTTCACCGTGCGTGACCTGCTCGAGCCGGCCTTCGACGAGCTCGACGTCTATGCACTGTACGACGCACAGATCGACGACCTCTCCGACGACGACCCGAACCGGCAAAACCGGGTGGGTCTGGGCGCCCGGCTCGCCGGCAAGTGGAATATCGTCGACGCCACCGTCGAGGGCATGTACCAGCTCGGCTCGCAGTGCGTCGCCGACGACGACGGCTGCACCGACGAGACAACCGATATCAGCGCCTGGTTCATCGACAGCGAGCTGGGCGTCATGGCCTACGAGCCAAACGCCGTGCGGCTCTTCGTCGGCTTCTCTCACGCCACCGGCGACGACCCGGAGACCGCGGACACCGACGAGGGCTATTTCCAGTTCTACCCCACCGCTCACAAGTGGTTGGGCTTTATGGACATCATCGGCCCGCGCACCAATATCCAGGAAGTACGCGGCGGCCTCGGACTGCGCGCCGGGTCGTTTAACGTGCGCGAATCGGTCCATTACTTCCGCCGGCTCGAGCCCGAGGCAGAGACCGTCGGCCTCGAATTCGACACCACCGTCAGCACCAAGCTCACCGACGAGCTGGCGCTGGGCGTCGGACACGGCCTGTTTTTGCCCTCCGAAGGAGCCTCGACCAACGGCGATGCCGAAGGCGCGGCGAACTGGTTTTACGTGCAGATGAACGCGGCGTTTTAGCGAGATTCGCACAAGAAACGACAAAGCCCGCGCAGCGTTTGAGAGCTGCGCGGGCTTTGTCTTATCGGCGGCAATTATTGGGTATCATTGCAGGCGCCGTCGTGGACGACCGAGACGCCGTGGCTCGAGGCCATGCAGTCGTTCGAGTAGGTGCGACCGTCGCAGCCGCAGACCGGATCGTAATGCTGGGGGCAGGCTTCGGCGGAGGGGCTGCAGACGCCCGTGCCGCTGGCGCCGCATTGGGCGGCGCTGTCGAAGGCGCAATACTCGCCGGTGGCGCAGTCGGCGTTGTCGGTGCAGCCGTCGGGCGACTGGCAGACGCCCTGGTAGTCGACCGAGACGCCCGCAGCGCGCGCTTCGCAATCGTTGGAATAAGTCTGGCCGTCGCAACCGCACACCGGATCGTATTGCTGGGTGCAATAGGGCGGCTTGGGCTCGCAGGTGCCGGTGGCGTCGACGCGGCCGCAGTCGGCGGTGTCTTCGTAGATGCATACCTCGTCGGAGGCGCAGGTGTCACCGAGACTCGCTCCGCAGGCTGTCTCGCCGCCGGGGCACTCGCCGAGGCTCTCGACCGAGACACCGGCGCCGTGGGCTTCGCACTCGTTATTATAGGTCTGGCCGTCACAGCCGCAGACCGGCTCGTACTCTCGGGTGCAGTACTCCGACGGCAGGTAACAGGTGCCCTGCTGGTCATAGCGACCGCAGTTTTCGGACTGCTCGTAGATGCAGACCTCGTCGGGGTTCTGACACGACAGACCCTCAATCCCGCCGCACGCGTCGGTCGAGGAGTCGTCCGGCACCGTGGTGTCATCTCCGCCACCACAGGCCAGCAGGCTCAAGAACATACATACGCCCATCAGGCCCACCAGGAGTCCCAAAATCTTGTCTGTCCGGCTCATCTCTCTCTCCGTAAAATCGCTTAGTTGAATCAAACATCTCATTTCACTCGATTGGGACAGATAAGATGCAAGGTGCGGGCCAACTTCGAGCCCTCGTCAGATGCCTCCGGGCAGGGATGGAGATGGCAACTGGAGCTGCTATGGCGGAAGGAGGAGTTGCCGGTTGTGAGCGTTGACCGAGATCGCGCAGTCTGCCATGTGTGCTCTAATGATGACCGATATGACGCTGGCCTCACCGGCCATTGCCCTCCGACCGAGACGTCGATCATGCTGACCGTCCACCACCTCGAAAACTCGCGCTCCCACCGCATTTTATGGCTGCTCGAAGAGCTCGAGCTCGACTACGAGCTCACTTGCTACGAGCGCGATCCCGCGACCATGCTCTCGCCGCCCGAGCTTCGGGCGATCCATCCGCTGGGCAAGTCCCCGGTCATCACCGACGGCGAGCATACGATCGCCGAGTCGGCGGCGATCCTCGAATATGTGCTCCATGAATATGGGGAGGGTCGGCTGCGGCCGGCCGAGGGGACCGATGAGTATTTGAGCTACCGCTATTGGATGCACTACGCCGAGGGCTCGGCGATGCCGCCGCTGCTGCTCAAGCTGGTCTTCAGCAAGCTTCCGGAGCGCTCGCCGTGGCTGGTCCGCCCGCTGGTTGGCCAGATATCGAAGATGGTCAACTCGACCTATGTCGACCCGCAGCTCGAGCTGCATATGACTTATTGGGAGCAAGCGCTCGCCGAGAGCGCCTACTTCGCCGGCGATGAGTTCACGGCCGCCGACATCCAAATGAGCTACCCGCTCGAGGCTGCCGTATCTCGTCAAGCCTCGGCCCACGCCTACCCGAATATCAACGCCCTGGTCGATTCATTTCGCCAGCGCTCGGCCTACAAGCGAGCGCTCGAGCGCAGCGGAGACGACTCGGCCTTGCCCTAAGTCTCCTACCTTTCAGTACACGGACCTTCAAAAATATGGCCCTGATCCCCCTCCAGCGAAGCAGCAATGAGGGGAGGTTCTGGAGCAGGGCTTTCCGGATGAAAGCTGCTTTCTTACCTTCGCTGTAGAGACACGACACGTCGTGAAATGTCACCGGGGAGGTGACGTTCGACATCACCATGTGATGCAGCAGGCCCCCAAGGCGGGGCCCTGCCGAACAGCAGAAGGGTGTTGCACTAACGCAGATTTCTTTACCGGAGATCGCAGCGGGGGGGCGAGGTGACTCGAAGCCCGCAAGGTAAGTTCTCCGGATCCCTGTGGGCTTAGCGTTTGCTTCGCCGTGCGTCGCTGCGTCTCCTACGGGGGACCTCGTGATGAAAAGGCGAGTTCAACAGATCTATAGCGTAGCAGTGGCTTTGCTCTTAGCGGGAGGATTGAGCGCGTGCGGGGAGGCCGACACCGAACCGGCGCCGAGCGACCGGACGCCGTCGGCCCAACAGGTAGACGAGGACGGCTGCCACCTCTTCGAGCAGACCATCCACATCGACGAGCAGGCCGACCTGGCCGACTTTGCCGAGCTGGAGTGCTTCGACGTCGACGGCCACGTCTTCGTCCAGGAGACCGACGACGTCGACGACCTCGACGCGCTCGACGGGCTCCGCTCGGTCACCGGCTACGTCGGCATCGCCGATAACCAGGCGTTGACCAGCGTCAGCCTCGACAATTTGGAGGCGACCGGCGAAGGCCTGGTCGTCGAGGGAAACGAAGCGCTCGTCGACATCGAGTTCGGCGCGCTTCGCGACATCAGCCATTATCTCCACGTCTTCAACAACCCGGCGCTCGAATCGGCTCGATTCCCCTTGTTATTCAACGTCGGTGACGACGTCATTTTCGCCGGGGTCGACGCGCTTTCCAACCTCGAATTGCCCCGTCTGACGAGCGTGATGGGCCGGTTCATCTTCGAGCATAGCGACGCGCTCGAATGTCTGTGTCTGCCCAACCTGGTCGTGGTCCGCGGGGACTTTTTGGTCCACTTCAACGGCGGCCTCCGAAGCCTGGCCGCGCCGGTGCTCACGACCGTCGGTGGCAACCTCGAGATCCGTCGCAACCCACAGCTCGAACATCTCGACCTCAACTGCCTCGAGCATATCGGCGGTGACGCGACCGTCCTTCACAACTTCGAGCTCGCCCAATGTCACGTCGACCAGTGGATAAGCGAAGTCTCCACGATCGCAGGCGAGGTCTCAGTGGGCGACAACTCACAGACCTGCCCCGAAGAGCCGGTGACGGCTGAAGATGTGGGCTGTGCGAGCTGCACGACGGGCATCTGCGTCGATCGCGACGGTGAGTTGCCCGGCGACGACGATGACGACGAGCTGCCCGGCGACGATGATGACGATGACGACGACCTGCCCGGCGACGACGATGACGACGATGACGACGATGATGACGACGACACGACCACGCGGGCGATGAATGCGGGCGTGCTGATCCAGATCATCCGCGACGCCGCGGGGCCGGATATGTGGGTCGAAGGCGGCGGCCGGGGGAGCATCCACATCCTCCGCGACCGCCTGGTGATCACCCAGACCGAGCTCGGCTTCAAGCTCCTCGAGGA
>JBKGZI010000178.1:0-11282 GCA_046545675.1 Persicimonas sp.
CGCGATAAACTCTCTGAAGTCGGGGGAAATCTTCATCCTGCAGATCCTCGGGCCAGCCGTGATATTCGCGGCGGATTGTCTCGACGGTTTCGAGCCTCTCTTCGGGCGGCCGCGAGCGCCAAAATTCGGCATCAGACCCGGCCTCGTCTAGGGCCACTTTCTTGACAGCTTTGCGATCTATCGTGCGGTCCATAAGAGCAGCCAGACTTGAGTCAAGGGGAAGAAAGCCCTGCGACTCTCCGATTGCTTGGAGCCGACAGAGTCGCTTGTTTAATATACCGACGACTCACGAAGATTCCAACGCACCGCCATCAGCGCCGCAGCCTACTCGCCGAGCAATTCCATCATCCGATTGCGCTTGAGCACCATCATATGCGTACACGCGTCGTGGATGGCCTCGAGCTGGTCGAGGGCGCGGTCGAAGTCGTCGTTTTCGATGATATAGTCGTACAGCTCGAATTGGGCGAGCTCGTGGCGGGCGGCTTTGAGGCGCCGGGCGATGGTGTCTTCGGCGTCGGTGCCGCGGCCGCGCAGGCGCTGGGCGAGGGTCTTCATGTCGGGGGGAATGACCAGCACGCCGCGGGCTTCCTCGGGGAAGCGCTCTTTGAGCTGGCGGGCGCCCTGGTAATCGATGTCAAAGAGCACGTGGCGGTCGTCTCTCCAGGCGTCGAGGATGCCGTCGACGGGGGTGCCGTAGAAGTGGCCGTGCACGCGCGCCCACTCGGCAAATTGCTCGGAGTCGCGCATCTCCAGGAAGGTCGGCTCGTCGACGAAGTGGTAGTCGACGCCGTCCACTTCGCCCTCTCGGGCCGCTCGCGTGGTGTAGCTGACGCTCATGGTCAGCCGCGGGCGCGACTCGAGCAGCCTGCGGGACAGGCTGGTCTTTCCTACGCCCGACGGGCCACACACGATGAAGAGAACGCCTTTCTTCATAAAACGACTCGAAGCTGGTTAGGCAAAAGGGCTGGCTGAATGGCTGAGAGGGGATCTGCTTATTCGATATTCGCGGCCTGCTCGCGCATCTTCTCGACGGTCGCCTTCATGGCGATGACCAGGTCGGTGGCGCGGGCCGAATTGCTCTTCGAACCCATGGTGTTGGTCTCCCGGATGAGCTCCTGGAGGTAAAAATCAATGGTCTTGCCGACCGCGTCCTCTGCGTACGCGCCGCTGACGATCGACCCGAGCGTGTCGATGTGGCTGCGCGCGCGCTGCATCTCCTCGGAGACGTCGCACTTGTCGGCGTAGTAGGCCAACTCCTGGGCGAGCCGCTCGTCGTCGATCTCCCCGACGCCGAAGTCTTCGACGGCCTGCTCGACGCGATCTTTGAGACGGCCGCGAAAGGATTGCGCCTCGTCGGGCAGAAGCCCACGGAGCTCCTCGAGATACCCCGAGAGGCTGTCGAGGTGGCCGCGAAGATCCTCGGCAATGCCGCGTCCTTCCTGCCTGCGGCTTTCGACGAGCCCGTCGAGGACCGCCTCGACCGCGCTCAGCACAGCCGGATTGTCTTCTTCGATCTCGGCGACGGTCTTCTTCTCGAAGATATGGCGGAACTCCACCACCTCGCCCAGGGTCAGCGGACCGGTGGCGGTCATATTACTCAACTCGCGAAGCTCGTGGCACACCGCCATAAACCGCGCCTCGTCGATATAATTGACGTCGACGTCGTCGGCGCCGGCGTCGAGATCGAGGGTTACCGATAGCTGGACGCGCCCGCGGTGCAGCCGGCTGCGCACAAGCTCGACGATCTTCGGCTCGAGCCAGGCGCACTCCCGGGGCACCGCAAGGCGCGTATCGAGGCCGCGGTGATTGACGCTTCGTGCCTCGACGGACACAAGCCAGCCGTCAGCCTGCTCAGAAGCTGTCGAATAACCAGTCATGCTGCGAATCGGCATGCCGTACTACCAGAGTTTGGGGTGCTCACCAGGTTTCCGAATGTTCGGCCACGCGCTTCTTGTCGGCCGGGGCCGCCTCGGCCGTCTTGTCCTCTTCGAGAAGCGCCGGCTCCTTTTTCTCGTCCGGCTTGCCATCATCGTCTTCGTCCTCGTCCTCGCCGCTCAAGCCTCGGCGGAAGTTATTGACCCCCGAGCCGAGCATCTTGGCGACCTGCGGCAGCTTGCCCACCCCAAAAATCATGAAGGCGAGTACGAGAATGACTATCAGTTCGGTTGTTCCTAGACCACCAAACATCGTGTGTCTCCTGTGGTAAAAGGGCTTTGGAATCCAATGCCTAAAAGCCCGGAGCCCGTCTCCAGTGACGGGCGGGTTTGCCACACCTCAAAGCGATCAATGACCGACTCCGAGGGTTTCGAGCGCTTCCTGGGCAGCGTGTTGCTCTGCCACTTTCTTAGACCGGCCACGGCCGGCGCCCAACGGCTCGCCGTCGACGCGGACCTCGGCCACAAAAACCATATCATGCGGCGGGCCCGACTCGTCGACGATGCGATATTCGGGCTGAGTGGACCTATCGCGCTGGATGACCGTCTGCAACCGACTCTTGAAATCAGTCGGCGCCGAGGTCTGGCGCACTTCGCTGAGTGCCTCGTCCAGTTGAGCGACGATCACCTCACGGGTCGCCTCCAATCCACCGTCCAGATAAATCGCGGCCAACAAGGCCTCATAGGCGTCGGCCAGCAGGCTATTTTTGTCGCGCCCGCCGGTCGTCGCCTCGCCGCGTCCCAACCGAAGGTGCTCACCGAGTTCGATGCTTCGAGCCGCGTCGGCCAGGGTGGGCTCACAGACCACCTGGGCCTGCCGCGTCGACAGCGCGCCTTCTTGGACTTCGCGGTCTCGATCAAACAATTCGTTGGCGACGACTAATCCCAGCACGGCATCGCCCAGAAACTCCAGGCGTTGGTTGTCGCGCACCGGCTCGTCGGTCTCGTTGGCATAGGAGCGATGGGTCAGCGCGCGGATCAAAAGGGCGCGCTCGGAAAACCGGTAGCCGATCGTCTCCTCGAACGCGTCGAGGCCGGCCAACTCACGCTCGACCACTCCAGCCTCGCTAGCTTCGCTATCGTGGCCTTCGCTGTCGGCGCCTTCACTATGCGGAGTCTGTGCGGTCATGGTGCTAATTTCGCGCCTCCTCGATCCAACCGCCGCCGAGCACTTCGTCGCCGCGATAAAAGACCGCGGCCTGCCCCGGAGTCACCGCGCGCTGGGGCTCTTCGAACTCCACAAACGCGGTCTCCGCGTCTGCGCCGACGGTCACCAGCGCCGGGACGGCCTCGCTGCGGTAGCGAATCTTGACCTGGCACTCCATCGGCCCTGCCGGGCGCTCGAAGGACAGCCAATTGCACCGCTCGGCGACCAGTCCGCGGCTGTACACCCCGCCCTGGGGGCCGACGACGACGGTGCCGTCGATGGGTCGAATCGACTGAACGTATAGCGGCTCGTTATAGCTGATACCCAACCCGCGGCGCTGGCCGATCGTAAAGTTGTGGATGCCGTCGTGCTCTCCGAGCACCTCGCCGTTGGCGTGGACGAGCTTGCCGGGCGTGGTCTCCTCCATCGCGAGCCGCTCGGCCACGAAGTCCTTATAGTCGCCGCCGGCCACAAAACAGATCTCGTGGCTGTCGGGCTTGTCGGCGGTCTCCAGCTCGAGGCGGTGAGCCTCCTGGCGAACCTCGTCTTTCTCCAAGCCACCGAGCGGAAAGATGATCCGCGACAGCGCCTCGCGCGGGATGCCAAATAGAAAGTACGACTGGTCTTTGGTCTTGTCGAGACCGGTCCTGAGCACCGGCTGGTCGCCGCTTCGGTCGATGCGTGCGTAGTGGCCGGTGGCCAAAAACTTCGAGCCCAACGCCAGCGATCGCTTCAGGAGGATGTCGAATTTCAGGTGGTTATTACACGCCACGCACGGATTCGGCGTGCGCCCGTAGCGATACTCTTTGATGAAGTACTCGATGACCCGCTCGCGGAAGACCTCTTGGTAATTGGCGACATAAAACGGGATATCCAGCGACGACGCCACGGTGCGCGCGTCGAAGAGATCATCGGGCGAGCAGCAACTCTTGGAGTAATTCTCCTGGGGGGTGGCGTACAGGCGCATCGTGATGCCCACCGCGTCGTAGCCGGCCTCGGCTAGCAGCGCGGCGGCCACCGAGCTGTCCACACCACCGCTCATCGCCACGACCACGCGGTCTTTGACGATCCCGCGGATCTCCTCGTCGTCTTCGAGCACGGGGGGCAGGTCGACCGCGCAATTCGCGGCTTGTTGTGTTGTCTCACTTACCGACATCTCGGACTTCTCCAGGTGTTGCTATAAATGCGGCTGTTCATTTCGAAAGCCCTTCGCGGGGAGACCCTAACTGGCTGTCGACGTTTCGTAAATAGTGGGGCAGGGGTTCGGGGGTCCAGGGGTCCGGGGGTCCAGGAGGAAATTCGCTCGGACCTGGGGTCCTCACTCACGCCAAAGACCTGCTTGTCCATTATACATGAAATGGTGGCGCGGTGTTGAAATTCCGCAAAGTTCACGCCTCGAGTGCCCTCAGGCGGTCGGTGATGCGCGCGATCCGCTGGCACGCCTCGACGAGATCCTCGTCGGGGGTGGTGGGGCCGAAGCTAAAGCGCACCGAGCGGCGCGCGTCGTCGTGCTCGAAGCCCATCGCCAGGACCACGTGGCTGGGTTCGAGGGAGCCGGCGGTGCAGGCCGAGCCGCTCGACGCCGAGATGCCCTCGAGGTCGGCGGCGAGCAGGAAGTCCTCGCCGTCGATGCCCGCGAAGGCAATATTGACGGTGTTGGGCAGCATATTCTCGAGATCACCGCGCACCTCGAAGTCCCCGGCTGTCTTGCGAAGCTCGTCCAAAAACAGCCGACGCTTGGCCTGGAGCAACTCGTTCCAGCGCTCCCCCTGCTCGGCCAACGCGTTGACCGCCGCCTCGAGGCCGGCGGCCGCCGGCACGTTCTCGGTGCCCGGGCGACGGCCGCGCTCCTGGTGGCCGCCGGCGAGGATCGCCTCGATCTTCTGGCCCTCTCTGAGCACGATCGCTCCGATGCCCTTGGGGCCGCCCATCTTGTGGAAGGACAGGCTCATCACGTCGACTTCGGCCTCTCCGAAGTTCACCGGCACACGCCCCAGCGCCTGGGTGGCGTCGACGTGGAGCCGCGCGTCGTATTCGTGGACCAGCTCGGCGATCTCGGCGATGGGATAGATATTGCCGACCTCGTTGTTGGCCCACATCACACTCACCAACGTGGCGCCGTCTTCGAGCCTGGCGCGCAGCCACTCCAGATCGAGCCGGCCCTGGCGGTCGACCGGCCACAAAGCGGTCTCGGCGCCGTCGCGCTCCAGATCGCGCATGACCTCGATGACCGAGGGATGCTCGACGGCGGTGCACACCAAGAACGGATCGTCCTCGACGCGCACGTGGTGGCGCAGCACCTGGTTATTGCTCTCGGTCGCGCCTGCCGTGAACACGACGGCCTGAGCCGGAGCGCCCACGGCGCGGGCGACCGCTCGGCGGGCGCGCTCGACGCGGGTTCGGGCGATCTGGCCCTCGTGGTGGATGCTCGAGGCGTTTCCGGGCACCGCTTCGAGCGCCTCCATCATCGCCTGGCGTACTTCGGGGAGCACGGGGGCGGTCGCGTTGTAGTCGAGATAGATGCGTTTCATGGGCTTGTGATCTGCTTGATTGCCGGGCTGATTGCCAAGTTGGGCCACATAAAGCCCGCATTCTTCGAGCGTTCAATAACACGCCAACATTCCTGCCGACATGACGCTCGTCATCCTTGCCGGTGCTTTCACTGCTGTCCTAACATTCTCGCAACAATTCGCACCAGCCAACTTCATGGAGCCGCCCACATGTATCGCCTCACCCGTCGAGAATTAGTCAGACGACTCGCCCTTGGATTGATCACCGCACCTTTAGCGCTCGGCGCCTGCGCGTCGTCGGGGAAGGCGAGTCGAACCGAAGCGGTTGAGGAACCCGCCGAGGTCGGCGATCAGCCGCAGTCCGACGGCCAAGCATCTTCTGGCGACGAATTAGCCGACGAAGAAGCAGCCGGCGATGAGCAACAGGCCAGCCAAGAATCGCCAGCCACGCCCGAGGAGAATGGCGATCAACTCGACTGCGAACAGACGACAGGCCTCTCCGATGCTCAAAACCAGGTGCGCGAATCCCTCCAATATACCGATCAAACGCCCAAGCCGGAGCAGCGCTGCGACAACTGCTCATTATACGTCGAGCCAAAGTCAGCGGGTACATGCGGCGGCTGTAAGGTCGTCCCCGGCCCGATCCATCCTGCCGGTTGGTGCACCGCCTGGGTTCCGATTAGCTGAGCATCCAGCCCTCGCACTTTTCCCTACACGCCTTAAATTCTTGGATATCACCGTGAATCGCCCGCCGTGAGTCGTGGCGAGCGCCACCACGGATGCCCGTAAAGGCTGCGCCCGGGACGAGCCCTGGGGTATGCTGCTTCTCCAAGGAGGCCGCTGTGAGCGACTGTTTAGTCCGAATCGATCTCGACGACGACGACCGCGGCTTCAAGCCAGGCGATAAAATCGTCGGCGCGGTACATGTCGAATGCGACGCGGATCGCGCATGCGAGCAGCTACGGGTGCGCCGGCAGTGGCGCGCCTCCGGTCGCGCTCGCCCTCAGACCGGCGGCGACGACGATATCGTCTTATTCGAGGGCAAGTGGAACGCCGGGCAATCCTATGAATATCCGTTCATCTTTCACGTGCCGCCCGGTCCTTATAGCTATTCCGGCGAATTGATCGAGGTCGCCTGGCAACTCGTCGCCCACGCCGAACTCGACGACGGCGAGCAAATCGAAAGCGTTCGGGGCTTTGTCGTCGAAGCCGCGGGCGACGAGGACGACTTCATCATCGGCGAGAGCAGCGCCGACCCCGACGGCGGACGCCAGGCGGGACTTTCGGCCGCTCAGGCGGTTCTCGGTGGGCTGAGTGTGGGTCTGATGGTCGTGGCCGGTCTATTGCTGCTCTACCCGAATGTCGCCGCGCGCGCCGGCGCAAATATGTGGACATTGCTCGGCGGGGTCGGCTCGTGGGGGCTCGCCGGATGGCTCGTCCACAACCTGTTGCAGCGCCGCGGGAGCATCAACGACGACGAGATGCTCGCCCCGTGCGACTCCGAGTACCACGTCGAGCCGGGCGACTACGTCTCATTCGCCGTCGAGCTTCAGCCCAACTTCAAGACCAGCCCGAAGAGCGTCAGCGCGGTGCTCAAGGGCTATGAGAAAGTGCGCTTGGGCGATGAGGACAGCCAGCACAGCGATGTGCATCGGTTCTTCGAGGAGCCCATCCCCATCGAGCCCACCGAGGAGGGCTCGCTGACCAACGGCCAGCGAAGCTCGTTTCGCGTGCGCTTCCGTGTGCCCGAGGACGCGCCCTTTTCGTTTCATTGCTCCGACAGCAGCGTCGTCTGGTCCATCGAGGTCCACGTCGACGTGGGCAGCTGGCCCAACTGGAGCCGCGAATTCCCACTGATCGTCCGCCCCTGCGCCGACGCCGCCTCCGTGCGCCACGAGAGCCGCGCCGGGCGCGATCGGTATGGCTGAGTGATTTCGATATCGACAACCCTGTCTCGTTATCGTGGTTCAAGTCGTCGATATATCGAGGCGTCTCAACACTGATGGGCCGCGTGGCTTTATGCGGCTCGACCGTGCTCTGGCCCGCCGCGACCGCTTTATGCGGGTTGACCGTGCTCTGGCGTCGCCTTGCGTGGTCCACGCTCAATACCGCCAAGGGGGGTATGGACAATCGGGGTCCGTCTCGCACGCCTTCAATGCCCTCCTCATGAGCGGGTCGTTGAATATCCCTTCTACTGACTCTAATTGTTCGCCGTTGTCGCTCTCATCCCACATCTCGCTCTCGATATTTTCGTCCAGCTCTTCCTCCTGCTCGGGGTTCGTTTCCCCTCCTTTGTCGGCATCCTGGATTGACCGAGCCACCCGATCGCGCTCCACACACGCGTCGACCTCGACTTGCTTATCGAGGCGGCCGGTTTTGACATAGTCGGCGGCTTTGTCGGTCCAAGTATTGCTTACTTCATTCTCCTCGCCCACCTCGACTGCCTGCTTCCAAGCTGCAATCGCCTTGCAGAATTCCTTACCAGACCTGTCAAACAGAAGTCCGCAGTAAATCTTCGCCTGCTTGTCGGTCAGTCTGGAAGGCACGTAGGATTCGGCGACCGTTTCTGCAAAATTTGCGTGCTGTAGACCTATGTGAAACAGCGCAGCGGTAGTCCAATGCGGACACTTCTTTTCGATCACGTCCTCGAGCATCTCGCGAGTCTTTTCAGCGAGTTTCATCTTCTTCTTAATCCGCTCCTTCAACTCAACGTCATTCGAGCCAGCGATGGTAATCGCAAACCCATCGCTCGCCGGCACGAGAGCTTGTTCGAAGAGGGCTCGCGCTTCCCGACAGTTGGAGCTTGTCTTCGGGTCTGGATCGGCGACTTCCGTCGATAACTGAAACGTCGCGCCGGGAGCGGCAAGCGGGCCAAGTGGAGGTGTAGAGGATGCAGATGACTCGGCGGAAGCTTCGCCAGAAGCTTCCTCGCCAGTGGTTTCACTCTGGGCCGCAATCCGCTGCTCGCAAGCGGCGTCAACTTTCGTCTCTGGGGGCGCAGGGCTTGCGGCGCAGACGACGAGAATCAGCGCAGCGGATAAGGCCGCGATGACAGGCGCTCTCGTGAGTTTCGTATGCATGGGCATTCCTCTGCGGCTCCTCGCTTGTGCTAGGGCGCAGCCTTGTCGCACTCGAATAACCTATTCACCCTCGTCGATCTCATCGGGCGGCAACTGCTGGCGAGAGTGTCGCACAGTGAGCACAGCCACCTGATCGGTCTCGATGCGATAGATGATTCGGTAGCCATCGTGGATGAGTTCGCGAATATCAGCTCGGCCAACCTCCGGCACAACCCGCCCACTTGTCGGAAACGACGCCAATGCCTCGGCGGCATCAAATAGGTCGTTGACCCAATCTCGAGCAGCGCTTGGATTGTCTCGCTCAATAAAACTCGCGTGCTCACGTACCCGATCCAAAGCGAGAGGTGACCAGACGACCTTCATTGTTCGAGTTCAGAGAGAAGCTGCTCACGTGCCTCATCGTGGTCTAGCCCCTCGCCATCTGCGAGTTGCTCAGACGCACGTTGAATGTCGCGCATCGTCTCGAGCTCTTCGATAAGTCGACCATACTCTTCGACGTCCAGCACGACCGCCGCGCTGTGGCCGCGCTGCGTCAGCACAAGCGGCCGCTTCGACTCCTGAACCTGCTCTATGAACGCGGAGATTCGCTTGCGAAACTCCGAGACGGGCTGAATGTCCTGATTGGGACGGATGGGTTTCATTACAGGCACCTGAACGTTTAGGCGTACAACTGAACGTACACCTAAAGATATAGCACGCCCTGAGAGAAGTCGAGAGACCAAATGGCTGCCCCTGTTGCGTCGCACCTACTTTGTCGCGCCGCTCTCTCCTTCTTCCTCCCAACATGAAAAATCATAAGTCGACGTCGACACTCTTTGCTTCATCTCTGAGTCGCCTTTCCACGGCGCCTTGGCGACCCTCTTCCGAACCTCTTTCAGGAGGTTCCCCTGCTTATCGTACTCGTAAGCAGTGATAGTATCAGGTTCTCCACGCCGGCTCGTGCTTCTCTCATGCCTCTTCGTCAATCGGCCGGACGAGTCGTATTTGTAGGTCGTGAGATCGCACTTGGAGATACGGCTCCTAATCTTGCCGTCGCTGCGGACAAATGTCTCTTTATGCTCATCTGGTCCCAGGGGCTCACATGACGACCGCGATAATATAACCTTGGCAGTAAGCTCACCCTCGTCGTTGTACTCGTAAGATTCCGTCGGCCGCGCAGATCGGACTATTCTGTCTAGCTTTCCTGCGTTGTTATAAGAAAACCTGACTCTTTCAAAGAGCACTGGTTCTCGCGAACTACCAAACCGCCCAAACGCCTTCTTGTCAGCCCCAGACTCCTCAGCTCCAGCGCCTTGATCACGCGCGCCATTCAGCTTCGTCCTTTCCGTCATCCGCCCCTTATTGTCATACTCGTACGTGATGACAGCAAAAGGTTTCTTCTTCGGATCCGAGTAAAGAAGCGACTTTACGAGCCTCTTATCCTCGTACTTGTGCACCGTGACCTCGTCGGGAGTCCCGTCGCTGTCACTGTCAACGGTCGTCTTACAACTGCCAGGGTAGTTTGGGGAAATCTCAGGATGAGGTTCGACGCGTGGAACCTGTGCGGTGCCACGGGAGGACCAAAAAGCAACGAATGCAAGCGCAAACACCAGCGTTCGGGCGATAGCCGGCAAGTGTCTCACGATTGGTCCCTCTCCTTTGCTGGGTTTGAAAACAGACGATTAGAGTAGCAAGCCCCGCTTTCGGCGTCCACGGTTAGCGCGTTGCCCGCCGCGTCGGGGGACTCGAATCGCGAGGGCGCACCGCACTCCCTCATAAGACCAGAGCTGGAAGCTCTGGCACCGAAATCGCCGCGGACCCGCATGTAATGGGCCTCGTCGGGGAACGTGGCTCCCGGACGGGCAGCGTCGCGTTGCGTGGTCCAAGGTCAGCTCTCCACCAATCCCCACTTAGGCGCATTGTTATCGAGGCCACATGATTTACCCCAAAGCAAGCCTAAGGGGCTGGACGCACGGTCGAACCGCATAAGGCGCTGGCTACGCTCGGGGCATGCCACGGCTCCCCTTCCACCCCGTTCTTCAAAGCATACCTGCAGAACGCCCCACAGACGTCTCCGCCGGCGTTAGCCACTTTGTGACTACTGCGAGAGCTGCGTAGGCATACAGAAGCGCAGGAATAGTGCCGAATACGACCGTCATCGCAGTCTGATAGAGAGGCGGTCGCATTGGCGCCCATGATGTGCTGTAGAGCAAGATGCGCGACACAACCACCGCAGTCACCTGGAGCGCAACCGCACCGTAAAACACCTGTCTCGGCGATAGCTTGAAATCGAGTGGGAAGCGGTCAAGTCAAACGTTTCAAACCTGCTGGACGCGCGCCTCGCCGCACCCAAATCCTTGCAGTTCCCCCCAATAGCGAGCCACAACAGCCCGGATGTGCATCCTGCCAGATTGCACTGCTATTGGGGGAAAAGGCGAAGATTTGAGTGCGGCGTATTGTGCGTTCCGGCGGGTCTAAGCTCAATCGGCAATGCTATCCAACGAGCCGTGCATCAGCGCCCCTTCGACGGCGTCGTCGTCGAAGCCGAAGGCGCGGCCGATGCGGTGGCAGATGTCTTCTTCGCTGGCGGCGACGCCGTCGCTGTAGGCGAGCACGGCCAGCAGCTCGAGGG
>JBKGZI010000179.1:0-11141 GCA_046545675.1 Persicimonas sp.
AAGGCCAAAAAAGAAGCCAAGGCCAAAAAAGAAGCCAAGGCCAAAAAAGAAGCCAAGGCCAAAGAGGTCGTCTCGCCGGCGGTCGGCGAGGAGCTGCCTCCCACGCCCGAGGCGACCCGCCAGAAGAAGGCCCCGGCGCCGGCCAAGGCGACCGACCGCGAGGCGCGCGTGGAGCGATTTATCGCCACGCTGCGCTGCCCGGCCTGTGGCCACGACGACTTCGAGCGCGGCGCGACCACGCTGACCTGCACAGCGTGCCGCCGCGAGTACAATTTCCACAACGGCGTGGCCGACCTCGCCCCGCCCAAGCCCAGCGGTCGAAGCGTGACCCAGCGCATCATGGAGTCGCGCTTTTATGCGCGCTTCTATGAGGACATCATGCGCCCGCGGCTGACCGGTGTGGTCAGCGACCGCAGCCTCAACGAGGAGTATGCGCTGGCCGCCGAGATGCTCGACCTCGATGAGGATACCCGTCTTCTGGATGTGGCCTGCGGCACCGGCAACTTCACGCGCTACTTCGCCCAGCAAATCATGGAGGCCACCGGAGGCCAGGACCGCAGCTTGGTCGCCGGGATGGATCTGTCCTGGCCGATGCTCGAGACCGCGCGCACTTACCTGCGCCGGGACGGCCTCGACGACGATGTCTTTTTGGTCCGCGGCGACGCCACCCGCATCCCCGCCAAGCGAGCCTCCTACAACCGGCTTCACTGCGCCGGTGCGCTGCATATGATGCAGAATATCGACGAGGCGCTGCGAAACTTCGCCCGCGTGCTCGAGCCCGGCGGCATCTGCGTGGTGGGAACGTTCATCCTGGGAGACGGCGTCATGCGCCGACTGGTCAAGCGCGCCGCCGAGCTGCCCACTCAATTCCACTGGTTCAGCCGCGACGAGCTGCACCAGCGGCTGCGCCGCGCCGGCTTCGAGGTCATCGAGGACAGCGTCGCAGGCGACGCCATCACCCTCAAAGCACGTCGTACTTGAGAGAGTCAGAGAGTCAGAGAGTGAGAAAGTAAGAAGGCGGCTCCCGGAAATCGGGAGCCGCCTTTTTGCCGTTTTACCATTCCCCCAAGTCCAAAGCCCGCAGTACCCCAAGCCCCCAGTCATAAAAGTGCGCGGCGCAGGGTCTCGATGACGATCTGGGTGTCGTCTGGCGGTGTGACCACGTATTTGCAGCCCGCCTCGCGAAGCGCGTCGCTATATCCATCGTCGCGCTCGTGCAGGGCGACCACGGAGACCGGGCGGAGCTCGATATTGTCGGCGATGGTCTCGCATAGCTGGCGCAATTCGATGCCCGGGATGCGATCGTCGATGACCACTGCGTCGGGCACCCACTGGCCGATGGTCAGCAGGGCCTGCTGGGGGTCGTCAGTGGCCTCGTAATCGTATTGCTCGCCGAAATGAGAGGATATCTCTTCCAGGCTGGTGGGGTTGTTGTGCACGTAGAGCACGCGGCGGCGCTTGCGCTCGGCGAACGGGTTGGGCATGGCGTGGCGGTTCAAAAAATCATCGAGAACTTTGCGCTCGATGCGATAGTGGCCTCCCGGTGTGCGAAATGCGCGAAGCTCCCCCTTGTCGATCCAATTTTTGATCGACGTGATATTCGCGTTGCAGATCTTGGCGGCCTCGAAAGTTGTAAAGACTTCTTTGTCGAGCTCGACTTCCATGATGCTCCTCACTCCATATAGTCGGCTGGCGACACACATCCCCCGTGTGACGTGCCACTGCGGCGACTGCCGCGACGACGTTGTAAGTATCCGACAAATGACGCGCTTTTAGGGACTTCTGGGTCCCGTCGACAGCTTTGCCAGTGTTATGCCTTTATCGATCTTGCAGGTCAAGCTAACTGGCTTAACTGTGTATACCTACAAACATGAGACGCGGCTGAAGATCTTCCCAAAAAGTTCGACATGGTGCCGTGAGGTGGCCGTTGGGCGTGTATTCGGCGCCGAGAGGCGACCGGGAAGTGGCCGAAAGTGGCGGGAAGCAGACGCAATTGGGGCTGGTGCCATCCGGGTTGATCTACTCGATCTCAAAGGCGCGGCGGCCGCGACAGATCTTCGAGGATTCGGTCCAGCGAATAGTCGTGTTTGAAGCCGAGTTTATCGCGGGCCAGAGAGTCGTCGACCATGCATACGTATTTGATGTGGTCGAGCTCGGGCACCGGCCAGTCGCTGACCTTGAGCGACCAGGCCGCCTTGAGCATCATCCGCGCCACGGGCTCGGGGACCGGCCGGGGTGTCGTGCCCATTTTCTCGAAGAGCAGCGACAGCGGCACCGGCGAGGGGCCGGCGATGTTGAACACCCCGCGCACTCCCGGAGTCAGGGCCCGCTCGATCGCCGAGACGACATCCTCGACGTGAATGAGTTGGACCATGGGATCAAAGCCCATCACCGAGATCGGCCGCTCCAGGCGCAGGTAACGGCTGGGGGCGTTGTTGACCCGGCCGACGATGTGCACGGGGCGCAAGATGACCGTCTCGATCTCGGGGTGGCGCCAAAAGAAGGTGTTACAGAACATGTCCAACGCGATCAGGTCGCGGATGGCGTCGAAGTTCTGCCCGCCCATCAGCGGGGCGTCTTCCTTGAGGAATTGGTTGTTGGTCGGGTCGGGCCCGTAGACGTTGGCGCTGGACAGCACGATCATCTTGGGGACGCGGTGGTCGCTGGCGAGCTGGAAGATCTTCTGGGTGCCCACGATATTGAAGGCGTGATGCTCTTCTTGGCGGGTGCGCGGGTCGTGCATGATGTTGAGATGGACGACCGCGTCGATGCGCTCGCGGCGGAAAATGTCCTCGACACGCCGTCGACGAATGTCGACGTTCTCGACGTCGACGTCCTTGGGCATGTGGTGGACGGGTCGGCGGTCGATGCCGATGATCTCGTAGTCGCGGTGCAAGCGACGAGCGACGGCACGTCCCAGGTTGCCCCCGATGCCGGTGATGACGACTTGCTGCTTTTTTCGTCGGTGCTTGCGTTTCAAAAGAAGACTCCCTCGCGCTCGCTCAGACCCTGGTCGATGAGTTCGGCGATCGCCTCTTTGACGCGGTCGACCTGCGCGCCGATGACCCGATCTTCGTCGTCGGAGGCGCCCTCGAAGACCATGGGCTCGCCGAAGTAGATGCGGTATTTGACCGGCAGCGGCAGAGCGCCCAGCGGGCCCAACAGCGGCCAGGTCGGCGTGATCGGAAACGACGGCATCCCCAATAGCTTTCCGAGCGATTCGAAGTTCCAGATTGCCGGCATCTGCTCCTCGCCGCCGACCACGCCCACCGGCACGATGGGGGTGTCGTTCTCCAGGGCCAATCGCATAAAGCCCAGCCCGAAGCGCTCGAGCTCGTAGGCGCGGTCGTAGGTCTTGTTGATGCCCCGGATGCCCTCCGGAAAGACCAGAATGCAGCCGTCGCGGCCCAGCAGGATGCGGCAGTTCTCGCGGGTGCCCACGACTTGGCCAGCGCGGGCCAAGAAGGTGGAGACGAACGGGATGGTGGGCACCCAGCGCTCGACCATGCTGCGGACCATGCGCGCCGGCTTCTTGTCGAAGAGCAGGGCGCACCCGATCAGAAAGCCGTCCATGGGGATCTGGCCGGTGTGGTTGGCCACTAGCAGCACCCGGCCCGAGTCGGGGATATTGTCGATGCCGAAGACTTGCGTGCGGAAGTATTTCCGGTACAGCCGCTCGGCAAACGGGGCCACATATTTGAGAAATTCGGGCTGAAAGCCGAACGGATCGAAGCCGTAGTCGTTCTGGCCGGCGTCCATCGAGCGGATATTTTGCCAGATCTCCGGGTCGATGGCGTCGACGAGTGCCTGGTCGACGCGCTCGCGAAGCTGCTTGAGTGATTTGCGCAATGCCATGGTGCCTTAGGCTCAGTTACAGAACTGGTCGACGGCCTCGAGCGACAGCGATCGCACCCCGGGGGCCTCCCACTGTTGGCCGTCGCCGTCGGTGTCGCCGTCGACGTCGATGAAGACCGGATTGGTAAAGGCGAGCACCGGTTTGCTCGAGCCGATCGTCGCGTCGGGCTGCGGGCCGTCGGCGAAGAAGACCACCCAGGCATCTTCGTCGACGTTGATGGAGACGGTTTGGTCGAAGTCCAACACGTCCGTGGCTCCGTCGGGTCGGGCCAACTCGTCGACGACCTCGCCGTTGACGACCACCAGGAGGCGGTCGGCCTGGGCCCAGTCGGGGGTTTGGACGCGCACGCGCAAGTCGATGTCTTCGCCGGCCTGGGTTTCGATGACGTCGCCGGGCACGGTGGCGTCGGCGAAGTCGATGAACGCGTGGGCACCGACGCTGACCTGCCCGCTTCGAAGCGCCGAGCGAAGATCGGCCGCGTCGACTTCTTCGACGCTTTTGTCGATGCGCAGGAAGTTGCGAGGCAGCCCCGACTCGCCGCTCAACCGGTGGGTATCGGAGTTACCCAGGCCCGTAAAGCGGTAGCCGGCGTTGAGCAGCCCGCTCCAGTCGGCGAAGAGCCTGCACGTATCCCCGAAGCGGTTGGTGATCTCCATGGTGTCGAAGTCCAGGGTGAAGCGGTGGTCATCGACCGCGTCGGGGCCGACCTCCGGGTCGAAGTCGACCAGCTCGAGCATCCCCGAGGTGCTCCGGCGCGAGTGGTTGAGCTGGGTGACCGGGTCGCTGGGCAGGTCTCGCGCCATCTGGACGACCTCGGGGATGCGTCGGCGCTGGAGCTCGTCGTCATCGTCGAGGTAGGCCAGACGGATGGTGCCGTTGCCGGGTTCTTCACGGTCGTGGTCCATCGGGTACAGCCCGACGTGAGTCTCCAGCGGCGAGATTTCCACGCCCGGGAAGGTCGTCAGTTGTCCCTCGAGGTCGAGCTCCTCGATGAGCGGTCGCAGGTCGGTCACCGCCTCGTGGTCGGTCGAGATGGCGATGTCGACGTCCATGGCGGCGTTTTCGAGCAGCCGCTTTTCCACCCGCGCGGTGCTGTCCAGGCTGGGCTCCATATGCTGGTGGAAATCGCCCGACAGCCAGCCGTCGGTGTCGAAGGCGCGGGCCAGCGACACCGATTCCTCGTGGGTCTCGCCCGCCTCGAGCTCGACGGAAACAGCGGCCGCGCCGTATTCGGGGCCGTGGGTGACGACCACATCGTAGGCGCCGGGGGCGAGCTTCATCTGGGCGACGCCGTTGGCCGCGAAGCTGCTGTGGCCGGTGCCTCCGTTGACCACGACCCGGGTGGTCAGCATCTCGAGGGAGTCTTCGTCGGCGGTCACCAGCGTCAGCGTGGCCGGCGTGTCGATGGTCAGGGTGTCGTCGGCGGGCAGCTCGACTTCGCGCTCGAAGGGCGCTCCGGCGTCCCAGGCCTCCACGGTCAGGGTGTAGTCGCCGTCGGCCAGCCATAGATCGACCTGGCCGTCGGCGTCGGTGCGCCCCCAGGTCATCGGCTCGTCGTCGTCGGACTCGACGAGCACGCCGCGATGTTTGACGGGATCGCCATCCTCGGTCTGCACGGTGATGGTGTGCGGCTCGGCGTCGAGGGCCGGGTCGGCCTCGCCGCGAAGCTGCGCGGCGCGACGGCGGATCAACTCCAGAGAGCCGTCGCCGACCACGAACCAGCGCCGCCAGGCCTGCTCATCGCCATGCTCCAGGCGCACGTTGCGCGTCCGAGAGCCCGCCCAGGGAAGTCCTTGGCTGGACAGTCCGAGCTCGGTGGCCTGCTCGTCGGGGACGATCCAGCCGTAGGAGCTATGCTCGCCGACCGAGCCGAGCCAACCGTAGCTGCCCTGCGGAGCGCCCATGCCGCGGCCGGGCGTCCACAACTGGGAGCGGTCGCCGTAGCCGAACCAATCGCCGACGGGGAAGACGCGGGTGCCGTCGTTGGGGTTCTGGTACCAGGTGACCATCTCGACGGTGTCGCTGTCGGGGGCGAGGCGGTATTCGGTGGTGACCTTGACGTTCTGATCGTCGGTGAGGCTGTTGCCAATGACCCCGACCAGGTGGGCGACGGGCGAGTCGACGGACTCGACCCGGACGACCGCCGGGCCCCCCTCGGAGCCGTCTTGGACGACCTCGATGGACTCGGCGCGGACGGTGCCAAGTCCGAGCAGCGGGCGCACGAAGTCGAGCACCTCGTCGGAGGTATCCTCGACACGTCGGGCGTCGACGATCATGCCGCCGGTGAGGACCTCGAAGCGGTTGGACGCCTCTTGTTGGATGCACACCTCGATCTGGGCGTTGTACAGCCGGAAGTCACCCTCGCGGCAATGCGCCCAGATCCCGGTAAAGCCGGTCTGGTCGGTGTCGATGCGTCCGGCGCGGGCCTGACCGGCGGCGAGTGGTTCGGAGACGTCGGAGTGGCCGTCGGGTCCGACGCCATCCTGGGGCGGGGTGCGCACCAGCGCGTCGGCGCCGGCATCGGGCCGGGCGTCGGCGCCTGCGTCGGGCTCAGCGCTGGCGTCGGCGTCGGCCGCGTCGGCGCCCCCGTCTTGGGTGATGGCGGCGTCGGCGCCGCTGGAGGGATCTGGGTCGCCGCATGCGACCAAGAGAGCAAAGCCGACGAGAGAATAGAAAAACAAAAATTTGGACATGGCACGACCACCGACCGCGAAAATACCAACACGCCTGGGCAAGACTGCTACGATTGAGGCGCAGTGTAGTATATTTCGCCGGTGGTCGGCCAGAAGCGCGACGAAGAATTACTGATCGGCGTCGGTGGAGTCGGCTTCGACGGGATCGCTGAGGTAGTCGTGATCTTCGGCGTCGGCGCCGAAAAACGCCCGGCCCAGCTCGACCAGGCCGCCGCCGAGGCCGACGACGATATACATGACCATGATCGTGACGAATGCCACGCTGGGTCGTGCGGCGACGCTGACGCCGGCGACCACCACCAGCATCACGGCCAGGGCCAGCCCGCCTCGGCCGCGCACGTTGAAGTCTTTGAAGGTGCGGTAGCGCACGTTGCTGACCATCAACCCGCCCATGAGCACGCTCATCGCGGCGACGTTCCAATAGGCGCCGGTGGTCGGCTCGATGGTCACCGTCAGGTGGGCCATCACGATGGAGACGACCGCCCCGGCGGCCAGCGGTGTGGGCAGTCCCTCGAAGTAGCGGCTCTTGCCGCCGTCGGCTTTGGCGGTCACGTTGAAGCGGGCCAGGCGCATGATCGCGCAGCCGGCGTAGACGAACGCGAAGAACAGCCCGAGCACGCCCAGCGGCTCGAGGCCCCAACTATATAGCAGCATCGCCGGAGCCACCCCGAAGCTGACCGCGTCGGCGAGGCTGTCGAGCTGCACGCCGAATTCGCTCTGCGCTCCGGTCATCCGCGCGACGCGGCCGTCGAAGAGATCGCAGAGCATCGCCGCGACGATCAGCCAGGCAGCCAATTGGAGCTGCTCGGCTGTCTGGGCGGTGATCGCGAGCTGAATGCTGGAGATTCCGCAGAAGACGCTCGTCAGCGTCAACAGATTCGGTAGAATGTATTTCGACTTACTCAAATCCATAAAACTACTCTCCCGGCCACTACGATCAGTGATTGTATTTTCACCGGTGCCGAATGAAGCGTTGGAAGGAACGGTTTACGATTATGGAAGTTACGCGTGCGTGTCAAGCTGAATGAGGGTTCATGAACGCCAAGTCCCTGAGATGCCCCGGCTCTCTCACGAATCCGCCTGTGGGCGGCGTCCAGCCTGGGCCGGGGCGCCGAGCAACGGCAGCGGGTTTGCCGACCGAGGCATATGTCCCTATCGTTTTAGACTAGCGCACCAAACTTCCACCAGCCGCCCATGCGCCAACTGACTCTTCAAGAATTTCGCGAAAGACTCGACCGTTTCGATCGCGCCGTGGCTCGCACGCCGGACGTCGATCGTTTCTGCTCGGCGTCGTGCTGGGCGATGCCCGCCTTTGAAGCCCTGAGCCCCGACCACGAGTTGTGGGCGTGGCAAGCTTCGAAGACCGAGGGCTTCGTGGCCCTGTGCAAGGGCTCGCATCCGCGGGTGGGCCGGTATATGCAGCCTCTGGAGGCATCCTGGGGTCTGGCGAGTCCGTTCGTCGGCGAAGACATCGTCGGGGTCACCCGCGAGTTCATCTGCGAGGCGCGTCGGCTCTCCGATGAGTGGGATATCCTCTTTTTGACGGGCATCAGCGAGGACTCCCGGCAGTTCGAGGAGTTGGTGCGCGGCTTCCAGGCCGACCATTTCATGGGCATTGGACCGTCGATGGGCCGTCAATATGCCAGCCTCGAGGGCGGCCTCGACGGATTTTTGGCCAGACGCTCGTCGAAGTTTCGCGCCAATATGCGTCGTGCGCTGCGCGATGCCCAAACGGCGGGGGTCGAATATGAATTCCTCTCCAACTTCGACACCGCCGGCGATTGCGAGCGCGTCTTCGAGCGGATCATCGCCATCGAGCGCCAGAGTTGGAAGGGCCGCCAGGGGGTGGGCATCGCCCAGGGGCGCATGTACGACTTCTACAAGTCGATGCTGCCGTGCCTGGCCGAAAAGGACGCCCTTCGGGTCACCTTCGCCAGCGTCGACGACGTCGACATCGCCTATTGTTTCGGCGGCCTCTTCCAGCAGACCTACCGCGGTCTGCAGATGAGCTACCATCAAAAATACTCCGAGCACTCCCCCGGCAATATCGTCCAGCTCGAGATGATCAACCACCTCTATGCCGAGGGGATCGATGTCTACGATATGGGTCAGTCGATGGACTATAAGTCGAGCTGGACCGACGGGGAGTTCGAGACGGTCGCCGTGATTGTGCGTAGGTAGACGGAGCTGTCGGCACGCACACAAATAGCCCCTGCATACGCCTCGTCGGGAGCCACAGAGAAGATCTCCCACTGATCCGCATCGCCAGCTTCGAGCCACTCCAGGCGTACCTCTTCGGGTGCCAGCGACACCGCAAATGAGTCGAGGGGGGTCGAAAACCCCTGGCCGGTCGCCTTGATGAACGCCTCTTTGCGCGTCCAACAGCGAAAAAACGCCTCCGCGCGCTCGGCGCCTTCGTAGGCGTCCAAGGCCTCGCGCTCGCGGGCGGCGAACCAGCGGGGCACGCGCTCCAATTTGCTGATGTCTGCACGCACGCGTTCGACGTCGACGCCGACTTCGAGGCCGCGGGAGAACGCCAGCAGCGACCATTCTTTGCAATGGGACACGTTGAACTGCAGTGAATCAGCCGGCTCGTCGGGCTGGTGTTTGGCGTGAAGTCGGGGTTTTCCGTGCTCGCCGGCGATGAGGTCGACGTCGTCGGGGCTGGTGGAGTGGCCCATATCGCCGAGGTAGGAGGCCAGCAGCTCGCGCAGGACGGCGCGGGTGAGCACGAAGCAGGTGTAGGCGCGCTGGACGCGGTAGCGCTCGGCGCGCTCGCGCTCATCGGGGCTGAGCCGCTCGAAGAGGGCGTCGACGACCTCGGGGGGCCGGTCGAGATGCAACCGCCAGACGTCGACGGTACGGTCGGCCAAGATGAGATCGGCCGGGGGAGCGCCCCACTCGCGCGTGGAAGAATTTGTCACCTGTGGCCCCATATCAGGACTCGCCGAAGTCCCAGCCCTCGAAGAAGTCGTGGATGCGAAGGATCACGCCGAACGAGCGAGCGAAGAGCTCCTCGGCCGGCCCGAGCTCGGCGACGGCGTGGCTGGCGTCGTCGACCTCGACGTCGACGGGGTCGCCGTCCATGAAAATGATCACGTCGTCTTCGACCGAAAGATCGTAGGTCTCCGGATCGCGGCTGTCGACGTCGAGGCGCACGATCTCGTCGTCCTCGACGGTCAAGTACACGGCGAGGCGGTCGTCTGCGTGGAGTTCTTCGCGCATAAGTTTGGTCAGGGGTTCGGGGGTCCAGGGGTCCAGGGGTCCAGGAACTGCTTTACGGCAGGGGTTCGGGGGCCCAGGGGTCCGGGGGTCCAGGAACTGCTTTACGGCAGGGGTCCGGGGGTCCGGGGGGCCTGGGGGCGACCTCGAGCCTCAAGCCTGCCTATTCAATTGGATGACCAGGTTGCCGGGGGCGCGGTCCATGCCCTCGAATTGAGGCAGCTCGACCTCGATCTTCTCGAGGCCGGGGTTCTGCTCGACGTATTGGGGGATCTGGTCGATGACGTCGCGAAGCGCGTCTTCGTAGCCGGGGGGGGCCTGATTCGGGTCGCCGAAGATCTGGCGCATGATGCTGCGCACGTCGACGGGCTTATCGGGGTTGACCGGCACGTCTCGCGACGGGTTGAGATCGACGCCGTAGACGAATTCGGGCAGCCGCGCGACGCCCTCGGCCTTGTCGTGGGCTTCCCGGGACTTGTCGACCTTGCCGATCTGGTCGTAGGCCGAGGCGCGAAGCGCGTAAAGATCCGGGAAGTCGCGGGGATGGTCCATGCGCGCTTCGGCTTCTTTGAGCGCCGCGATGGCCTCGCCGCCCTTGCCGCCGGTGATGCGGGCGGCGGCCAGCGCCAGGTAGCCCCACGGCGCGTCGGGCATCAGCTCGATGGCGACCTCGGCGTCGCCGGTGGCCGCGTCGGCGCTGCCCAGCCCCAGGGCGAGCTGGCTTCGAAGCAGCGCGCCGGGCACCACGAAGGCCGGATCTTCGCCCTCGTCGACCAGCGGCTCGAGGGTCTCTCGAGCGCCGGCCGAGTCGCCCGCGATGGCCTGCAGTCGGGCCAGGTTCAGCCGAGACTCCTCGTCGTAGGGGTCGGACTCCACGGCGTAGAAAAGGTCTTGGCGCGCCTCGTCGAGTTGGCCCCAGCGCAGATTAATCATGCCGCGGATGGCAAAGGGCTGGCCCTCTTGGTCGTCGAGCTCGATGGCCCGGTCCAGGTCGATCATCGCCGCCTGCTGGTAGTCGAGGTAGTCGTGGACCATCGCCCGACCGACGATCGCCGTCCACAGATCGGGCGCGGCGTGCACGGCCTGGTTGAAGGTCTGACGGGCCCGGTCGATCTCGTCGAGGTAGTACAGCGCGTAGCCCTTGAAGGCGAGCAATCGGCCGCGAATCTCGTCGTCTCCATCGTCGGCGAGCGCCTCGACGGCCTCGTCGACCACCTCGACGCACTCCTCGTACTCGTCCGATTCGAGGGCGATCTCGGCTTCGAGCGCGCGCAATCTGGGCAGGCGCCCAAACTCGTCGAAGGCATCTCGGAGGCGCTCTTCGGCTTCGTCGAGCTCGTAGTCGACCAGCAGGTCGTCGATCTCGGCGA
>JBKGZI010000180.1:0-11088 GCA_046545675.1 Persicimonas sp.
CAGCTAAATCAGCGGCCCATCCAAACATCATCAGCCATCAGTATCAGTGCATCCATATCAGCGTATCAGCGTATCAGCGTATCAGCGTATCAGCGTATCAGCATATCAGCGTATCAGCGTATCAGCGTCATCCGCGGAGCCCGCGCGAGATTGTCGTGGACCACGTGGAAAAAGTGGGGAGACATCGATCTGGCACCTATTGTTTGTCCGCGCTCGCCTTCCATAAATCTCCTTGCCAAAACATCCCTCGATCCGCCATCATCAAAGGGAGGCGGCTACACATAAACTATTGATTTCATTGGGAATTTTTCGCCTGAATTTTATTGTTTGGCGTCCCGTCCCGCATTGATCTTCCGATCGTAAGCCCGCCTCGGCTGCTGCTGTGTGTTTGTCTCGCTCGAAGCATCACGAAGCCCGTTCGATTGGTGGTTTCTCCGCGGGCGCTCGTCTAAACGCACCGCGGAGTTGAAGTACGAGTGACGTCAAATGACGGTAGATGTATCGCAGGCTGTTTCGGATTCCGATTCGCAAGAAAACTCGCAGGAAAGCCCGCAACAAGATGACACCCAGGGCCGACGATGGTCGCGGATACGGCGCTTGGTCAGGTGGTCGTTGTTGGTCGCGATTTTGGGCGGCACGATCGGCGTGGCGTATTGGGAGCTTACGACCTCGACGGTCCAGGCGCGGGTCTTCGCTGATATCGCCAAAGAGGCGCGCTATCGCGTCGCCGAGGGGCCGAGCGACGCGATCCGCTTTCCGGAACAGGGGCCTTTCGATCAGCGGCAGGGCTATAGCGAGCTGCCCGAGATCAGCGAGCGGCTGGAGGCGCGTGGGTTTCGCATCACCGATCAGGCCCGGTTGAGCGACAAGAGCCTCGAGATCTTCGATCGGGGCTACTTTTTGCCGTATTGGCCGGAGGCGCGCGCGGGGCTCGAGCTTTTCGACGCCGGCGGCCATCCGATGCACGAGTCGCTCTATCCCTACCATGTCTATGACAGCTTCGAGGAGGTCCCGCGACTGATCGTCGACACGCTCTTGCATATCGAGAACCGCGCCTTGCTCGACGACGAGAAGCCGCGATTCAACCCGGCGTTGGAGTGGAAGCGCTTTCTGCGCGCGCTCGGCGAGGTCGGCTGGGCGGAGCTCGGCGGCCAGGTCGACCCGGACGGAGCGAGCACGCTCGCCACGCAGATCGAGAAGTATCGCCACTCGCCGGGCGGGATGACCCAATCCTATGACGATAAGATCCGCCAGATGGTCTCGGCGTCGCTTCGCGCCTACCAAAAGGGTGAGCGGACTCGACATGCCCAGGAGAATGTGGTGCTCAGCTACGTCAACTCGGTGCCGCTGTCGGCGGTGCCCGGCTTCGGCGAGGTGCTGGGGATCGGTGACGGGCTGCACGCCTGGTACGGGGCGGACGTCGAGCGGGTCAGCCAGCTGTTGCACGACGCCAGCGCCGCGGCCGGCGATCCCGACCACGCCGAGCGCCCGGAAGCCGCCGAGCAGGCTCGGGCGTTTCGGCAGGTCGCCAGCCTCTTCGTCGCCCAGAGGCGGCCGAGCTACTTTTTGGCCGACCTCGAGGGGCGCGAGCAGCTCGCCGAGCTCACCGACTTTTATCTGCGCGACCTCGCGCGAAACGGGCTGATCTCTGCGGGGTTCCGGGACCTGGCGCTCGCGGCCCATACCGAGCCGCGCGACGAGATCGGCGGGCAGAGGAGCGAGCCGTTCTGGACAAGAAAGCTCTCCCACTCGCTTCGCGTCGATCTGCTCGATGCCACCGGGGCCGACTCGCTGTATGCACTCGACCACTACGACCTTGGCGTGGAGACCACCGTCAATCAGGACGTCCAGCACGCCGTGGAGGCGACGCTCGCCCAGCTCGGCGACCCGGCGTTTGTGGCCGAAAACGGGCTCGACGAGTTCCGCCTGCTCGACAAGGGCGACCCGTCGGAGGTCATCTACAGCTTCACGCTCTATGAGCGCACCCCGGAGGCCAACCTTCTGCGCGTGGAGGCGGACACCTACGACCAACCCTTTAACCTCAACGACGGCATGAAGCTCAACCTGGGATCGACGGCCAAGCTGCGCACGCTGACCAGCTACCTGAACGTGGTCGCCGAGCTCCACGATGAGCTGGCCGGCTTGACGGCCGATGAGCTCGACACGCTCGATCCCCACAGCTCCGACAGGCTAACCCATTGGGCTATAGACCAGATGCGCGACCTCGCTGCTGAAGACGAGCAGAATACCACCAGCAGTCTGCAGGCTCTGCTCGAGGCGGCCATGCAGCGCCGATATTCAGCCGATCCGCGCGAGCGCTTCTTTACCGGCGGGGGCATCCACCGGTTCTCGAATTTCAACTATAAATACGACCGCGCCGCCCCGACCGTCCAACTGGCCATCGAGCAGTCGATCAACCTGGTCTTCGTGCGCATGATGCGCGACATCGTACGCTTTCATCTATTCCGGCAGGACGGCGTCGACGCACAGATCTTGCGCGACCGCGACGATCCCAGGCGCCGGCGCTACCTCGAGCGGTTCGCCGACTTCGAGGGCACGGTCTTTTTGCGTGACTTCTACCGCCGCTACGAGGACGACGACGCCGAGCAATCTCTGGTGCGCTTCTTGAAGAACCGGACGTGGACGCCCAAGAAGTTCGTCGCCGCCCTGCGCACGATCCGTCCCGAGGCCGATATCTATACGGTCCACTCGCTCATCGAGCAGGAGCTCGGCCGCCCATTCGAGCGCGAGCACGTCGAGGAGTGGTACGCCAGATATGCCCCCGACAAGATCGATCTGAACGACCAGGGCTATCTGTCCGGGGTGCACCCGCTGGAGCTGTGGTTGCTGCGCTACCGCCGCGGCGAGGCCGAGCAGGCCGGTCTTGCTGAAGTGACCGATGCCAGCACGGACGTGCGCCAGGAGATCTACCGCTGGCTCTTCAAGACCAGCCGAAAGCACGCCCAGGACCAGCGCATTCGGATCATGATGGAGCAAGACGCCTTCGGGCCGGTCCATGAGGAGTGGAAGCGGCTGGGCTACCCCTTCGACGAGCTCGTCCCCTCCTACGCGAGCTCCATCGGAAGCTCTTCGGACCGGCCCGCCGCGCTCGCCGAGCTGGTGGGCATCATCCTAAACGGCGGCTACCGCCTGCCCAGGGTGCGCTTCGAGTCGCTGCATTTTGCCGCCGGTACGCCCTACGAGACGCGCTTCGAGCGCGCGCCGCAGCCGCCCGAGCGTGTCATGCCCCGCGAGGTCGCCCGCACGCTGCGCCGCACCTTGGCCGACGTGGTCGAAGACGGCACCGCCCACCGGCTGTCCGAGGCGCCGATCCTCGTCGACGGCGAGCCGATCGTCGCCGGCGGCAAGACCGGCACCGGCGACAACCGTCACAACCGAACCAATCGCCATGGCCGCACGGTCACCTCGATCGCCCAGAACCGCACGGCGACGTTCGTCTTCTACCTGGGCGAGCGCTTCTTCGGCACCGTCACCGCCTACGTGCCCGGCCAACAGGCCGACGACTACCACTTCACCAGCGGCCTGGCGGTCTCGGTGCTCGGCCTGCTCGGCCCGGCGCTCGAGCCGCTGTGGCACCGCGGCCCCGACGAACCCGGCCCGGTGGCCATCGACGCCACGCCCAATTCTTTTCTTTTTGAATAAAAAGTGGTTCCCATTTGCTTTATAGACCAGCGGCTGATAATGGTCAGTCGTTGGTGGGGATTATCCCACCCTCAACATCTCGAGGACAGCCTGCCTTTTGGGTTTCTGGTTTTTGTCGGCACGACCGCAGTGTTTGGAATGTAGTACCTTCCTTCCTTCGTCGATTTGCCTGAACAAGATTGGTCAGTTCCAAGGAAAACTGGCGACCGCGAGACGGATGCTCGATGGGTTCGAGTATCCGAAATTGCCCTCCGGCCCATCTATAACGGGACCGGGGATTCATGTATCGAAGCATCGAGTATACGAGGAAAGCATGTCGGAAAAAGTTCAAGGTAAAGTGAAGTGGTTCAACGAAGACAAAGGCTACGGCTTCATCGAGCGCCATGACGGCGGCGACGATGTCTTCTTGCACTTCAGCGCTCTCGCGCAGTCGGGTTTCAAAACCATCGCCGAAGACGCCGAAGTCGAATTCGACGTCGAGCCCGGCCCGAAAGGTCCGAAGGCCGCCAACGTGGTTCAGCTCTGAACCTCGGCGATAGCCTGAAATAGGTGGTTGCCGACGGCCCTTATACGGCCTGCCGTCGCCATCTAAAAGAACCCCGATCATCCCTTGTGGATGGTCGGGGTTTTTTGCGTTCTATGGGTCGGAGTCTGCGCGGCATCAGATTTTTGTGATGCCTCGCCGCGATTCTTCAGAAAACACCGATCCCAACACCGTCGAGCAACGGCTTTTGCGTATCTCCCAACGCGAAAAAGTCGCGCAAACCCGCATGAGACGCGGCGCGTCGGGGAACCCCCTTCCCTTACGAGATTCTTTATGAGGGACGCGGCATGGATGCTGCAGCTATGCTCTCCCATGAGACGACAGCTCCCCATAACCCTGCTTATCGCCGCAGCCGTCGCCGCCGTTTTTGCGCTTTTTGCGCTCGGTTGCGGGGCGGCCACGGAACCGGAGCCGGAGGCCGAGGTGGACGCGCCCGACCACGCGCGGTGGATGCTCGAGCATACTGACGATTATCTGCACGACGCTTCCTGGCGGCGCGCCCAGCTCGAGGCGTCGCTGTGGCGTCCGGAGCTGCCGTATGCTCGCAAGCGGCTGACGGCCTATGCCCTCGAAGACTCGGGCTGGGACTTGCTGCCTAAAATCGACGCGCGCGTTATGCCTGTAGGCAATGAGCCCGTAGGCAATGAGCCCGCCTTCGACGGCCGGCGCATCACGCCCGAGCAAACCCCCCAGACTTACGACGAATGGCTCGCCCTGGGCGAAGACGTGTTCTGGTCGATGCCGATGCGTCGAGACACCTACCTGAAGTGGTTGGTCGAGCGGCCCGATCTGTGGGACGAAGTCGGCTTCGAGACCCGCGAAGACGGCACGCTTCGCGGGCTCGTGCGCTACGAGGACGACCGCGGACGGCTTCGCACGGCGGCGACCTGCGGGCTGTGCCACGGCGCCCGTGGCGAGGCCGGTCGCGCCGCCCGCGAGCTCGACCTGGGCCGGGGGCGCGAGCTCTTCGCCCGGGCCCGAGGCGCCGAGCCCGGCGCCTATACCGAGTGGCCGGCGGGCACCGTCGACGTCACCGACGACGGGGTGACCGACCCGCTTTCGATCCCGGATCTGTGGGGCCTCTCCCACGCCCGCTATATCAACTCCAGCGCCGCGGTGCGTGTGGCCTCGCCGGCATCTTTGGCCATTCGCTTCGAGACCCAATATATCCCCGGCCACTCCATGGAGGCTCGCCCCGATCGCAGGCTGACCTGGGCGCTGGCGATGTACGTGCTGTCGCTCGAGCGGCCGGCTCGCCCAGATACCCAGCCGCGCGACACCAGCGCCGGCCTCGAGCTCTTCGAGCAACATTGCGCCGACTGCCACCTGCCCGACGAGGGCTTCGGCGGCGATCTCGTCGAAGCCGACGAGTTGCCGGTCGACCAGAAAGCCGCCCATAGCGCGTTTCGCGGCACCGGCTTTTATAAAGTGCCCAGCCTGATCGGCATCTCCGAAGCCGCCCCTTATTTACACGACGCCAGCGCGCCCACCTTGCGCGCCTTCCTCGACAACGGACACCCCGAACTCACCGACGCCCAAAGGGACCAACTCATTGACTACCTCGAAACACTTTAGGTTCCGTGATGCTGACTATGTGCTTTTCGCCAAGCCTTCGCTGCCACGCAGCTAACAAGACTTACGCTCATGTTCTTGGTTCTTGGTACTGCGCTCCAAGTTGACCGTCTTACCAAGAACCAAGAACCAAGAACCAAGAACCAAGAACCAAGAACCTTAACGTCGGCCTCAAAAGCCGCACAAGAGCACGTCATTTGCGAGAACCACGAAATTAACGAGATTGCACAAATATGGAGAGAATGATGAAGAAAATAACCGTGATGATACTCGCCCTGGCCGTCTCGCTTTCTGCAGCCTGCGTGGAGCCTACCGAGGACGCGTGGAACCTCCGGGAGTGCACCGGCGAGGAGTGCGAGACCGAGCAGCAAGACCAGCCCGATCTCAGCGCCACGTACGTCTCCGGCCACCTCGGAAATTATCTGGATTGTCCCGGTGACGGATATACCGCCGAGAGCACGATGAGCGGCGAGGCCCCGAGCGACGGCGACGACGGCGCCTTCGCGGGCGATTGCGCAGAGGGTGAAGATTGCTCGTACGAAATGAATTGCGAAGACGCCCAGATCACCTTGCGGCTGAGCAACGACGGCGAAGGCGAGGCCACCGGCCTGCAGGTCGTCACCATCGAACTCTTTGACGGCGACGGCGTCTCGAAGGCGACCTTGCCGCTGATCGACGCCATCGACACCGACACCGCCGAGAGCTTCGACGGCACGCTCGAGGCCAGCGAGGAGGTTAATCTGCGCGTGGAATTCCAGGGACCGGCGAGTCCGCATACCCTGCTGAGCACCTCTGATGACGATGGAGGCGACGCCGGCGACGAGCCGACCGGTGGAGACCGCATGGGCACAGACGACCACGGCATCATCGAGGTGACCATCGGCGCCGACAACCACGACGACGTCACCGTCGAGTCCACCGAGCTGTACCCGGTGCCCTCGGTCGCCACATAAGTAGAGCCACAAAAAAGAGGCGGGCGGTTCAATCATCTGAACCGCACGCCTCAAGCACCAGACCTAGAAGGTCTGGCGCCGATGGCGTTCCCCAAGCCTCAAATCCACCCTACTCCTCGAGCACGCGGAATTCGAATCGACGCCGTCGCCGTCGTCGTCGGTGTCGCTCACCACTACGGTGAAGCTCTGCGGGGTGGTCGCGCCGTCGTCATCGGAGACCGACACGTCGAAGTCGTGGCTGCTCAGTTGCGAACAGGTCGGCGTCCATTCGACGGTCGCGCCCGACAGGCTCGCACCGGCGGGGCCACTGTCGAGCGAGAAAGTCAGCGGATCCGCCGCGCCGGCCGGGTCGGTCGCGCTCATCGTGTAGTCGTAGAATTGGCCGGCCGTCGCCGTGGTCGGCGCCGAGGAGGTGAAGGTCGGCGCGACGTTTTCCACGCTGACGGTATGTGAGTCGGTCACGCAATAGCCACCCGCTGATGGATACGTCCATCGTCGTGGCCGACCAGATATTTTGATAGAAGGTGTCGTTATTGCGCGATCCGTCGTCGCAGCTCGACAGCATATTGGTGTCGCCCAGGGCGATAAAGCGCCCCGAGATACCAGCCAAGGGGCGGTTGTTGCCGGCCATGCGGATTAGAGGCGTGGCGTTGGTGATCTCGCTGCCCCAGCCGAAAAGAATCGAGCTGCCCCCCGTGGTGAGCGGATGAGAGTCGATATTCGAGGTCGACTGGCACCCCGAGTCGTAGGAGCCTCCGGCGTATAAATTGCCCAGCCCGATCTGGCTGGTCAGATAATTATAGTTGGTGATCGAGCTCGAAGAGTACCCCTCGGCCTCGACCACTCCGAGGATCCAACCGCCCGAGTTATAGAAGTTGGTCAGCGTATTTCTGCTGGTCGACGAGAGGTTCGCGTTGTTGAAGAGCACGATGAGTCGATAATCGGGCAGATTGCTCAGGCTCGTCGAGCGATCCACGCCGGCTGCACCGGCCGCGATCATGGCATTCGAAAAACGGCTCACGTCCGTTCCGTTGCCTCCTTCCCCGTCATAAACCAGCACCCGGTCGCCCTGCTGCGCGCTCGCGTCGAGCGGCGCAAAAATAAGCACCAGGGCGACAAGCACTCCCTAGACTGCGACATATTTACGAAGGATTCCCATAACTTACGGCCTCACCAGGTTGGATATATACAAAGATACCCACAACCTATCCCAACAAGAACAACGCCGCGATTATGTTTTTATATTTTTTTAGGATTCCTCTGCCATAAGGTCCATTATCGCAGAGGGCTTACTCTCGCAGAGGGCTCAATCGTCAACGCAGATCCCGTAATCCTGGCACTCACCCTCATTGCAATCGTTATCGCTGCCGCAAGTGCTGTCTTCGGGGCAACTGGAGCAGTCGGAGCCGCCGCAATCGACGTCCGACTCGTCGCCGTTTCGGATGCCGTCACTACAAGAGACGCATAGACCGTCGTCGCAATGGCTCGAGTCACAGTCGCCGTCTTGGTTGCAAGTCTCGCCGTCGCCACACTCGTCGCATTCGCTGCCGCCGCAGTCGACGCCGGTCTCGTCGCCGTTTCGGATGCCATCGTCGCAGGAGGCGCAGAGGCCGTCCTCACAGATATCCGACTCGCAATCGCCGTCTTGGTCGCAGAACTCCCCGCTGGCGCAGCCGTCGCAGTCGCCGCCGCAATCGACGCCGGTCTCGTCGCCGTTTCGCACGCCATCGTCGCACGAGACGCACATGCCGCGGCTACACCTATCGGAGTCGCAGCCGTCGTCACTATCGCAGGCCGAGCCGTCGTCGCAGGCGTCGGTGCAGGATTGTCCGCCGCCGCAAAGTCCGTCGTCGCAATCCGAAAGTGCGCAGTCGTTGTCCTGGGCGCAGATCGACCCGTCGTTGCAAGGCGCACAGCTTCCGCCGCAGTCGACGTCGCTCTCGTTGCCGTTTCGAATGCCGTCGTGACACGACACGCACATGCCGTTATCGCAGCGATTCGACAGGCAATCACTGTTGCTGGAGCAGGCGTTGCCGTCGGTGCAGCGTCCGCAGTCGCCGCCGCAGTCGACGCCGGTCTCATTGCCGTTTCGGATGCCGTCGAAGCACGTTACGCACAGCCCGTCGTCGCAGCGATTCGACAAACAATCGCCGTTGCCCGAGCAGACTTGGCCGGGATCGCAGGGGCCGCAGGCGCCGCCGCAGTCGACGTCGGTCTCGTCGCCGTTTCGCTCGCCGTCCTCACAGGAGATACAGACGCCGCGATCACAGCGGTCGGATTTGCATTGGTCGTCTGCTCCGCAGGAGTCGCCGTCGTCAGCTTCGTTGGCGTTGTCCCACGCGCAAGAATTCCCATCGCAGTCGTCGCTGAGGCAATCGTTGTCGCCGCTGCAATCGGCATTCAGCGCACATCCGCGACAGGTACCGCCGCCGCAATCGACGTCGGTCTCCTCGCCGTTCTCGATGCCGTCGAAACACGACACACAGATATCGTCCACGCAATCGCCCCAAATGCAGTCGTTGTCACCGGCGCAGGCGGCGCCGTCGCCACAGGGGGCACAGTCGCCGCCGCCGCAGTCGATGGCGGTCTCGTCGCCGTTTTTAATGCCGTCGAAACAAGATACGCACTGGTCGTCCACACACTTCCCAAGGGCGCAATCGTCGTCGTCGTCACATGCGGCGCCGTCCCCGCAGGCGTTGCACGAGCCGCCGCAGTCGACGTCGGTCTCGTCCTGGTTTTGAACGCCGTCGAAGCAGTTGGGAGGGCCGCAGGTGCCAGCGTTGCAGCTGCGGCCGTTCGGGCAGTCGCCGCATTCAATCGGGATGCTCGAGCCACACCCATCGTCGCCGGTCGCCGCGCCGCACTCGCGGCCGACGGCGGCGCAGATCTCAGTCTCGGTCAGCGGCACACACACATCGCCGGCATCGACGTCGCCGGCATCCGAGGCGTCGGCGACGTCTGCGGCGTCGGTGGCGTCTGCGGCGTCTGCGGCGTCGGCGGCGTCGGCGACGTCTGCGGCGTCTGCGGCGTCGGGGGTTGGATCGGCGTCACCGATGTCGACGATCTCGCCGCCGTCGGGCTCGCCGTCGCCTTTCTCGTCGACCCACACGCCATCGCGGCAGACTCGATCTGCGCTCCGATCACCCTCCTCTTCACATTGGAGCCTGGTCAGCGAGGAGTCATAGGAGCATTGAGCGCATACGAGCAAGCATAGGCTCAGGGCGAGGAGCCGAGCGGTGACGGTGAGGCCAAAGTGACGCATGGGTACTTCCCGGTGAGGATATGATGGGACGATAGGATCTACATTAGCAGATCTCGCCGTCGAGTTCAGCTATGGTGGTTGTTGGTTCTTGGTTCTTGGTTCTTGGTTGTTGGTTCTTGGTTCTTGGTGTTGCTGTGAATGGAGCATCACTGCTCCAAGGGTGGGGCGCGGATGTCTCTCTCGAGCTGCGCCTTGCAGACAATTGAAAGCCCTCTCAATGGACCGGGTGATGGCACGCTTGATGCAAATACCTAACCTGTAGCGAGGAGACCTCCAGCGGAGATCGACGGTGATTGTGACTCATTTTCAAAAGACGATTGGTGTGTGGGCGGTCGTGGTGGCCCTGACGGCGATGGCGTGGGCGCCGACGGCCGGCGCCGAGCCGGCGGCGCCGCCGGCTCCGCCACCACCGGTCGAGCAGCAAGCTGACGAAGACGACCAGCCCCGACAAGACGACCAGCCCCGACAAGACTCGCGCCAGCGTGCCTCGACGTCGCCAGTCGTCCGGGACGACAAGCAGCCGATCTCCAGGACTCGCTACGTCCTGGGCGGGCTGGTCGGCTCGTACTACGGATTCGGCATCGGCCACGCCATCGTCGGCGAGTGGGGCACCACCGGCTGGTTCTATACGGTCGGCGAGGCGATGAGCGCCGCGGTGATGACCATTGGCCTGGTCCGAAGCCTCGAGGATCTGCCGCACAGCGCCGACGAGGATCGCACCAGCCGCCCGTCTCGGGCCGACCAACGCATGAACGAGGTGATGATGATCAGCGGCGCGGTCGCCCTGACCGTGTTGCGTATCAGCGAGGTCTACGACCTCTGGACGCGCCCCGAGGTCGCCAGCGCCCCGCGCGACGACGACACCGCCTTTGCCGTCAGCCCCACCGCCACCGACGGCGGGCTCGGGGCGAGCTTTTCGTTGAGTTGGTGAGGTTGGAGGGCCGCTGAACGCCCACCGGAGCGACGGCGTCCCTGAGGCTGTCGCAAAAGCATTGGACTGACGTCCTCTGGGCGTCAGAAATGCGTTCTTAAGCCCTTCTCTGACGGCAAGATGCCTTTTCATCATACACATCTCGATGATTGACGCGCTGTTG
>JBKGZI010000181.1:0-11053 GCA_046545675.1 Persicimonas sp.
CACTGACCGACTCGCCGCACTTCGACGACCAGGCGGCGCTGTGGCTGGGCAACGACACGCTGCCGATGCGCTTTTCGGTCGAGCAGGTTGTGGAGGGTGCGACGGGGCGTGAGGTGTTGGCGCCGGAGTGATGTTAGGTGAGTTTTTCGGGGCGTGGCGAGCGTCGTCGAGCGTCGTCGAGCGGCGACCCTCTCTGGGGGTGCGACCGGCAAAAGGCGCCGGTCTTACCCCCAGCTATGGTTTGGTTTCGTGGCCCGGCGAGCATTCGGGCGGTGCGGTTTGGTTTCGTGGCCATGTGAGCATTCGGGCGGTGCGGTTTGGTTTCGTGGCCATGTGAGCATTCGGGCAGTGCGGTTTGGTTTCGTGGCCAAGCGATCAGTGGCCAAGCGATCATTCGGGCGGTGCGCCTTTAACTCGATCACCCCATGACGTGGTTTCGTGCGGGATTCAAACCATAGCCGTGGGTAAGCCGACGTCGGGGGCGCCATAGGCGCTCCCGGGGCGGCGCACCCACGGAGGGATTATCGGACGCCTGCCACGTTCGGCTCATTGAACCCCAGAAGCCGTGACCAACTCGCCGTACTAAAAAGGAGCAAGCATGAAAGCCACCGAAGTTTTGATCGCGTCAATAGCTACGTGTCTGCTGATAGGCGCCGCGGGGTGTGGAAGCGGGATGGGGGAGTGTACCATGAGGGGATGCCAAGACGGCCTCACCCTAAACTTTGAAGACGGCGACGGAAACCCAATCGACGGCTTCCGCGGTGACGTCACCGCCGACGGCGAGGTCATTGCGATTGAATGCAGCGATGCTTCGCGTGGATCTGAGGACGGCTATTGGTGTGGGACCGCCGGCAGTGTATTCGTCGAGGTGAGCGGCGTCAGCGAGATTAGCCTGAACGTGCGGGACGCGGACTCATCGTCCAACCTCGCCTACATCGGCGGCGTGAACGTCTCCTATGAAACGTATCACCCCAACGGCCCCGATTGCCCGCCGGCATGCGAGCAGGCCGAGCGCACCGTCACGATGGTGCCTACCCAGGCAAGCGGCGATTGATCAGCTGGTGAGGCGCCGAACGACTCGTCCGCCGGGGATTCGAACAGGACAACGAGCATCTCGCAATGCTCACGCCTCAGCAAAGGCAAGCGCCTATTCAAAGCCGCCACGCAACGTCAACACCGACTTGGAGCGCAAAGGGAAAGGTCAGAACTCCGCGACTCACGTAGCCGACCGTTCCTCCGATGAACATATCGTCGTTCCCGCTGTACTGCAGGCCCAACGCGAGACGCGGAAACATGAACGAATCGGTCCCCACGTGCAGCGGCGAGAAAAGGAAGGTCATGTCGAGCAATGGCTCGAGTCGGCCCGCCGGATAGGCGATCCGTGCACCCGCTCCGATGACAATATCGCGATGAGGCTCGACCCACTGCCCTTCAACGCTAAGGCGTGGATCGAGTATCGGAAACACGTCGCGCAAGGTCGCGGTGGCGGCCACCCTTGGACCGAATGGCGCGCCATCGCCTCCGTCGAGAAGAGTCATCCCCCCTGCCTCCACGCCAACGAGCACGGAGTCCCAGCCTGAATCCGCTTGCGACGTTGATGGTGAGTTCTCGGCAGGCTCGGCGGCCCAGGCCGTGCCACCAAGGACGCAAAGAGCAATGACAACGGTGAGAATCTGCAGGCACCTGACGTGCCCCTGCTTGACTCGTGCTTGGCTCATACGCGGCCTCAGAGTACGGCTTTAGTCGTCTGTCTCGTGATAACAGATTTCTGGACGCGCCGCATAGCCCTCAAAGCCTGCGTTCCTCGAGTATTGGAGCGACGCTTCAGTCCGGCAGAACATCATCCCCGGCGGCCAGTCCGCACTGACCGACTCGCCGCACTTCGACGACCAGGCGGCGCTGTGGCTGGGCAACGACACGCTGCCGATGCGCTTTTCGGTCGAGCAGGTTGTGGAGGGTGCGACGGGGCGTGAGGTGTTGGCGCCGGAGTGATGTTAGGTGAGTTTTTCGGGGCGTGGCGAGCGTCGTCGAGCGTCGTCGAGCGGCGACCCTCTCTGGGGGTGCGACCGGCAAAAGGCGCCGGTCTTACCCCCAGCTATGGTTTGGTTTCGTGGCCCGGCGAGCATTCGGGCGGTGCGGTTTGGTTTCGTGGCCATGTGAGCATTCGGGCGGTGCGGTTTGGTTTCGTGGCCATGTGAGCATTCGGGCAGTGCGGTTTGGTTTCGTGGCCAAGCGATCAGTGGCCAAGCGATCATTCGGGCGGTGCGCCTTTAACTCGATCACCCCATGACGTGGTTTCGTGCGGGATTCAAACCATAGCCGTGGGTAAGCCGACGTCGGGGGCGCCATAGGCGCTCCCGGGGCGGCGCACCCACGGAGGGATTATCGGACGCCTGCCACGTTCAGCTTATTGAACCTCGGACCTCCTGCACCTCAGGCTTGTCTGGACACACCGCATGCACCTAGTCATCTTCGACATCGACGGCACCCTGACTCAGAGCAGCAAACTCGACGCCGAGTGCTTCTTGGAGGTCATGGGTCGCTATGTCGACATCGACACGGAGACGATCGACTGGGACATTTTCGAGCACGTCACCGACGAGGGGATCGCCCGCGAACTCCTCGAGCGCGACGGCCGCTATGCCAATCCCGACTCGACGCTCGCCGACATCCGAGAGAAATTCATCACCCGATTGCGCCGCCTAATCTCGGGCAGCCGCGTGCAGCCGATACCGGGCGCCGTCGCCTTCATCGAGCATCTGCGCGGCTCGCAAGAGCATATCGTCGCCCTCGCCACCGGCGCCTGGGAAGCATCTGCTCGTCTCAAGCTTTCCGAAGCGGGCATTGCCTTCGAAGGTCTACCCCTGGCGACCTCGAGCGACTCGCACCGGCGAGAAGAGATTCTCGAGGTAGCGCGCAAGCGTGCGGTAGACCGCACCGGAGCATCCGTCGAGTCAACGGTGTATGTCGGAGACGGTCCGTGGGACGTACGGGCCGCCAGACGCACTGACTGCGGGTTTGTCGGGCTCGCGCGCGGCGAACAGTCCGACCGTCTCCGACGTGCGGGCGCGGAGCTCATACTGCCGAGCTTTGAGGATATTCAAACATGCGTTGAGGCGCTCGAGCGAGCTTCAACCGCCGGCCGGACCAGAACTAACCACCACTTCCCTCAACACCCTAATAACCTCATGATGATGCCGGAGATTCAGATCCACAAAGTGAGTCCCGACGCCCTCGCGGGTGCCTGGAGCCTAGTGGAGCAGTACCACGAATCGGTCGCGGACTTCGCCGGTGAAATGGCCCAGCCCTCTAAGCCTGCGTTTCTCGAATATTGGAGCGACACCTCCGCTCGGCACGTACTCGTGGCCAAAACCTCGACGGAAGCTGTCGGATTTTGCCTTCTCCAAGAAATCGACGGCACTTCCTACGAAATGGGACGCTGCCTCGAACTCGGGGCCGTTTTCGTGCGCGAGCCCTTCAGAAGACAAGGTATCTCCAAAGCATTCTGGAGAGAGGCCGTAGCGATCGCCAGGCCGCGTGGGCTGCCGATCACCAGCGAGGTGTCCATCGAAAACCAGCTCTCGCGCGAGATCATCCACGGCGTGTTGGCCGACTGCTCCGAAACCGAGTTGGCCGAGCGTTTGCGCCCCAAGCCCGACGACCCACACCGGATGCAAGTCGTCCTGTGGATGCCGGATGAGTGAACGACCGCGAGCATCACGACCTCTGCAGGGCCTTCGACACCTACCGCGGGCAGTGTGTTCGTCGAGGTGAGCGGCGTCAGTCACGATGGCGCCGAGCGAGGCGAGCGGCGACTGACTATTTGCGGCTCTCTGCAGTGTCCGACCTATCATTTATTGGGCGGCGCTGAGCGGCGACCCTCTCTGGGGGTGCGCCTCGCCGAGTCGGCCGGTGGCGACTCGGCTGGTCTTACCCCCAGCTATGGTTTGGTTCCGTGGTCATGCAATCGTTCGGATGGTTCGGTTTTGGGCGAGCGTTCGGGCGGCGCACCCACGGGGGTTATCAGACGCCTGCCTTTTCTTGGCTCTCCGCCTCATCTGGCTCCGCGGTCCCTTCGAACGCTTTGCCCTCGAGCGACTTGCCTTCCAGCGACTTGCCTTCCAGCGACTTGCCTTCCAACGACCAGGGGTCCTCGAAGACCTGCCGAAACGCGCGGGCGAGGGTGCCGAGTTGGTAGCCGTCGACGAAGCGGTGGTCGACGGTGGCGGTGATGGTGAGCATCTCGCGCACGGCGAGTTCGCCGTCGATGACGGTGGGTTGCTCCTTGATGGCGCCGACGAGCACGTAGACGGGCACACGTGCGAACGGCGTGGGCGGCACGAAGCCCTCGTCGATGCCGAGCATGCCGACGCTGGTGACGATGCACGAGCCGAAGGGGAACGCCTCGAGGCCGAAGCTGGACAGGTCGAGGCCGAGGCCGCTGGTCAGCCAGCCGATGAATTTGAGGAAGCCGGGCAGCAAAAAGCGCGGCATCATCTTGAGGGGACCTTTGGACTTCTCGAAGGTCTCGTCTTTGCCCTTGCGCAGCTTTCGGGCGTGCTCGCGCAGCTCGGAGGCGATCTCGGCGACGGACTTCTCGTCGGCGTCGTCGACCTTGACCTTGGCGAGGTCGGCGCCCTCTCCGATGGTCACCAGGAAGGCAAGATCGATGGTGTCGAAGGGGACAAAGCGCCGAAATAAGATGCGCCCGTTGAGGCTCGGCTCCTCCTCGAGGGCGTTGGCCGCCGCCTTGCCCACTAGGTGCGTGACGGTGATCTTTTCGCCGGTCGTCTCACGCACATGCTCGATATATCGCTGGGCCTCGGTGACATCGAGGGTCAGCTTGCCGTAGATATTGCCCTCACTCGGGGCACTCCAGGTGGCAATCGCAAGCTTTCGTCGAAGACTCATTGCGGCTCCGGTGGTTCGACTCAGGGATGGTTGAGATCTTTTCCATCATCGCCGAGCATGCTCGCTGGGTCAAAGACATCAAGAAGCCGATCTCCCCAGATGGCTGGCGTGGCTGGCGCTGCCGGTGGCGGGCGTGACCAACCTCGTGCTGGGATGGTATTTTCTGACCTCGTATCTCGAACGACGCGAGCCTGCCGAGTCGCTTTCTCGAGGTGCTAAGTGCGGCGTTTTCCATTGGGGCCAGAAACTGAGAAGATAGGCGCAGGTGACCTCACGTCGGAGCTCGACCATGAAAGTTGGATATACCCTCGCGTTGATATTTTCCGCCTGTCTCTTGGCTGTCGGTTGTACGAATGAGAGCCGGTTGACGAGCTATTACGACCCGGATGCGGCCGACGCGTCTCACGGCGGCGACAATAACGGCGGCGGCACAAATAACGGCGGCGGCACAAATAACGGCGGCAGCAATAGCGGCACCCACGACGGCGGCTTCGACGACGGCGGCGGCAGCAATAACAACGGTGGCAATAATAACGGCACCCACGACGGCGGCTTCGACGACGGCGGCGGCAACAGTGGGCAAGACGGCGGTGGTGGCTCGCTCGACGGTGGTGGTTCGCTCGACGGCGGCGGCACCAACGACGACGACGGCGGCGGAAGTGGCGACGACGACGGTGGGCTCAGCGACGGCGGCAATCATAACGGCGACGATCCCGACCCGACCGTCTTCTATGTGACCACCTCCGGCAGCGACTCCAACGACGGGACGACGCCCGCGAAGGCATGGCGCACTTTGAGCCACGCCCTGCCCCAGTTGTCGAAGGGCCAGACCCTGCGCGTGGGCGGCGGCACTTACGAGGAGGAGATCGACCTGAGCAACCCTTCGGAGGGCACGTCCAGCGAAGAGATCCTGGTGATCAATCGCAGCGGCGAGCGCCCGATCGTCGCCGGTCACGTGCGGCTTCATGGATTGGTCTATTGGGTGTGGGATGGCATCAACGTGACCCGCGAGCCGGGCGTCAGCGACCCATATTCAGAGTTGGTCGAGCTCAGCGACGGGCTCGGCTGGCAATTTCGCAACTCGGAGGTGTGGGGCGGCCTCGACCAGATCAACCTCCGAATCACCGGCAGCTCGAGCGCCGCCGGCCGACCCGGCGGATTCACCGTCGAGAACAACTGCATCCACGACGTCCAAGCGAGCCCTCACGGCCCCGACCAGCCGCCACCGCCGGATATCTATCATAATATCCAGGTCGACTTCCCTCAGGCCAACGGCCAGGAAAGCGGCGTCATCGAGCGGAATCTGCTCTACGACTCGACCCACGGTGCAGGCGTATGGCTGGGCGGCAGTGCAGGCGACCCGATCAATATGGCCATCCGTTACAATACCGTCCACAACGCTACCCAGTCGATCACGGTGGCCGACGGATCGTCGAATATCTTTATCTCCGACAACCTGTTGAACCAGGCGACCGCTCAAGTCGAAACGGGCCTATCGCAGTCCACGAGCACGCTCATTTACGCTCACGAGCTATCCGGCGCGCGTAACTCCTACGGAGATAACTACGGCTGGGGTGCCGCAGAGATGTATGCGACCGGCCACGGCTCCACCGAGCCGCTGACCGATATTGGGGGGAATATATTCGATACTGCAGATCCGGGTTTCAACCAGACCTCCGACTGTCAGGGATTCCAGCCCTCCGACTCGACGGCGAGCGACTACGGGCGCTGGGCGCCCTGATAGATCGGTCCTACTGAGAAATGCGCAAGTTGCTAAACCCGAAGATGGCGAAGGTGACTGGATGCAGCTTGACCACCGATGTAGCGAGGCGATGTGAGCAGCATCGTCGATGTGAAATCGGTGGTCAAGATGCGCCAGTCAACAAGCCAGAACGGGTTTAGGGGCTTATGCGTTTCTCTTTAATTGACGATCGCGATCAACTCCACGTCGAATACGAGCATGCCCTGAGGCGCACCGGGGCGGCCGCCGTAGGCGAGGTCTTCGGGGATCCACAGGCGGCGCTTCTCGCCGACCGTCATCATCGAGACACCCTCGGTCCAACCGGGAATGACCTTATTGAGGGGGAATTCGGCCGGCTTTCCGCGGTCGTGGGAGCTGTCGAATTTCTTGCCGTCGGTCGTCCACCCGGTGTAGTGGACCCGCACCGTATCGGTCTCGGAGGGCGTCTGGTCGCCCTGGCCTTCTTCGAGGATGCGAAAGGCCAAGCCACTATCGGTGGTGGTGGTATCTTCGGGCGGTGCTGCGACGTCGTCGGGTGCGTTCGGATCAGCCATTTGGATCTCCTTTTCATCGGGATGGGTTGGCGAACGGACGTACCATGGTAGCTCGACGAAGCCGCGTCAATAGTCTCGGGGTGTGGCGATTCTGGAGATCAATTGCTACCATGACAATTCATCAGCTAATCGAACTCGTCATCAGACCTCGAATCTGGCGCGGCTTGCGCGCAAAGGTCTGGGTCGAGACCGCGTTTGGGCGGGCAATGCATTCCATGACCATGGGAGAAACCAATGCGACGAAGAATGTTCATGATGATTTTCGCCATCATAGGCGCCACGTTCCTCTTCACGCCGCTCGCGGCAGCCGGCGACGACGAAGAGCCTAATAAGGCCAAGAAAGCAAAGAAGGCCAACAAGAAAGCGCAGAACGACAACACCAAGCAGAAGGCTAAGAAGGCCCAGAAGAAGAAAGCCCGCGCCAATACGGCCAGCTCGGCGTCCAACTCGGCCGTCTCGGTCATCGACGCCAAGACGACCACCGACGTCGAGGACCGTGAGGCCGTCGACAAAAGCAGCTCGTTTAGCACCGGCGACAAGGTCACGGTGTGGCTGGCGATGAAGAACCCCAAGCAGGAGCGCAAGGTCAACCTGGTCTTCTTTCGCAACGACGCCGAGGCCGGCACCATCGAACTCGACGTCGGCAAGAGCTACCGTTGGCGCACGTGGGGACGACGCACCGTCGGCTCCGCCGGTGATTGGAAGGTCGACGTCCAGGACGAGGACGGCAATAACCTGGAGACCCTCGAGTTCACCGTGAAGTGATTTCCGCACCTCGCCTCTGGCACCGTGGCGCCCTCCGCCACGGTGCCAGCGGCCCTCGCTGACCGGCCCCGCAGACTGTTGCCTCGAGCGCATGCGCCCTTAGGTTATCGCGCACTCGAGCCACCGCCTCCTTTGCGGAGCCCCATCATGACCTTCGGAAACAACGACGAACAAGGACTGAGCGAACCGCTGCGCCGCCAGGTCGATCTGCTCGGCCGGTTGCTGGGCGACGCGATCAAAAAGCACCGCGGCGAGGAGGTCTTCGAGGTGGTCGAATCGCTTCGAGGATTGGCGAAGAGTCCAGACGAGGGCGACACGCTCCTCGACCGCGTCGGTGAGCTGTCCATCGAGCAGTTAGAGGGTGCGCTTCGCAGCTATGCGGCCTATTTCCGCCTGGCGAATAACGCCGAGCAACTCGAGATCGCACGCATCAATCGCGAGCGGGAGCGCCGCGCGACAAGGAAAACACCGCGCGACGAGTCGGTCGCGCAGGCGGTCGCCACGCTGGTGGAGGCGGGATTATCGGGCGAGGATTTCGGCCAATTGCTCTCCAAATTGCTCATCGAGCCGACGCTGACCGCGCACCCGACCGAAGCGCGCCGGCGCACGTTGCTCGACATCCAGCGCCGCATCGCCAACCGCCTGCTCGAGCTGGGTCGAGAGGATCGCACGCCGCCGGAGGTAGACCGGCTCACCGCGGCGCTGTGCGCCGAGGTCGAGCTGATGATCACCAGCGACGAGATCCGCACCGAGCGCCGACGGGTGGTCGACGAGGTCGACTTCGGGCTGTACTTCCTGGCGACCACGGTCTGGGACACGGTGCCGGACGTCCACCGGGATATCGTGCGCGCGCTGGACCAATATGTCGACGAGCCGCCCGAGGTGCCCAACGTCATCCGCTACGCCTCCTGGATCGGCGGCGACCGCGACGGCAACCCCAACGTCACCCCGCAAGTCACCCGCGAGACCTTCGAGAAGCAGCGATCTGTCGCCATCACCAAACATATCGAGGCCGTCGAGAAACTGCGCCAGGAGCTGAGCGTCTCGGCTCGCCACGTCGAGCTGCCCGATCTGCTCTTCGAGTCCATCGACGCCCACGCCCACAGCGTCACGCTCGACGCGGACACCCTCGATGCCCTCGACCGCAACTACCGCCACGAGCCGTTTCGCAAGAAGCTGACCTACGTGATTCAAAAGCTCGAGGCCGCCCTAGATCGCGGCGCGTTTCCCCCAGAAGATGCCGCTGACGAAGATGCCGCTGGCGATGGTAAGCCCCAGAATTACGCGGCGGCTGATTTTCGCCGCGATCTCGAGGTCATCGACGCCGCGCTGCGCCAATCGGGGCTCGAAAACCTCGCCGACGGAGACCTCTTCGACATCCTCGCACAGGTCGACGCGTTTGGCTTTCACCTGGCGAGCCTCGACATCCGCCAGCACAGCGCAAAGCACGAAAGAGCCGTGGCCGAGTTGCTTCGTGTGGCCGGCGTCGAGGACAGCTACGACTCCCTCGATGAGGACGCGCGCCTCGAGCTGCTCGCGGCCGAACTCGCAAACCCTCGCCCGCTCAGGCCGCATATCGGCGCCGAGCTCAGCGAGCAGACCAGCGAGCTGCTCGAGGTCTTCGAGACCGTGCGCCGCGCCAAGCAAGACGAGCCCGCCTCGGTGCGTGCCTGGGTGGTCAGCATGACCCACCAGATCAGCGATATGCTCGAGGTGCTCCTGCTCGCCAAGGAGGCCGGCTTATGGAGTAGGCGTCATGGCAGACACGACAAAGACGGCCGCGGCTTTGTTCCGCTGGAGGTCGTACCGCTGCTGGAGACCATCGAGGACTTGGCCGGCGCGGCCGAGTTCATGGAGGCGCTGTTCTCCAACGAAGCCTACGCCGCCCAGCTCGACGGCCGCGACCGCTTCCAGGAGGTGATGCTCGGCTACTCGGACAGCTCGAAGGACGGCGGATTCTGGATGGCGAATTGGTCGCTGCACAAGGCCCAGCGCGCCCTCGGCCAGGTCTGCCGTGCCCACGACGTCGAGCTGTGCATGTTCCACGGCCGCGGCGGCAGCGTCGGTCGCGGCGGTGGCCAGACCAAGCGCGCGCTCATCGCCCTACCCTCGGAGTCGTATACCGGGCGCATCCGGCTGACCGAGCAGGGAGAGGTCATCTCGTTTCGCTACGCGCTCGAGCCCATCGCCCATCGCCACCTCGAGCAGCTCGTCCACGCGATGATGCAGGCCACGCCGCAAAAGTCCGCCGGAGACACGGACGCCGGACGCGGCGGAGCGCGCGACGAGGCGATGGAGTTTATCGCCGAGCGCTCCATGCAGACCTACCGGGAGCTCATCGACGACCCCGAGTTCTGGCCGTGGTACCAGCAGGTCACCCCCATCGAACATATCAGCCGGCTGCCCATCGCCTCGCGGCCGGTCTCACGCGGCGGTGGCGGGGAGGCGACCTTCGAGAATATGCGCGCCATCCCCTGGAACTTCGCCTGGATCCAGACTCGCTACAACGTGCCCGGCTGGTTCGGGGTGGGAACCGGAATCGAGGCGGCGATCGAGGCCGAGAAATGCACCCTCGCGCAGCTCCGCGCCTGGTATGCCGATTGGCCGTTTTTACGCAGCATCATCGACAACGCCCAGCTCGAGATGGCCCGCGCACGCCTCGAGATCTCCCGGAGATATGCCCGACTGGCCGAGGGCGACGACTTCCACGAACGCCTCGCCGGGGAGTTCGACCGGACCCGCCAGTTGCTCCTGGAGGTCACCGAATCCGACGAGTTGCTCGCCCATAACCCGACGATTCGCAGGCTCATCGCCGTACGGAACCCTTACACCGACGTGCTCAACGCCGCCCAGATCGAGCTCATGAAGCGATGGCGCCACGCCGACGACCAGGAGCGCGAGCGGCTCGGCCACGCCTTGCTCATCAGCCTCAACGGCATCGCCGCCGCTATGCAGAACACAGGGTAACTAATTGGATATATGCGGATAATTAAGTGCAGTCACGGAAATCTTGTGGTTTACGAGTCTTGCCAGGCTTTTCGTATCGTCTCGAGTAAACGCACCTGTTCTTGGTGGTTGGTTC
>JBKGZI010000182.1:0-11048 GCA_046545675.1 Persicimonas sp.
ACGACCGATGAAGAGGCGTCAGACGAAGCAGGCAAGGACGGTGAAGCCGGCGATGAGCAGCCACATCCGGTGATCCGCCGCCACGGCCAGACCTCGGACTCCGCCGGAGCCGGTGAAGCCGAAGGTGACTCCAAAGGGGATGCCGGCGGTGACGAACCCCAGCCCGAAGATCCTGTGGAGCTTGCTCAAAAGGCCTTCGAGGCGCAGAATCATGAGCAAGCGGTCAAATATCTCGAGCAGGTCCCGATCGACCAGCTCGACGCTGACGCCATGTCGCTGTACGGACGCGCGCTCATGGCCCTCGACGAGCATCACCGCGCGCAGCGTTGGCTGGCCGGCGCAGTCGAAGAGGAGCCGAGCCCCGACAATGTCGAGGCGTTGCTCCAGGTCTACGTGGAGTTGAAATCCGACGAGAAGATCGCCAAGCTTTGCAAGCGCTTCGCCGGTGAGTCTGAGCTCGAGGACATCCTCGCGCGTTGTCCGCACAATAGAATGCGGCGCGAGCTCGAAGATCAATAGCCGCAGCAGGCGCCGACGGCGGCGAAGCGCCCTCAGGGTGGGCATCACATATCAGGGAGAGGTGAGCCATGAGGCGAATACGCCGCAGCCTTAGGCACAGAAGGGGAGCCACAGCCACCGAGACCATCATATTGATGGTCTTGGTCGCCATGGTCATCCTCGCCTCCGTCAAGGTCCTTCAGGACACCGTCGGCGGAAAGGTCGGCCAGGCCAATGAGCAAGTAAACCGGGGCGTGTCCACGGAGAGTGCAGAGCAACGAGACGAGCGCCGCCGCCACGCCAACGCCAAGAAGGCGGCTGACCAGACGGGCGCCTCCGAGGGTGGTCAGGCGGCCGACGGCTCCGGGTCGGGCACGGGTGATGACGGGCAGAAGGTGGTAGACGCGCCCGAGGCCCCCAGAGGGCCCGGTGGGCGGACCGACCAGGCCGCGGCGTCGTCGCCGGGCGGTTGCGGTGGATTCAACCCCTTTATCATACCGATCGCGTTGGGGCTGCTCGGGCTGCTCGGCTATATCTTTATGAAGACCAAGAAGGGCTGATGGGAGAGCCGAGCGACCATCCACGCCCCCCATCGGCCGGCTCGTCAGCGGGCGAGCAACTCGCCCGCTACCTGCGCTGGCCCATGCCGCTGGCGGTGATCTGGGTGCTCGCCCCGGTGGCCGGCATCCTCATACGGTTGAGCCTCGAGCCCATCGGGCCCCACGATTATTGGTGGGCGCTCGCCATGGGTAAGCTCATCGCGCTCAGCGGTGAGATCCCCTCGGCCAACCACTTTTTATACACCATGCCAGCCGATGCGCCCTTTGTGGACCAGCCCTGGCTGGGTCAGTGGGCGATGTATGCGGCCTACGACAGTTTCGGCCACGCCGGGCCGTTGGTGATGCGCAATATCTTGGCGGCGCTGGCGTGGGCGGGGGTCGTCGTCGCCGGGCTGAGCCGCTGCGATGATCCTCGGGTGGTCGGCGGCTTGGCGCTGCTCACCGCGGCGGTCAGCGGGCCGGTATTCGGGGTGCGCACCCAGATGTTCGCGTTTTTGCCCTACGTGGTGCTCGTGGGTGTGATCGTTGCGGTCGCCGACCGCAGGATTGGGCGCCCCTGGCTGCTGGTGCTCGCCCCGCTATGCGCGTTGTGGGCCAATGTGCACGGCACCTTCATGCTGGTGCCGGTGCTCATCGGCCTGGCGGGCGGCTCGCTGATGCTCGAGCGTCTGCTCGAGGAGCGTCGCCTGAACTGGTCGGAGGCCGGCTGGTGGACCGGCGCGGGGGTGTTGTGTGCGCTCGCGGCGTTGGCCAATCCGCAGGGGCCGGGGATTTATACGTATGTCTTCGAGCTGACGTTTGTCTCGCACGTGTCCTCGACGGTCACCGAGTGGCAGCCGCCCGGCGTCGACACACCGCTGGGGATCATCGTCATGCTCACGTTGACCGCCAGCCTGGTTGTCATGGCTATCCGCCGCAAGCACGTGCGTCTATTCGAGGCGGTGCTTTTTGCGGCGACGGCCTATCTGGCGGTGGGCGCGGTGCGCCAGATGTTCTGGTGGGGTGCGGTGATGCTCATGGTCGTGCCGCGCCATATCTCGGGCGTGCTCGCCGTCGAGCCGTGGTGGAACGGTACCACCAGTCGAGCTCAGGGGATCGGCCATGCGGTGGTGGTGGCCATCTTGGTCGCCGGCGGGCTGCTGAGCCAGCCGGGGCTCGCGGTCCATTGGCTCGGCTCGAAGCTCACCGAGGGCCTCTCACGGCGCAGTGATCCGGGCCAGGGCGTATTGAGCGTGATGAACCCCACGGGGCTTGTCTCCGGTCTTGAAGAGCGCGGATATCCGCCGCGGATCTTCCACGACCAGGCGGTCGGCGGCTACCTCGACTTCGCGCTGGGCATCGACGGGGCGGCCGCCGAAGACACGCTCGTCGCCGAGCAGGCGCGCCAGGTCGCCTTCGTCGACCAGCGCATCGAGCTCATCGACGAGGAGATCTGGGGGGAGTACTTCCAGTTGTCGCGCGCTGAGGAGGGCTACGAGGAGATCATCGAGCGCTACGGCATACGCAGCATGTTGTTGTGGCCCGAAGAGCAGTGGCGGCTCATTCAGACGCTACAGGCGGATAAAGACTGGGCGTTGGTGGGCGTCGACGAAGGCCATCTGCTCTTTGTCCACAGCGATGAGCGCGAATACATCACTCGATGGCGCTGAGCACCCAGCGAAATAGCAGAAGAGAGCCGATGATGAACACCGCGTCGATAGCCAGCATGACCTGAGCCCAGCCCCAGATCGCCTCCGGATCGCCGCTCTCCAGGATCAGGCTGGTCGCCTTGACCCCGCCGATGACCAGCGGCACCACCAACGGAAAGAGCACGATGGGCAGCAGCACCTCGCGCAGCCGGTTGTGCACGAGCATCGCCGAGATCAGCGTGCCCAGGGCGGCAAAGCCCAGCGTGCCCGCCCCGAGGGTGAGCACGAAGGCGAGGAGTTGCTCGCTGAGGTCCACGTCGAAGGCCAGCGCCAAAATCGGCACCAGGACGGCCTCGAAGACGAACATGAACAGCAGGTTGACCAGCAGCTTGGCGAAATAAAGGCTCGTGTGGGTGCGCGGGATCAGGGCCAGGGCGCGCAGGCAGCCGCTGTCTTTTTCCTGCGCGAAGGTGCGCGCGATCGCCAGCATGCCGGCGAAGATGACCGCCACCCATAAGATGCCGGGGAAGACCAACGAGACGGTCTGGTCGTCTCGGTAAAACGCGAAGGTGAAGATCACCATCAGCAGCACCGAGAACGACACGGTCGTCACCAGCGTCTCGCCGGTGCGCAGCTCGCGGCGCAGGTCCTTTTTGACCACCGCCAGCGTTTGCTTGAGGAAGGTTGGGTTCATGGGCTTGCCGAGCGGGGCTAATCAGGCGTGCGTTCGGTAGGTCTGTGCTAGATTTTCATCTTCAGTGATAGGGGCGAAGTGGGTGAGCTTGCCGCGGCGTAAGATCGCCAACTGATCGGCGAGGCCGTCGAGGATATCGAGGTCGTGGGTGATCAGCACCAGGATGCGTCCCTCGGCGCGCAGCCCGTCGAAGATATCGGCGATCTGGCGCCGCCCGCTCTGATCGAGGCCGGTCATCGGCTCGTCGAGCAAGAGCATCGACGGGCGGTGGAGTAGCGCGCGCGCCAGCGTCAGGCGTTGCTTCATGCCCCGCGAATAGGCGTCGGCGCGTCGATCGGCCGCCTCGGTGAGCCCGACGCGCTCCAGCCAACGCTCGGCCAGCGCTGCGGGGTCGTCCAGGCCGTACATGGTCGCGAAGAATTCGAGGTTCTCACGGCCGGAGAGCTCCGGGTAGACCAGCGAGTCGTGGCTGACCCAGCCGATCTTGTGGCGCCCCTTTTGGGCGAAAACTTTCCAGCGATGTGCGCCGTAGTAAATCTCGCCGCTGGAGGGGGCGTCGAGGGTGGCCAAAATATTGAGCAGAGTCGTCTTGCCGGCGCCGTTATCACCGACGAGGCCGGTCACCGTCGCCGGCTCGAGCTCCAGGGAGACACGGTGCAGCGCGAAGACGCGCCCGTAGACCCGCGAAACCGAGTCGAGCCGTATCGACTTCATGCGGCCTGATCCTGTTTCAGAGTGCGTAGTTTCTTCATCACCAGGGCGATGCGCTCTCTGAGCAGGAGTCGCTCGCGCTCGTATTCGATCTCGCCGACCTCGCCGTCGAGGTAATCCTCTTCGAGCAGGGCGAGCTCATCGAGGAGGTCCTCGCGTTCCTCGACGAGGATCTCGAGCAACTCGCCGGAATCCTGCGAGTCGCTCATCCGCTTGCGCTCGTTTCGGGCGAAGCCGAACACAAAGAGCGCACCCAACAAGCCCAGGCCCAGCGAGATCCAGGCGCCCATCGGTTGTTTGAAGGGAAGGCCGGTGAGCTTGAATTGGAAGGCCTCACCGGCTTGGACTTCGGAGCGCTCGGCGGTCAGGTGAATCCCGGTATTCTGGGAGCGCTGGGCCGCCATACCCTGGGCGCCGCTTCGCTGCTCGACCTCGAAGCCGGGCGCTGCGAGTGCGACGTCTTCGAAATACGAGATCTGGAGGCGCTCGTTTTGTGGCTCGACCGGCACGACGACCTCGACGTTTTTGGCCGGATAATCGAGGGTTTGCTCGTAGACGAAGCTCGAGACGTCCGCCGTCATCGAGTATTGGACGGTCACCGGCACCACTTGGCCCGGCTCGAGCGTACCGCGCCAGAAGACGGTGCTGTCGATCACTTCGGTATCCTGGGCGGCGTTGACGTTGATGCCCTTGGCCTTGACGGGGAGGTCGAGCGGAAGCCCGTTTTCGAACGCCTCACCTTCGAGCATACTCGTGTCGAGGACGCGGTCGTCGTCGAGGGTGAGCATCCACATCTGCTGGAAGAAGAGTTGGTCCTCCCAGACGTGGACGACCGTCTGCAGGTTCTCGATGGCCACGCCGCTGGTATCGGCGCCGAGTTCATAGACCGGAACCGACAGTTGGGCACCTTCGCGTGGGGTGGTCTGCGGGCTGTTGAAGCTGCGGCCGCCGTGGGTGGTCACCGCGTGAAGCCGCAGGCCTTCGTCGACGATGCTCGCCGGCACGTCGTCGAAGGTCGCTTGGCCGGAGGCGTCACTCAGCCCGGTCCACTCGTGGACGGGGTCGGGGTAATTCGGCTCAAAGGGGCCTTTGACCCGGGCGGCACGCAAGATGACCGGTTTGTCGGCCAGCGGCTCGTCTTCGCCGGTCGCGTGGACCACGCTCACGCTCACCGAGATGGTCTCTCCGGTGGCCTCAGTGGGCTGTGGCTGCTCGGCGCGCTCTTGTGGTTTGGCGGGTTGCTGCTTGTGCTGCTGCTGATCATCGGCAGCCTCATAATTGCCCTGGGCGAAGGCCGATATAGGGCCGATCGCCAGGGCAGAAAGGGTGACGATACTCGATGCGATAAGTCGCTTGCAATTCATGTCGCCACCTCGGAGCCGGGGTTGGAGAGCGCGCGCGATTCGATGGAGGCCGGTTGTGAGTCGGCTAGCGGGTCGTCGACCTGCTGGCCGTCGACCTGCTGGTCGTCGACCTGCTGGTCGTCTGCGGGCCGTGGGTCATTTTCGGCGATATTGGTGCCGCATCGGCTGCAAAAACGAGCCTCGGGCTCGAGGCGCTTCGAGCACTCGGGGCACTCGATAAAATCGGCCGAGGGCTCGGCGTTCTCGGCGCCTTGTCGAGCACGCTCGGCCTCGAAGCGGGCGAGCCTGCGCTCGAGTTCGTCGTCGATCGCCTCTTCCCAGCCGCGCCCGCCGTGGATGTCGTTGAGCTCTTTCATGACCTGGACGGCCTGGCGCTCGTAGGTGGCCTTGAGCTCCTCGTAGTTGTCCTGGGAGATCTTGCCGGTCTCACGATCGAGGGTGATGTCCCGGAGTTCTTGAAGCAGCAGCGCGCGCTGCGAGGCGAGCTCTTCGACGCGGCGAAGATCCTCGTCGAGCAGCTCGAAGCGAAGCTGGTCGCGCTCGCTGGACAAAAACGGCGTCACCACATTGTAGGCCGCCACCAGGGTGAAGATGACCGCCAGGATGATTAAAAGAAGTGTCATGAGGGGCCCTCCGAATCGACGGGCTCGACGACAGCCTCACCGGGAATCTCCGAGGCGCTGGCGGTCTTTTGCCAGCGCAGCGCGGAGCCCCAGTCAGTCGTCGACTCGATATGCCAGATTACCAGCGGCGAGAAGATCACGCCCACCAGCGACAGCGCGGCGACCGATCGGCCGAAGCCAAGTGGCGAGCGGCCCAGAGAGGCCACCGTGTCGCGAGTCGGCCACAGGCAAATGAAGGTTCCCAATAAGATGACCACGCCGGCCAGCCAGAACCACCAGGTGAACGGGCCGACGAAGACCTTGAAGGTCGCCGACTGGCCACCCTGAGAGGCGCTGACAAAGGCCACATAGAAGTCTTCGAGCGGGGTCGACTTGATGTCGATCTCGCTGGTCATCATCTCGTTGTCGCCAAATTTCGCCTTGCCGGGGTGCATTTGATAGGCAAAGTTGCCCCCCTGGCTGATGTCCATATTGGCAATGATAAGCTGTTGGCCGGGCGGGTTGTCCTCGCTCAGCCCCTTATAGGTCGCCGTATAGTCGCCGATCTGGACCGATTCGCCGATCGAGAGGGCGACGTCTTTTTCAATCTTCATGGCGTTTCCGGCGAACGCCAGGAAGGCGAAGACCACGCCCAGGTGGACCAGATACCCGCCGTAGCGGCGTCGCTGCTTGCGGAATAGCGCGCTCAACGCCTCGACGAGACCCTCTTGGTGGGCGCGTCTGCGCGCCGAGACGCCGCGGCGGAACTCCTGGACGATCGTGGCGGTCACGAAGACGCAGCCGGCGACGGTCGAGATGGCGTAGAACTGCTCGAGGCCGCTGGGGACCACGCCCAGATCTTGGCCGCGCAGGTACCAATAGCCCACGATCAGCGCGGGCGTGCCGACCACCGTGGCGGCGAGCGGCCCGACGAAGTCACGCTGGAAGTTCTCGAGGGTCGCCCGGCGCCAGGCGATGACCGTGCCCACGCCCATCATGATGAGCATGATGATGCCCAGCGGGATCATCCAGGTGTTGAACCACGGAGGCCCGATGGAGACGTCTTGGCCGGTCATGCCTTCTTTGATCTTCGGCCACATCGTGCCGAAGAAGACCACGACCGTCATCGCCAAGAATAGCCAGTTGTTGAGCAGGAAGCTGGCCTCTTTGCTGGCGACGCTGTCGAGCCTTCGGGAGGTCTTGAGGCTCTTCCATCGCCAGGCGAATAGCGCCACGCTGACGGTGGTCAGCGTGAGCAAAAACGCCAGGAAGTAGTCGCCGATATCGCTCTGGGCGAAGCTGTGCACCGACTCGATGAGCCCACTTCGGGTGATGTAGGTGCCGAAGACGGTCAGCAGGAAGGTAAAGATCATCAAGCCGACGTTCCAGCGCCTGAGCATGCCCCGGCGCTCCTGGATCATCAGCGAGTGAATCAGCGCGGTCGCCAGAAGCCAGGGCATGAACGCGGAGTTCTCCACCGGGTCCCAGGCCCAATAGCCGCCCCACCCGAGCTCCTCATAGGCCCACATACCGCCCAGGATATTGCCGACGGTCAAGAACAGCCACGGCACCAGAATCCAGGAGCGCGCAGCTTTGACCCAGTTGGCGCTCTTGGAGCCGGTGATCAGCGCGGCGATCGCAAAGGCAAACGGCACGGTCATCGAGGCCAGGCCGGTGAGCAGAGCGGGCGGGTGCAGCACCATCTTCGGGGTGCGCAACAGCGGGTTGAGCCCCTCGCCGTCGGCCGGTGCGTTGATGATCTCGTAGGTCTCGAAGGGATGCGAGCCGAACGTCAAGATGAGCAATAAACCCGCGATGACGCTCAGGCAGACCATCGTCACCCAGGGCATGAATTCCTGGTAGGAGTCGCGGTAGACCCACAGACAGATCGCCGTGAAGGTCGACACGATCAGCACCCAGAATAGCAGGCTTCCCGCCTGGCCGCCCCAGAACGCGGCGATCAGGTAGAAGAGCGGCATCGCCGTATCTGCATTCTGGGCGACGTATTCGAGGCTGAAGTCGTGGGTGAGCAGGGCGTGCCACAGCACGCTCGCGGCGATGGCGATCGCCCCAAACGCGGTGAACGCCGCAAAGCGGCTGGCATGAATAAAGCGCCGAGAGCCGGTGCGCCCAGCTACAAACGCCAGCGCCGTACCCACCAAAGAGACGTAAAGGGCGAGGTAAATCGCAAAACTGCCGAGTGCGTTCATGGTAGGTATGATGTCCTGAGTGGCCTGGTATGGGCGTGCGCTATAAGTTGGCAGCGCCCAAAAACTAGCGTTGGGCTCGCGGGCCTTCGCCTTGACTATCGGCGCCTTGACCCTCCATAGGGCTGGGATGCTCGCCTTCGTAGCGGCTGGGGCATTTGACCATCACCTCGTCGGCGACCAGCGTGTAGCTGTCGTCGACGGTGCCCTGAGCGACGACTTCGACATCTTCCTCGAAGGTGTCGGGCAGCGCTCGATTGTAGGTGACCGCGATCGACTTTCCCTTCTCGCGCAGGTTGAAGGTGCGTCCGAGCTCGCCATCATTGCCCTCGATGGTGCCCGGCTCGACCTGGCCCTTGAGGCGCACGGTCTGGCCGACTAAGTCCTCGCCCTGAGCGGCTGCTTCGTCGACGGTATAGAAGTAGGTTTCGGCTTCCAATCCGTCGGTGACGACGTAGCCGACCAGTGCGACTGCGACGATGAGACCAAGGACGAGCGCCCAATTATTGCCCCCCTCGGAGGGCGTACCCTCGAGGTCGTCAAATTCGTCGAAGGGCTCGTCGTATCTATCTGTATCGTCTATATCCATGGTCTCCTCGCCTCCATATACAGTCAGCGTTGGGACAACCAGTATTTGAGGAGCTTCATTCCATGCAAAGTCGCTGCAGTTTTTGCGTGGGGAGCAGCGCACTATTTGCGCGCGTTTCCGAGCTCTGTATGTCCCCTCCCTCGTTACTGAAAATGAGCGATAAATACAAGGAGAACGCGCCCGTGGGGCTGCGGCGTTCGTGGGTCACTTCGCCACGAGCCACGGTGTTATCCGAATGAACACAACCACCCCACCGGGCGCACACCCTTGGCGACCAGGAGTCGAAAGTGGACCTCGCCGCCGCCCTCGATGGGCACGCTCGCCTCGGGCGGCTCGTCGCCGGGATCGAAGTCGCGAAGAAGGGCGCGGCCGTCCTCGCGGACCCAGTCCGAGTGCATGGCGAGTATGTCGAGGGTGTCGTCGTCCATGGTGCTGGCGATGACGCTGGCGTCGAGGCCGAGCAGGGCGACCGGCTCGGACCAGTGGTCGAGGACGCCGAGCAGCAGTTGGCGTTGCTCATTGAGCCGGCCCTGCGCCTCGGCGCGCAGCTCTTCCTGGGTGTCGACGGCGGCGTTGAAGTGCCGGGCGATGGTGCCCAGCTCGTCGCCGCTTCGGACCTGAAGGCGCCGACGCGTGTCGCCGGCGGCGATGGCCTCGATGACTTTATTGAAATAGGTCAGCCGCGACAGGAGCTGCTCTTTGAGCGCACGCGACATGAGCACCAGTGACAGCAGGGCGATGGTGACCAGCACGCCGAGCCAAACGCCATTTTGCAGAGCGGTTTGGCGCGCCTGGCGGTCGGCTTCGGCGATGGCCTCGCGGTTCATCTCGATCAGCTCGATGACCGAGGTTCGGACGCTGTCAAAGCGTGGGTGCGTCTGGCGATGATATACGGCGAGAGGGCTCGATGGGGGCTGGGTAATCAGCTCCTCTCGCAGCTCGATATAGGTGTCGTAGTCGCGGTCGATTCTCTCGAGCAGGGCCCGCTCGCCGTCGATGGTGATGTTGGCGCGGGCGGCTTCGAGCGCCTCGTCGAACGAAGCGTCGGCGCGGTCGAAATCCTCGCGAAGCTCGTCGTCGGCGCCACCGCGCACCAGCGCGGCGAGGGTGACGCTGTCTTGGCGCTCGAGCGCGCCGAGCATCTCGGTGGCCGATCCCAGGCTGCGCACGTTCTCGTCGAGGATGCGGTCGATACCGCGGCTCAAGTCGAAGAAACCCACCGCCGAGCCGCCTGCGGCGAGCACGATGAGCAGAACGAGGTAGCCGTAGCCTAAAAGTAGTCGTAGTCGCAGACTCATTGAGGACACCCAGAGTTCAGGCGAGGGAAGCCAGTCGGTTTATGGCGTCGGGGAGGCCGATGACCACCAGAATATCGCCCGATTCGAGCTCGTCCTGCGGGCGCGGGTTGGCGTCGACGACGTCGCCGCGGCGGATCGCCAGCACTGAAACTCTAAATTGATTGCGAAGATCGAGCTCCACCAGGCTCTTGCCGATGAAACGCTCGGGCACCTCGACCTCGGCCAGCTCGGCGTTGCCGATGTCGAGCTGGTCGACGATGCTGGGCTGGGCGAGCCGGCGCGCCAGGCGCGTGCCCATTTGCTTCTCGGGGTTGATGACCTCATTGGCCCCCACCTGGTGCAGGATACGCGAGTGCAGGTCGTTAGTCGCGCGCGCCACGATGCGCGGCACGTCCATCTCAGCCAGTAGTGCGGTGGTCATGATCGAGGCCTCCATGGAGTGCGCCCCGATCGCCACGATCACGCACGACATTCGCTCGATGCGAAGCCCGAAGATGGCCTCCTCGTCGGTGGTGTCGGCCTGAACCGCCGCGTCGACGTAGTCTTGAGCTTCCTCGACGACCTCCATGTCGCGGTCGATCGCCAGGACCGACTGCTCTTGGGCGGCGAGGCTGCGACAGATGGCCTGGCCGAATTGGCCGAGGCCGATGACTGCGAATTCTCCGGGCATTTGTTGTTCCTGCGGTTCGAGTTTTTCTGAGCGTCTGGTGAGCGTCGACCGTCCAACCGAGGGTGCGACCGGCAAAAGACGCCGGTCTTACCCCCGGCTATGGTTTGGTCATACGCTCGTCCGACCCGTGCGGTTAAGTCGTTCCTGGACCCCCGGACCCCTGGACCCCTGAACCCCTGCCGTTCCAAGTCGTTCCTGGACCCCCGGACCCCCGAACCCCTGGACCC
>JBKGZI010000183.1:0-11031 GCA_046545675.1 Persicimonas sp.
CGTCTCCAGGGCGCTGAGCGTGTTGATGTCGACGCCGTCGTCGGGGCTGGCCAGCTTGGCGAAGATCGCGGCGATATAGTGGGCGAACGAGCTCGACAAGAACCACGCCCCCATCACCACCCCGACGATCTTCTTGGGGGCGAGTTGGGTGACCTTGGACAGGCCGACCGGCGACATGGACAGCTCGCCGGTGGTGTGCAGAAGGTAGCCGGCCATCAGGAAGAACATCGGCACGGTGCCGGCGGCGTCGGCCATCGACGCACCCCACACCAGCACCACGAACCCCAGCGACAACTGCAGCAGCGACAGGCCGAATTTGACCGGCGTCGACGGCTCCAGGCCGGCCTTCTGGAGGCGCTGCCACATCCAGGCAAAGATCGGGGCGAGCAGGATGATATAGGCGGGGTTGACGCTCTGGAACAACGAGGCAGGCACCTCCCAGCCGAAGACGAATCGGTTGACGTTGCGCTCGGCGTAGAGCGTCAATGAGCTGCCGGCCTGCTCGAAGAACGCCCAGAAGGTCGTCGAAAAGAAGATGAGAACAAGGATTACGAAGAGCCGGTCGCGCTGGACCTTCTCGGAGCAAAACGCGACCACCAGCATGCCGATGAGCACGACGATTCCGAGCGTCAATAATATCGCGCGCATCGCCCCGTCGGCGGTGACCACCAACGCCACCAGCGGCACCGCGGCGAAGGTAGCCATATAGATGGCGTGCTCGAGCTTGACGCCCGGCAGCACGAATTTTTCGAGCTTCTCGGGCTTTTCGGGCTCACCGTTGCCGTATAAAAAACGCTCGAAGCCCAAGAATAAGATCAGCCCGAGGGTCATCCCGACACCGGCCAACCCGAAGCCCCAATGCCAACCGTAGGTCTCTCCGACGATGCCGCAGGCCAGTGGCGCCAAAAACGCGCCGAGGTTGATGCCCATATAGAAGATCGTAAAGCCGCCGTCGCGCTTGGCGGCGCTCGCGTCGGCGTCGTCGTATAGGCGGCCGACCAGGCTCGAGATATTCGGCTTGAAGAAGCCGTTGCCCAGGATCAGCAGCGCCAGCGCGGCGTACAGAAACCAGGTCGTGTCCAGCGTGAAGCTCGACGCGCCGATCTCGATGAGCAGCGCATTATCTCCGGCGGGCTCGGCCATCGCCCCCAACAGCCACTGCAAGCTCGACTGGTCGAAGGCCATCGCAAAGTGGCCCAGGACCATCAGCACCGATCCGAAGACGATCGCCCGCTTGAAGCCCAAAAACCGGTCGGCCAACAGCCCGCCGATGATCGGCGTGGCGTAGACCAGCGAGCCGTAGGCGCCGTAGATGCCGTAGGACATCTCGTCGGTGAACAGCAACTGCTTGGTCATATACAGCACCAGCAGCGCGCGCATCCCGTAGAAGCTAAACCGCTCCCACAGCTCGGTGAAGAAGAGGACAAATAGGCCGATCGGGTGGCCGAGAAATTCTGTTCGATCTTGGGGCTGCTTCCAGTCGGACATCGTCTATACACCTGTCGAAAGAACTTGCCGCGCAACGTTTTATGCCGTTTGGGCGGCTGAGTCCAGCCATGAAGATGCGCCGGATGTGTTCATCGCCTGTAGGTTGGCACAAGATGCCCTCCCCGCTTTTGCAGTCCAAAAGTGGCACGCGCGGGGAGGGAGTGCAGTACTGACCGACAGACGATGAACACACCCAGATGCGCCGGCCCCGGGGAACTTCTGCCTCCGTGCGCTGTCAGAACCAATGAAGCCCGGACAACCCTACTGCAGCAAGTGAGGCAAGCTGATGCGCAAGCGCCGCAGCGACAACGACTCGCCCGCCAACCTGGACCTGGCCCCGTTCATGAATATGGTGGTCATCCTGATCCCGATGCTCCTTTTGTCGGTCATCTTCGTCAGCGCCGGGGTCGTCAATGTGTCGACGGAGCTGACCACTCCAGCCAAGCCCCAGCCTGAAGATGACAATGAAAAGCCGCTCGAGCTCAGCGTGGCGCTGTCGCAGGACGGCTTCGAGGTCAGCGCCAACGAAGAGCGCGTCGCGCCGCTGGACGGCTGCGCCGACGACGGCCCGAGTATCTGCCTGGCCGACCCCGCCGTCGACGTCGCCGAGCAATTCGCCCGCGCCGAACGCCTCTTCGACAGCGGGGATCATACCGCCGCCGACGCCGCGCTCCGAGAGGCCATGGAGGCCTACGACTTCCGCCGCCTGTACAACGAATTGGCCGATATCAAAGCGCGCCACCCCGACCAGACGCGCATCGCGCTGACCGGTGAGCCGGATGTTCCCTACGCGCTGCTCATTCGCGCCATGGACGTAGCCCGCTTCAAGCTCGACGAGGACCACTACGCCGACGCCTCTCAATTTCAGGCGGCCAACGAGCGCGTCGAGCGGAGCAAGGTCCAGCCGCTATTTAGCGACCCCGTGTTGGCGGTGGCCCAGTGATTATTTCTCGGGCTTTATTGCTTGTAACCGGACACGCTGTTAAGAGTATAAATACCGAACCAATACGCAGCGTACCCGTCACCCGTCCGCGAGAACGATGGGCGAGCTGCCACCGGCCCGTCGGGGGGCAAAAAGCAGCGCGGCGTCAGCGTCGAGGCCGCCACCGCCCTGGTCGGCGGCCAGGCCTGGTTCTCCCGCCTCAGAAACGAGCTGAGCGCCCACGGCGGTGACATCGACGCAACGGCTCGCGCGCTGGGCATTGAATCGACGGTGCCCGAGCACATGATCGCTCAGCTAGGGATCGGTGCCGGTTGAGAATGAGACTGGTACAGCAATAACGGTTCCCCCGGTGAGTGCGCTGTTAATACGGCGAAAGTGTCTGTACAGTTGTGAATGTACCGTCAAAATACGTGTTTAATCGCCCTCCGATTTGCCGTCGGGCAGCTGGAGACTAGTTTTAGGACGCTGTCCCTTCTTCGTTGACCACGCTTTGGGCTATGAGCAGCCAACACAATAACTCTTCCGATCAGCGCCCGGACATCGACCCTGGCGATCCTTGTTCGATACTGGTCGATGACGAACAACGCGAGCACGTGATGCGCGATCTGGTGGAGAACAACCCCGATCTCGTGCTGTGCATCGCGCCGGATGGGGGGATCCTCTACGCCAACCGGACCGTTTGGGCCGTGGTCGGCTACGAGCCGCCCGACAACGGCCAGATGCACCTGCGCGACTTTTTGGCCGAAGAATCTCGCCAGGTGATCCGGGAGCAATTAGATCGTCTCGATCACGGCGAGGTGGTCGGCCCGGTCGAGCTGGCCCTCATCGACGCCGACGACAAACGGCTGTCGGTCGAAGCCAAGCTCAACGCGCGTGTCGAGGAGGGCAAGCCCTTGTGGTACCGCATGGTCTTGCGCGACCTCCGCGAGGAGGTCCCTGCGACCGACGGCGAGCAGCCTGCGCCCGAAGACGACCAAGCGGCGGTCTCCCCGCGGATTCTCGTGGTCGAAGACGACCCGGTCAGCGCGCGCATGCTCTGCAGCATGCTCGAAAAAGGCGGGTATCAAACCGACTGGGCGGACACGGCCAAGGCGGCCATCGAGATGCTCGACGCCGAGTTTTACGACGCCATGACCCTCGATCTGGTGCTGCCCGACCTCGACGGCGTCGACCTATTGCACCAGATCCGCACCAACGAAGAGACCGCCGAGCTGCCGGTCATCGTCGTGTCGGCCTCGGCCGACCAGGCCCGCCAGCAGTTGACCGGCGACGCCGCCCACGTGGTCGATTGGCTCAACAAACCCTTCAAGCCCAACTCGCTCAGGAACGCCTTGAGCCGGGCGGCCGTCCTCGACGAGGACCGCCTGCCCCGGGTGCTGCACGTCGAGGACGACCCGGAATTCGGCGACCATGTGCGCCAGACGCTCAGTGACGTCGCCGTCACCGAGCGCGCAGCCACGCTCGCCGAGGCGCGTCGCAAGCTCCAGGAGCACGAGGACTACGACCTGGTCCTGCTCGATCTGACCCTGCCCGATGGGCTGGGCGCCGAGCTTTTGCCCTTCCTGAACCGACCACGCGGCCGCTCCGTGCCGGTCATCCTCGTGTCGTCGAGCGGCGCCACCGACGCCCTCGCCTCCCACGTGGCCGACACGTTGGTGAAGTCGCACACCTCCCAGCAGCAACTGCTCTCCACCATCCGCGCACACCTGCGCCCGTCATCGTGACTTGAAAATCGACGCCCTGGCGAGCATCCTACCGGCCACGATCGCTCACAGACGCACTGCGTGCCCAACACATCCGAACCAGATTCCACAATCGGAAGCCCTATGCCCACCGACTACGTCCGCGCGTTGTTTCGCTATGTCGACTCCGGCTCCAAGGCGACCGCCTTCGAGCTGGGTGACCGGGAGTTGTCCTGGTCACAGCTCGAGGCGTTATCGCGGCGGTATGCAGCCGGCCTGCAGAGCCTGGGGCTCGAGAAGGGCGACCGGGTGGCGGTGATGCTCGAGACCTCGCTCGAGCTGATGGTCGCGCTGGTCGGCCACTATCGGCTCGGGCTGATCCATGTGCCGGTCAACACCGGCTACGGCCCCGTCGAGATCAGCCACATTCTGGCCGACAGCGGCGCCCGGGCGGTCCTCGTCGACGACGACACCCCCGCCCACGGGCTGCTCGACGAGCTGGACATGCCCGCCACGCTCGAGCGGCGCATCGTGGTCGGCGGTGAGCGCGATGATGGCGAAATTGGATTCGGCCAATTATGCGAGCACGACCCCATCGAGGGGCCGCCGGCGGTCGTCGACGACGATCGCTCGATGTTTATCTACACCTCGGGCACCACCGGGGCGAGCAAGGGCGTCGAGCATACCTACCGCTCGGTGCTCACCGACATCGACAATCTGACCAAGCTCTGGCAGTGGTCCGAGGCCGACCGTCAAGTGCTCGCCCTGCCGCTCTTTCACGTCCACGGGCTCGGAATCGGGGTGCACGGCACGCTGCTTCGGGGCTGCTCGACACAGCTTCTCGAGACCTTCGACGCGCGCAAAGTCGCCCACGCCATCGGCGAGGGCGGGACCATTTTCATGGGCGTGCCCACCATGCACACCCGCCTCGTGCGCGCCATGGAGGACGACCCCGCCCTGGCCGACCAGCTCGCCGAGGCGAGGTTATTCACCTCGGGATCGGCCGCGCTCAGGGTCGATATTTTCGAGCGTTTCAAAGAACTCACCGGCCACGCCATCCTGGAGCGATACGGGATGAGCGAGACGATGCTCACCCTGTCCAACCCCTACGATGGCGAGCGCCGCCCGGGCACGGTGGGCTTTGCGGTGCCCGGCTGCGAGGTGCGCGTGGTCGACGAGGACTTCCAAGATCTCGAGCCCGGCGCCGAAGACAAGCACGGCCAGATCGTAGTGCGCGGCCCGACCCTGATGCAGGGTTATTGGAATCAGCCCGAGCTGACCGAGGAGGCCTTCCACGACGGCTGGTTTCTGACCGGAGACGTCGCCACCGTCGACGAGGACGGCTATATTGCCATCGCCGGGCGCGAGTCGGTCGATATCATCATGTCGGGCGGCTATAAGATATCGGCGCGCGAGATCGAGCAGGTTATCCAACAGGACCCGCACGTCCGCGAGATCGCCATCGTCGGGGTGCCCGACCCCGAATGGGGCGAGCGCATCGCCGCGGCGGTGGTCCCCGCCGAGCGCACCGAGGACACCATCGAGCGGGACATCTTGCTGGCGCGCCTGGCCGAGCGGGTCGACGCGTCGCTGGCCAGCTATAAAAAACCGCGCGATCTCATCATCGTCGACGAACTCCCCCGAAACGCGCTGGGCAAAATTCAAAAACACCGTATTATCGAGGACTTTCGTGCACGCCAATGATCGAATCACAACTGCCAGAGACGGCACCCGCATCGCCTGGTGGGCCGAGGGCGAGGGGCCGGCGCTGATCTTTTGCAACGGCTTTGCGACCTCGAATTCGTATTGGACCTATCTGATCGATCGCTTCCGCGGCCGCGCTCGCCTGGTCACCTGGGATTTGAAGGGCCACGGCCGCTCCGGGCCGGCCAACGATCTCGACCACGCCGGCATCGAGGGCGCCGCCGACGACTTGCTGCGCGTCATGGACGCCGCCGGCGTCGAAAAGGCCGCGCTGCTCGGCTTCTCGATGGGTTGTCAGGTCATCTTCGAGGCCTGGCGGCTCGCCCCGGAGCGCATCAGCGCGCTGGTGCCCATGCTCGGCCCCTACGAGCATATGTTCGACACCGCCTTTCCATTGGGCTTCGGCAAACTGGTAAACCGCGCGTTTCGCCACGCCAGTCCACTTTTGGCCGGCGCGATCTTGTGGAGCGCCAGCGTCACCAGCCAGATCCCAATCAGCTATAAGATCGCCAAGCTCGCCGGGTTCATCGGCAAGAACGTCGACTATCGAGACATGTCCCCGTTCTTCGAACACTTGGCCGAGATCGACGGGCCGACCTGGGCGGCCCTGGGCATCTCGGCAGGCAATCATTCGGCGCGGGACGTCCTCGCGACCATCGACGTGCCCACGTTGATCATCTCTGGCGGCAACGACTCCCTCGCCCCGCCCAAGCTCGGCCAGAAGATGCAGCGCCTGATCGTCGACAGCGAGCTGCTGGTGGTCCCCAAGGCCACCCACACCGGTTTATTGGGCCACAACAGCGTCATCGAAGCGGAGGTCGAGCACTTCCTCCAACGCCACGGATTGCTCGAGTAGCACCAAGAACCAAGAACCAAGAACCAAGAACCAAGAACCAAGAACCAAAAACCAAAAACCAAGAACGTCGGCGTGAGCCCCAGGAACTGCGAAGCATCAAGAACGCCACGAAATGCGAGAAATCCGCGTAATTCAAAGATCGAGACATCCGATGTACGATTCCATCTCCCACGACGCCCCCACCGAAGATCGCCGCGCCCAGTACGAAACCGTCATCGAGCGCATCGAGGCCATCCTGGACGGGGTCGACGACCCGGTCGCGGTGATGGCCACCGTGGCTTGCGAGCTGCACCACAGCTTCGAGTACTACCACTGGACCGGATTTTACCGCCGGACCGGCCCCGAAGAGCTGACCGTCGGCCCTTACCAGGGCGGCCACGGCTGCCTGCACATCGACTTCGCCCGCGGCGTCTGCGGCGCCGCCGCGCGCACTAAGGCGACCCAGTTGGTCGACGACGTCCACGAGTTTCCCGGCCACATCGCCTGCTCGTCGACCACGCAGTCCGAGATCGTCGTGCCGGTGATTCGGCCTTCGGGGGAGTTGGTGGCGGTGTTGGATGTGGATTCGGATGTGCCGGCGGCTTTTGGTGAGATCGATCAGGAGTGTTTGGAGAGGCTTTGCGGGTCGTTGGGGGGCTTTTTTCGGAGGGCTAGCTAGGATGTGAAAGCCCCTCCGGTTTCGCTCCGCTCAACCACCTCCCCGCGGCTGAACGCCGCAGGGAGGAGTATTCCAGCGCAACGCGCAGTGGTTGCCGTCCGACAGAAGGCAACTTACTTGCGATCAAGCTGGGATACTCCTCCCCAGCGCCTTTGCGCTGGGGAGGTGCCTGAGCATAGCGAAGGCGGAGGGGCTCCCGCAGATACCAAGAAACTCCCTACCACCGGACAACCCCTACTCCACCGATCGGCAAACTTGTCACCACCTGCACATTCTCCCCCCTCGTCAAGCCCCTCCACAGCCGATTGTAGCCCCCATAAAAACTTGGCACGCCCCATGCAACTCATATATCTCGTGAACGGATGTTGTTGTCAGGAGATATAAAATGCGCCACATACTCACCGCCATGATCGCCGCCTCGCTGCTCTTCGTCTCGACGACCGCCTTTGGCGCCGTATGCGTCGAGGTCGACGAGGAGCGCGATAACCTCAACTCCTCGGAGCGTCAGGCGGTCAAGACGATCGTCGAGGATGCGCTCAGAAAGGAAGACGTGGAGGTCTCGCAGCGCGATTGCGAGACGACCTACACCATCTATAGCCTGCGGCTGGGCAATTCGATCACGGCCAATATCTCCGGGCCGAACGGCTCGCAAAAACAAAAGGCCCGCTCGCTCGACGAGCTGCCCGAGACCTACGAGCAGATCACCGTCTCGGTGCTCACCGGCGACGACAGCCAGATGGCCGGGACCACCCGCCACAACGTCACCAGCAAACAATCCGCGCCGCGGCGCGTGCGCGCCGACAGCATCTATTACGCTCGGCTCGGCTACGGGCTGATCACCGGCGGCGATGTGGCCACCGGCCCGGCCTTCGGCTTCGGATGGCGCTACGAGCTCGATAATATGGGCATCGACATCTCGGCGCTGAACTTCACGATCAGCGACTCCGACACAGACGCGGCCTCCTTTAGCCTGTTACGCCTGGGGGCGCTATACTTCTTCGACCCGGTCGCCAACAGCACCGCCTACCTAAACGGCGGGCTGAGCTGGGGCTGGACGGTGACCGAATTCGAAGAAAACGACGTCACGCGCACCTATGAGGATAACGGCCTACAGGGCGAAATCGGCATCGGCTACGAGTTCATGCGCACCAGCACCATCCGGCTATTCGTCGAGGCCAACGCACTGCTGCCCTTCTACACCGTCGACTATGACGGCTCGTATTGGGACGAGACCGACCAGGCCAACGACGAGGACTCGCGCTGGGCGCCGACCTTCAACCTCTCGCTGGGCGTCGGCTACGACCCCAACCCCTCGACGATCGTCGAAGTCTACGATTGAGGTACTGCAGAGAGTTAGATAGTGAGAGAGTAAGAGAGTGAGAACCCTCAACGAGCGTATCCGCACAGCCGGAGGCCGTTGCAGTTTCTAACTCTCTTACTTTCTTACTTTCTCACTTTCTTCTAAGTTGGCTGCGATCGCCGAATAGCCAACTCATTTCGACGACACTGACCATGCGACAATACCTCGACCTGATGTCCCACGTGCTCGACAGCGGCGTGGATAAAAGCGACCGCACCGGCACCGGCACCCGCAGCGTCTTCGGCCACCAGATGCGCTTCGATCTGAGCGAGGGCTTTCCGGCGGTGACCACCAAGAAGCTGCACTTCAAGTCGATCATCTACGAGCTGCTGTGGTTCCTCAAAGGCGCCACCAACGTCGACTATCTGCAAGAAAACGGCGTGCGCATCTGGAACGAGTGGGCCGGGCCGGACGGCGAGCTCGGGCCCATCTACGGCCACCAATGGCGAAGCTGGCCGGCGCCAAATGGCGAGTCCGTCGACCAGATCGCCGGGGTCATCGACAGCATCGAGACCAACCCGGACAGCCGCCGGCACATCGTCAGCGCCTGGAACGTCGGCCAGCTCGACGAGATGGCGCTGCCGCCGTGCCACATCCTCTTCCAATTCTGGGTCGCCGACGGCCGGCTGAGCTGCCAATTATACCAGCGAAGCGCCGACATCTTTTTGGGCGTGCCCTTCAACATCGCCTCCTACGCGCTGCTGACCCACATGATCGCCCAGGTCACCGGCCTGGAGGCCGGCGACTTCGTCCACACCCTCGGCGACGCGCACCTATACTCGAACCACCTCGAGCAGGCCCGAGAGCAGCTCACCCGCGAGCCCTACCCGCTGCCCGGGCTGCGGCTGAATCCGGACGTCGACGATATCGACGATTTTGACTACGACGATATCGAGATTATCGGTTATGAGTCGCACCCGAGCATCAAGGCGCCGATCGCGGTTTGATGGGCGTCTGTGAGCTTCCCTCTCCACCCGTAGCGACAGCGGAGGGAGGGCACGGTCAAGCCGCATAAAAGAGGATTAAGGAGAGGCCCCCACCTTGATCCTCCCCACTTTTGAACTACAAAAGCGGGGAGGGTTGCCACTACGCAACACCTTTAATCTCACAGGACCCCCATGAAAATCTCCCCCATCGCCGCCTGCGACCTGCAGATGACCATCGGCAAGGACAACGACCTGCCGTGGCGTCTGCCCGCCGACCTGCGCTACTTCAAGACGACGACCATGGGCAAGCCGGTGATCATGGGCCGGCGCACCTTCGAGTCGCTCAGCGGGCCGCTGGTCGGCCGGCTCAACGTGATCTTGACCCGCCAGCAGGACTACGCAGCCGACGGCGTCGAGATCGCCCACTCGGTCGACGAGGCGCTCGAGATCGCCGGCGACGAAGCCGCCGAGCACGAGGAGCTGATGATCTTGGGCGGCGCGCGCGTCTACCAGCAGTTCTTGCCGATCTCCGACCGGCTCTATCTGACGGTGGTCTACGATCGCTTCGAGGGCGACACCTTCTTTCCGGCCTTCGATATGGACCAGTGGGAGGTCGCCTCGGTCGAGCATCACCAGGCCGACGCCACCAATCCCCATCCCTATAGCTTTTGGCAGTTGGAGCGGGTGGCTGCCAAGCCGGTGACGGCCAAGCGTCAGGAAGCGCCGGGCGAGCTACCCAAAGAATTGCTGGAGAGATAAAAGAACGCCCCCGACGCTTTGATACGTCGGGGGCGTTTTTTGGGCTGCTAGAAGACTAATACTACAACGTCACTCCCACTCGTACTCGGCCGAGGCCAGCGCCAAGAAGCCCGTGCCGCCGCCGATGAAGTTCGGTCCGTTGACCAGGAAACCGTGCTGCAGCGAGCCGTCGAAGCTGAAGTCGCCGACCTGCGCGCCCAGACCGGCGTTCCAGCCGAATCCGTCGGCACCCGACACGCCGCTCTCATCGTCGCCGTCGGGCGTTTCCACCGCGTTATTATCGACGTGCCACAGGTAGTGAGCGCCGCTTCGGAACGACAGCCAGTCGTTGAGGGCGATGTCGGCGCCGAGCTGGAAGCCGGGCAGCAGGATCTCGCTATCGACGGTGTACGGCTGCGCGCCGCCCTCGACGTCCTCGTCGACGTCCGGGTCATTGGAGTCGCGCTGGTAGCCGAGCACGGCGTAACCGGCCACCTCGGCCTCGTCCTCGATCTCCCAGACCGGACCCGCACCAGCTTGAACGCCGAAGAAGTTCTGGTTGCTCTCGACATCCGGGTTCTGGGTCACGTCGGTCAGCGAAGTGGTCGAGAAGACGGCGTCGGCGATGAAGCCGAGGTCGAAGGGCTGTCCCATATCGACATAGCCACGTGTAGAC
>JBKGZI010000184.1:0-11022 GCA_046545675.1 Persicimonas sp.
GCACCCTCGGTAAGGGTCGACGCTCATCGATCTACTACAAGAGACCGGACGCGCTTTGCGCGGCCGGCGAAGTGCACCCTCGGTAAGGGTCGATGCTCATGAATCTACTACAAGAGACCCCGCCCCCTCTCAAGCCCCGATCCGCCGCTTCAGACAAGCAGCCAGCTCGTTGGCATAGCCCTGGACGATCTTCTTGTCGGGGCCTTCGACCATGATCCTCGCCTTGGGCTCGGTGCCCGAGTAGCGGGCCACGATGCGGCCCTCTTCGCCCAGCTTTCCTTCGATCATGGCGACCTGTTCCTGGAAATCGTCGATCTCGGCCAAGGGCGGCTTCTCGTTGACCTTGACGTTGACGAGCACCTGCGGAAACGGGGTGATGATCTCGCTCAACTCGCTGAACGGTCGTTGCTCGCGCTGCATGATCGCCAGGACCTGCAAGGCGGCGAGCATGCCGTCTCCGGTGGTGGTGTGGTCCAAGAAGATGAGGTGGCCGGACTGCTCGCCGCCGAGGTTGAAGCCGTTTTGGCGCATCTCCTCGACCACGTAGCGATCACCGACCTGGGTGCGCACCACGTCGATGTCTCGGCGCTTGAGCGCGATCTCGAGGCCGATATTGCTCATCACCGTGGCCACCAGCGTACTCTTGGCCAGATCCCCTCGTTGCTGCATATTCATCGCCGACAGCGCCAGGATGCTATCGCCGTCGACGATATTGCCGGCTTCGTCGACCAGGATGACCCGGTCGGCGTCGCCGTCCAGGCAGATGCCGATATCGGCGCGCGTCTCGCGCACCCGGCGCACCGTCGCCTCGGGGTGAGTGCTGCCGCATTCGAGGTTGATATTGGTGCCGTTGGGGGTGTCGCCGACGGTAAATACCTCGGCGCCCAGCTCGCGAAGCACGTCCGGGGCGACCTTGTAGGCGGCGCCGTTGGCGCAGTCGATCACCACGCGTACACCCTCGAGGGTGAGCTCTTTGGGGAAGGTATTCTTCAAAAAGACGATATAGCGGCCGGTGGCATCGTCGATGCGCATCGCCTTGCCAATATCGGCCGAGGCGACCGCCGTGGGGCGCTCCGAGAGCACCATCTCCTCGATGAGACTCTCGACTTCGTCGGGCAGCTTGAAGCCGTCGGCGCCGAAGATCTTGATGCCGTTGTCCTGGTAGGGGTTGTGGCTGGCCGAGATGACGATGCCGGCGTCCGAGCGCATCCCGGTGGTCAAAAACGAGATCGCCGGCGTGGGCAGCGGGCCGACCAGTTGGACGTCGGCGCCCATGCTGGTGATGCCCGCCGCCAGGCCGGACTCGAACATATAGCCGGACAGCCGGGTGTCCTTGCCAATGAGGATTCGCGTGCGGTGGCCGGGCGGCTTGGTGCGCTGCGACTCGGTCTTGAAGTAGTCGGCGATCGCCTGGCCCAGCCGGACCGCGATCTCGGAAGTCATCGGGAATTTATTGGCTACGCCGCGAATGCCGTCGGTGCCAAAGAGTTTTCGTCGAGTCATAGTAGGTCCATCCATCTGAGCAGTCGGCTGATGCGACACACGCTGCCGAGAAGTAATTTGCAGAGAGCCCCTCGAAGGAGGCTGATCGGAACTTTTTTAGGAAGTTGAACGCGGAACCCGCACCCGCAAGCCTGGATCCTCCGAATCCTAGGAAAACACCGCGCCGATAGCCAGCGGCTCACTCACCTCGTTGTTCGGCGGGCTGCGGATTCATACGTACGCGAAAGTAACGCGGCTGCTTTTCGATCATCTCGACGCCCTTGGGCAGGTTGCGGATGTCGACTTCGCGCTCGACGACCCGAGGCCGGTCGGTATCCTCCGAGGACAGGTCCAGCGAGGCGAGGATCTCGTCTTTGGCGAGCGCGTCGATCAGACTCTTGGGTCCGCGGATGGTGATGTCGACCTTTGAGGGCTCGACCTGCGTCGACACGGAGGTGTCGATGCCGACGGGCTCGACATCCAGCCCGGAGATGGTGCGCTGGATCTGCTGAGCCTCGATGTCGACCTCGACCTTCAACGGCTCATCGAGGCGATAGTCGACCAGGGGATTGTCCAGACGAGGGCGTGTCCGACGGGTAAATGACTCGCGCCTGCCGGTGACGTCGACCGGCTCGGTCGGCACGGTGTCGAACTCGGCGAGGGCCTGCTGCGGGCCGCTGATCTCCAACGAGGACGGCTGGACGCGTATATCATCGACCTCATAGCCGTCGCCGGGATCGCCGGTGATCTGAGGGCGCACACGCACCGTCTTTTGGTGCCTTTGCTCGAGCCGAAACGGGATGTAGTTGGGTTCGACGTGCATCGCGCGAAGCCCCGGGGGCAGATCGACCATCTCCGGGCTCAGCGAGATGCGTCCGCGCTGGCCCAGGGAAGGGTCGATCTGGACGCGAATGGGGTCGAGCTGCGGGGACTCCAGCCGGGTCAGGTCCGACCACTTGCCGCGCACCGTCACGCTGACCCGATTGGGCGGCTCGTTGGTGATCACCATGCCGCTGGGCACGTCGATGCGCACCGGCGCCTGGCGGGTGCGCTCGACTTCGCGATCGACGCTCACCCACAGGTACAGCGCCAGCGTCAACAGCCCAGCGATGACCTTTAGGTGCAGGTTGCGCAAAAGGAATTGTCGCACGTATCGATCGATCGTCTCGAGCATTAGTCCACGACCTCCGTGGAGTCCTCGGGACGCTCGACGGCGCGTTGTTCGCTGAATCGCTCGCGCAGGTTCGAGCCCTGCGCATTGACCGGCGAGGCGCTGAAGATGCGCTGCAACAGGTCGCGCATCTCGTTGGCGTCCAGGTCGCGGTACAACTCGCCGTGGTAGGCGATCGAGATGATCCCGGTCTCCTCACTGACGATGACCACCGCCGCGTCGGTGTCCTCGCTCAGGCCGATGCCGGCGCGGTGGCGGGTGCCCAGGGTCTTTTCGACGCGCGGGTTATTGGTCAGCGGCAAGAAGCAGCCGGCCGCGGTCACCCGGCCCTTCTGGACGACTACCGCGCCGTCGTGCAGCGGGTTTTGGTGCTCGGGCACGAAGACGCTGAACAACAGGTCTTTGGAGACCACCGAGTCGACCTTGATGCCCTCCTCGGTGTAGTGGGTCAGGTCCGCCTCGCGCTCGATCGCCACCAGCGCGCCGATCTTGCGCGTCGACAGCATCACCGAGGCCTTGATGACCTCCTCGAGCACCTGAGTCTCCTCGAAGGCGCGCGTGCTCGACAGCAATGACGTGCGCCCGAATTGGGCCAGCGCACGCCGGATATCGTGCTGGAAGATGATCACGACGATGATGATGAAGTTGGCGATGAACCGCTCGATGAACCAGTGGGTCGTCGCCAGGTTGAGATATTGCTCCTGGGAGATCACGAAGAACATGATGATCACGACCAGGCCGAACAGCATCTGGACGGCGCGGGTGCCCTTGATAAGCAGCAGGATGCGGTAGATGACGTAGTAGACGATGGCTGCGTCGATCATCAACAGCAACACGTCCGGCCATCCCTCGACGCGAAATATGTCGAGAAGCTGCTCCATAATCCTTTCGGCTCGAAGATCCCCTCGGGGGGCGTATCTGGTTCTATCGGGTCCGGTCGACCGGCGGCCTCGACGGCTCTGAGTCTACAGGGCTCCAGCGTGATCTATACAACGGATCGTGCACGTGGGCCAGTTTTTGAGCGACATTTAGCTTGACGGGGCGCAGGCGCGTTCTACGTCTGGTTCATTGCGCAGATAGCTTCGGTGACGCGGACCACGTCGGCCATCTCGGCGACATCGTGCACGCGGACGATATCAGCGCCGGCGTATAAGCTGCAGGCGACCGTCGCCGCGGTACCCCAGACCCGCTGGTCTTCGGGCTTGTCGAGGATATTGCCGATAAAACTCTTGCGGCTGGTGCCCACCAGAAGCGGGCAGTCCAGGTCGAAGAATTGGTGCAGATCGCGCAGCAACCGAAGGTTGTGAGTCTGAGTCTTGCCGAATCCAACCCCCGGATCCAGCACGATTTGATTGTCGGCAACACCTGCCCGATAGGCAACCTCGAGTCGCCGAGAAAAATAGTCGTGGATATCGCCGACCAGATCTTCATAGTCGACGTCGCTGTGCATGGTGCGCGGGGTGCCGCGTACATGCATCAGCACCAACGCACAGCCGGTGTCGGCGACCACCTCGGCCATCTGATCGTCGAAGCCCAGCCCGCTGATGTCGTTGACGATATGCGCGCCGGCCTCGACGGCCGCACGCGCGACGGCCGATTTGTAGGTGTCCACCGAGATGGCGATGTCAGTCTGAGCCGACAGCGCCTCGATGATCGGCACCACGCGCTCGAGTTCCTCGGCGAGGTCGACCGGATCGGCGCCCGGCCGCGTCGACTCCCCCCCGATATCGATGATGTCGGCGCCGGCGTCGGCCATCTCGAGGGCGCGCTCGAGGGCGTCTTGCGGCTCCAAAAACTGGCCGCCGTCCGAGAAGGAGTCGGGCGTGATATTCAACACCCCCATCACATAAAAACGCCCGCCGAAGGCGAGCGTGCGGTCGCCGAGTTGCAGCGACGGTGGGGTGGGGCGAGGTGTGGGCTTTCCAAAAAATGTCATCGAGTCAACAAGATCTGCAGAAACCGTCGATCATCCAGTCGGGTCGCGGGCTGCCCCTGATTTTGCGTGGGGCAGCCCGCCAATCTTCCAATGATATTGGGACTCAGGAGTTTGCAGTCGGAGCCAGATTACCGATGGCCCCCTTCTGCTTTTTGTCCTTCTTGTCTTTGAGATTGGTCGTATAGCCGGTCTTCGGGACGCGATCACCGTCTTCGCCGGCGTCTTCCTTCTCCTTTTTGGTCCGAGCCTCGCGGATGCCCTCAAGGCTCTCCTCTTCGAGAAGGAGCTTGATTTCGCTGGCGTCGAGCGCTTCGAACTCCAGCAATCCCTGGGCCATCAACTCCAGCAGGTCGAGGTTGTCCTCGAGCAGCTCGAGGGCCAGATCGTGCTGTTCGGTGACGATGCGCTTGACCTCGGCGTCGATCTCTTTGGCGATCGATTCGCTGTAGGGGCGGTGGGTGGTCAGGCCGTTTCCACCCAGGAAGGGGTTGTTGTCCCCGTCGGTGTAGCACAGCGGGCCGATGCGGTCGCTCATCCCCCACTCGCAGACCATTTTGCGAGCCATGTCAGTGGCGACTTGGATGTCGTTGCCCGCCCCGGTGGTGATCTGATCGAAGATGACCTTCTCGGCGGCGCGTCCGCCCATCATCACGGCCAGACGGCTGAGCACGTAGTCTCGGCGCATCGTGTGGCGGTCTTCCTCGGGCAACTGCTGGGTGACGCCCAGGGCGCGACCGCGTGGGATGATCGTGACCTTGTGGACCGGGTCGGTGCCATCTTGGAGCACGGCGACCAGCGCGTGGCCGGCCTCGTGATAGGCGGTCACGCGTTTTTCGGCGTCATTGATGACCGCGCTTTTGCGCTCGGCGCCCATCATGACCTTGTCCTTGGCGTCCTCGAAGTCCTCGAACTCCACGCTGTCTTTGTCGCGACGGGCGGCCAAGAGGGCGGCTTCGTTGACCAGGTTTTCCAGGTCGGCGCCCGAAAAGCCGGGGGTGCCGCGGGCAATCTTGCCCAGCTCGACATCCTTGGCCATCGGGGTGCGCCGGGTGTGAATCTCCAAGATGAGCTCGCGGCCGCGCACGTCCGGGGGCGGAACGACCACTCGGCGGTCGAAGCGGCCGGGGCGCAGAAGCGCCGGGTCGAGCACGTCGGGGCGGTTGGTCGCCGCGATGAGGATGACGCCTTCGTTGGACTCGAAGCCGTCCATCTCGACCAGGAGCTGGTTGAGCGTCTGCTCGCGCTCGTCGTGTCCTCCGCCCAGCCCCGAGCCGCGCTGGCGGCCGACGGCGTCGATCTCGTCGATGAAGATGATGCACGGGGCGTTTTTCTTTCCCTGCTCGAAGAGGTCGCGAACGCGGCTGGCGCCCACGCCCACGAACATCTCGACGAAGTCCGAGCCCGAGATGGAGAAAAACGGCACGCCCGCCTCGCCGGCGACTCCCCGGGCCAGCAGCGTCTTGCCGGTGCCCGGCTTGCCCATCAGCAGCACGCCCTTGGGGATGCGTCCGCCCAGGCGGGTGAATTTCTTGGGGTTCTTCAAGAACGCGACGACCTCTTGAAGCTCTTCTTTGGCCTCTTCGATGCCCGCGATGTCGTTGAAGGTCACCTTGTTGTTGCTCTCGTTGAGCAGGCGGGCCTTCGACTTGCCGAAGCTCATCGCTTTGCCGCCGCCACCGCCCTGGAATTGGCGCATGATGAAGATCAGCACCACGACCAATATGAGCAGCGGGATGGAGGTGACCAAGATCTGCTGCCACAGACTGTTCTCATCGGATTTGGCGAACGCGAAGGTGACGTCCTGTGCCATCAGGATGTCTTGGAGGTCCTCGCCGACGGGGCCGACGGTCTTGAACTCACCGACGCCCTCGTGTTCCTTCTCGGCGTACTCTTCTTTGAACTCGCCGCTGACCTCCAATTCCTGAATCTCGACGGAGTCGATCTCGCCGGCCTGGACGGCCTGGCGGAACTCGCTGAACTTAATCTGCGAGGATTCACCGGTTCGGTCGGTGAGGATGTTGAAGACGATGAAGCCTAGAACGATGAGAGCGCCCCAGATGAACCAGGCGCGCATGGGAACTTTGTTTAGCACTTTGATCCTCGGCTACTGAAAAACTCCACCGTGCGGACATGAGCGAGCCGATCGACTCGCTCCGGGCTCAGCGCAGCCTTGAATGGCGGGACAGTATCGCACGGGGGGACGTGAGCCACGAGTCAAATTCATAGCACTTCCTCCCGCACGCTTTCAACTGCTCGCAGGGCGACAGGGGTACAAAGACGTTCTCGAGCCGCGCCCTTCGTGATTCACGATATCTAATGGCCGCCCTCGCTGTATTATTTCATAAATACTGCAAGTTCGCCCGGATTCTTTTGAACCGGGGTATTCTGGGCTGGCGCGGCCGGTGATTCAACCACTCGAATAGCAGTGAGTCAGGTGAGCGAAGACCGAATGTGGGTCGACCTGCCACTCGAGCCCAACCTGCTGCGCCGGAGAGCCGCTGCGATCGAGAGGCTCGGCGCGTCTCAACCCGCAGAGCCATACCAACTCCTCGCCGGAGTCGCTCGCGCGCCACACGCACGGCCAGCGCCAGCGAAAGCTGCGCGGGACGGCCGCCTCGGCGAGCACCGCGGCGGCGGTCTTGGTGCCCTGCATCGCCGCGGCGTCGAGCCGGTCGCCGGGCTGTGGGCCGCGCAGCACCAGCCTGGTGTCGGCCGGACGAAGGTCGACGTAGACGGAAAACGCCGACTCGGGTGGACGCTCGGAAGGTATGTTGTCGCCCGGCGCGAGACGCCTCCATTTGAGCCGGCCCCCGAACCACGGTGTCCGACCGGCCTCCCGCTCCAGATCGAGCACCACGGGCTCGGCCGTGCGCTCGCTGAGATAGCGCCCGCCGCGGCCTCGCGCCGCTTCGATGAAGACCAGGCCCCGCTCGATACTGATCAGCGCTCCTTTGGCCGAGATGCGGGTCGTCTCGCCTCTGCGGATGCTCTCGACCGCGTCGGTCAGATGCTCGCGGCCCAATCCCACGGTTTGCGAAAGGCCCCGCGCGGCCGACTCGAGCACACGGGCGATCACCGCCCGCGGGCGCCGCGAGAGTTCGCGGGTGCGCAACACGACACTATCGGCGTCGGGCGCGCAGAGGAGGGCGCGTTCGAGGTGTTCGTGCGCGATGGTGCTCAACGCCTGGTGCTCGGCGGCCAGGTTGGCCAGAGTATCGCAGATGGGCCCGGTGAGCCTGCCGTGATCGCTGAGCGCCGGTACCACCTGCTTTCGGAGCAGGTTTCTCGCATAGCCAGCCTCGGCGTTGGTGGGATCGCGCCGCCAGGTGATGCCCCGGCTTCGGGCGTAGTCACGCAGCTGTGTCTTCGTGATGTCGGTCAGCGGGCGTACCAACGCGAGGTCGGGCCAGGAGGGGATCGGCGCGCTCGTATGGCTGAGCAGCGATGACAAGCCTCCCGCCGACGAGCCGCGCCGCAGGTTCAGCAGGGCGGTCTCGACGGCGTCGTCGGCGTGGTGAGCGGTGAGCACCGCCCCCAGGCCGAGCCGTCGGGCGATGCGCGCGATGGCAGCGTACCGCTGCAGCCGGGCGCTCTGCTGCAGCGAGCCTTTGCGACGGATATCCAGCCGCTCGACGACCAGCGTGACGCCGCGCTCGTGGGCGAGGCGCTCGCAGAAGGCGACGTCGGCCGCCGAAGACGGCCGCAGCGCGTGATCGACGTGGACGGCGGCGGCCTCGCAGCCGGTGCGCCGCGCCCAGCGCTCGACCAGGTCGACCAGCACCGTAGAGTCCAGGCCCCCGCTCCAGGCCACGAGGACGCCGCTTCGGGCGGCCTCGCCGGCCAGCCGGTCCTCGATGTGGCTCAGCAGCTCCATGAAGTCTCGTAATGTGTGGCTGCCTTCAATGCGCGGGCAGTCAACGGCTCTCTCCATCGTCCCGGCTCAGATACGATTTGATCGCCCCGGTTGGGATCGCCAGGAAGATATCGTCGTCTTTGGGATGGCGAAAAACATTGATGGCCACCAGGTCACCTTGCTCCGAGACGAGCGGGGCGCCCAGCAGCGCCGGGAAGCTCGACTGCCAATAAAAGGCCAGCTCGACCTCCTCGGGGTGGTTGGGCAGGAGGGTCGTCGAGATCAGTGACTTTCCGAAGAAGGGCGTAAAACCGTAGACGCGGAACATGGCCTCTTTCTCGACGTCGAAGAGCTCGAAGCCCTTCGACGGCGCGGCCAACCTATCGCTAGAGGCGCTCTCCTCCGAATCGTTGTCGTCCGGAGCAACAAGCGTCACCAGGTTGCGGTGTTTATCCGGCCGCTTCGCCTCGAGCTCCACCAGCTTGTCCTTATGCTTGTCGAGCCACTTGCGTCCATCTTTGCCGACGGTCACCGACTCCAGGCTGCGGCGGTGGATATCTCGCCACTCCTCTTGATCTTTGGACTCTGCGGCGACCTTCGGGGGGATCACATAGACCGCGTCGGCGTCTTTGAGCCAGCTCAGCGGTGTGATCAACGCGGCCGTCTCCGCCCCGGGTGCGTTGACCCACAAGGCGTGGCCGAAATGCAGCATCGGCACCTGCCTGTAGGGTCGAGGCGGCGTCTGCACGGAGACCACCTGGACCACGCGCTCATCGACCCGTTCGACGACCTTCTCGAGCTCATCACGGCTGGCCGGCTCGGGCAGCTCGTCGCTGTCCGTGCGTATCCCGGTGCTCTCGCCGGGCGTGGCCGTCGACGGCAGCTTATCTGGTTTGATCTCCTCGACGGTCACCGAGTCGAAGTCGCGCACCCACCCCCGTTCGCCTCCGTCCTCGCCTTGTTGGGCGTAGACGCCGGGAACCCCCAGCAGCAGGGAGGCGGTGACCATCATCGCCGCCTGCATAACCATTCCGGGGCGTGCCCCAAAGACCGACCGACTCGAAGAATTTTTTGAAAAAATCATGGAACTCGACCAACAATGTGTTGTCAAAGGGTGAAGAGGCGGCAGGATTCGCTTGTGGGGGCGCCACTGCCCGCCTGACGTGAAAAGTAGGTGATAATTGTAATGACCGCAATCTTTGGACGTGCGGATCGTCGATACCGCAGTAAGCAGGCGAACTTCGACGATGCGAGCAGGCCCGGATAGCGCGGCTTGACGCTACAGAGCCGACTGAGTATGTTGCGTCACGCTTTCGCGGTTCTTTTGAATCTCGGCCGATTCGGCTTCGATCTCTGGAGCCTCGTAGAAGCCAAAAGTTGATACGCACGTAGACGCCTCTCGACCCTCGTTGAGATGCGACCGCACAGCGAGCGGTCTTATGTTAGGGAGCATCTAGTGAATAAAGACCACAGTCTCAGAGTTGCTATCGTTTGGAATGGTACGGTCTTCCAGGAGAAGACCTACACACAAACGAGTGAACCCGTCATCACCGTCGGTGAAGGCGATGGCAACGCGTTTGGTGTGCCGGCAGCCGGCTTGGCCTCGAACTTCGAAATGTTCGAGCGCCAGGAGGATGGCTACACGGTTCGATTTACCAATAAGATCGACGGAACCTTGTCCATCGGGGACGAGGACTGGGATCTCGATGAACTCATCGAGGAGAATCGCGCCACGCGCGTCGACTCAGTCTCGACCGACGAGGGAGCGGCCGATGTCTACGAATTGGAGATGCGCCAGGGCGACTGGGGCATGATTCGGTTGGGCAAGGTCAACGTCTTCTTCCAGCTCGTCGAGCAAACCGAAAAGCTCGCAGGCCGCCCCATCGGTGGCATGTTCGAGCCGGTCGTCTCCGGGTTGGTCGTGTTGGCAGCCCTGCTTCATATCGGCTTTTTGGTCGGCGTCATGCTGACCTGGGACCCCGATATGGACCTGAAGGAGCGCGAGATTCCGGATCGATTCGTCGACTTTGCCGTCGATGACGTCGACGACCCGCTCGAGGAGGAAGAGGTCGATGAGCCCGAGGAAGACACCACCGGTAAGAAGGCCGGCGGCGAAGAGGGCAAATTCGGTGACGAGGACGAAGAGGTCGAGGAGTCCAAGATTCCCAAGGTCGACGCCGAGATGAAGGACGAGATCGACGTCAAGAATATCGGTGTCAACAAGGCGCTGGCCTCCGAGGTGCTCGGCTCCGGCCCGCTCAAGAATATCTTTGAAAACCAAGACGGCTTCGACTCGAAGATGAACGTGGCCATGAGCGGCGAGGGCGGCGAATTGCAAGTCGGCCGTGGCGCCGGCGGCATGGGCATGCGCGGCGTGGGTAAAGGGGGCGGCGGCGAGGGCTTCGGCCGCGTCCACGGCCTCGGTAAGGTCGACACCGGCGGTGGGAAAGGGACCGGCGCCAAGATCGGCAAGAAGAAGGCCCGCAAGGTCAAGCCCAAGGTCGACCGCGGTACACCCAGCATTGGTGACTTCTGCGACAAGGGCAATATCCGCCGCGTCGTCAGCGCCAAGTCCAACGC
>JBKGZI010000185.1:0-10931 GCA_046545675.1 Persicimonas sp.
TCTGGGCATGAAAGTGCGTTGGCGTGAGGGTTGGGTGTAGGCATTGCTGATTCGCGGCGAGCCCCCGGTCGCCTGCGCTCCCGGCACCCCACGCGAGGCGTGGGGTGCGAATGGCTGCTCTCACGGAAGTGGCCGGTTCTCGAACGGCTCAGAAACCGACCATTCCCGAGAGACCGGCCATTTCCACCCCCGCGCCCCGCGCGGGGGTGGCGGCGCGTAGGCGCCGGGGGGTGCCACGGTCCAGCAACACCTAAATACATCTAACCCAACTACCGCCATGAACCTCCATCACCAAATAGAGCAACTCACCGGCACCACACCCAAGTCCATCGAGCCGCTTCGTGGCGGCTGCATCGGCACGGTGCGGCTGGTGCGGATGCCCGGCGGCGGCGACCTGGTCGCCCGAAATCTAGTAGCCAAGCTGGGCGACGCGCAGTCCAAGTTGTCCATCGAGGGCGAGATGCTGCGTTATCTCGGCGAGCACAGCGGGCTGCCGGTGCCGGAGGTGACCCACAGCTCCGACGAGCTGCTCGTCATGGAGTTCATCGACTCGAGCGGCGGCGCCTCCAAAGCAGCCCATAGACACGCCGCCGAGTTGCTGGCCGAGCTGCACGGTCACACCGCCGACAAATATGGCTTCGAGCGCGACACGCTCATCGGCAGCCTCGACCAGCCCAACCCCTGGGAGGACTCCTGGCTGGATTTTTTCGCCGAGCACCGGCTCAGCTACCTCGCCGAAGCCTGCGTCGCCAAGGGCCAGATGCCCGCCTCGCTGGGACGCCAGGTCGACTCGCTTTGCACGAAGCTCGACCGCTATATCGACCGGCCCAACCCACCGTCGCTCATCCACGGCGACGTCTGGGGCGGCAACGTCCTCTTCGACGGCGACCGCATCGCCGGCTTCATCGACCCGGCGGTCTACTACGCCGACCCCGAGATCGAGCTGGCGTTTACCTGCCTTTTTCGCACCTTCGATGAGGCGTTTTACGCCCGCTACGACGAGCTGCGCGGCATCGCCGATGGCTTTTGGGAGGTGCGTAAGGATCTGTACAACCTGTATCCGTTGTTGGTGCATGTGTGGCATTTCGGCGGGGGTTATGTGGGACAGGTGAGAGGGGTGTTGGGTGGGTTGGTGTAGGTATTTTGCTATTGCGCGAAAGCCCCTCCGGTCTCGCTTTGCTCGACCACCTCCCCCGGCTGGACGCCGCGGGGAGGAGTATCGCAGCGTGACGCGCCTTGGCTGCTTGTTGCGGAGGCCCTTCCCACAGAAAGCAGCCCCTTAACGATCTGGCAGGGATACTCCTCCCCAGCGCCTTTACACCCCCTTGAGGGGTGTGAGCGCTGGGGAGGTGCCTGAGCGAAGCGAAGGCGGAGGGGCTTTCACGTGATGCCCGCAATCCTCACTCCCCCAACTGCTCCACCTTCTCACAAGCCACCTCATGCCCGCCCTCGCAGCCCTTCTGGAAATACTCTCGCGCCACATCGCGACTCCGCTCCACGCCGCGACCCCGCGCGTACATCGCTGCTAAATAGCTGCACCCCTGAGCGTGGCCGTCGGTACAGGCGGCCTTATACATCCGGGCGGCTCGCTCGGGATCGGAGCCGACGCCGGCGCCCTCCTGGAGGTGGTAGCCGACGTTGGTGCAGCCGCGCGCCTCGCCCAGCTCGCAGGCCCTTGCGAAGAGCTCGTAGGCGCGCTTTTGGTCCTGGGGCACGCCGTCGCCGTCGCGATACATCGTGCCGATCTTGACGCACGCGCTCGGCTCGCCGTCGCGGCAGGCGTCGGAGTATAAGAGCATCGCTCGCACCCGCGACTCGAGATTGTCGGTGTCCGGATCTGCGGCCAGCCCGGCGCCGAGTTGGACGCACGCCGGGGTGAAGTCCTTGCGACATGCCTTGCGAAACAGCCGCATCGCCTCCTTGGCATCGCGCTCGACGCCGTGGCCGCTCTGGTAAGACAGCGCCAGGTTGTAGCAACCCTTGGCATGGCCCTTTCGACATGCTCGCTCGTAGAGATCTACGGCGCGGCGAATATCGCGGCCGACCACGTCGCCATCCTCGTGGAGCACGCCGAGGCTGTTGCAACTTCGGGAAAATCCGCTCGCGCAGGAGACCTCGTAGAGCAACGCCGTGCGCAGCATATCGTGGTCGGCCTCGTCGCCCTGAGCGTGGCGAACGCCGATATTGAAACACGAGCGGGCGTGGCCGCCCGAGCACGCCGACTCGTAGAGCTCGAAGGAGCGCGCGCGGTCCTCGTCGACGCCCAATCCCTGTTCGTATAACCCGGCCAGATGAGCGCATCCGATCGGATAGCCCTCCTCGCAGGCACCCTCGTACAGCGAATGCGCGCGCTCGAAGTCCTCGTCGACGCCCTCACCTTTTTGGTAGAGCGCACCCAAGAGCGTGCACGCCTCCGGGTGGCCGGCACCGGACGACTCGCAGCCGGTGCGGTAAACTTCCGCCGCGCGGGACCTGTCGAAGGAGACCATATGGCCCTTCTCGAAGCGCACGCCGAGCATCACGCAGGCCAGCGGAAATTCTGCCTCGCAGGCGTCCTCCAGAATCCCGACCAGCCCGGCCTGGCCGGCCTCGTCGTACACGTCGATCTCGAAGCGTTCTTCGAGGCGGCGACACGAGGTCCCGTGGCCGCCCTCACAGGCGCGCAGGTAGCTCGCCACGGCTATCGCAGACGGCCCGGGCTCGTCCTGGTAGTCCTGTTCGTCCTGCTCGTCCTCCACGAGATCGGCGAGCCGCCGGCAGCCGTCGCTCTCGCCGAGGTTGCACGCCCGGGTATAGTTGCGCTCGGCGTGGGATTTATCGCGGCCGGCGATCAGCCCTCGCTCGTACATCAACCCCAGCCCCACACACCCCAGCGCCGCCCCGTGGGCGCAGGCCCGCTCGTAATATTGCCAGCCACGCTCGACGCTCTTCGTGACACCGCGCCCGACGATATACATCGACCCCAACATCGCGCAGGTCACCGGGTGGTCCGCCTGGCAGCCCAGCCGAAAATAATCGGCGGCCACCTCCCTGTCTTTTTTGACCTCGAAGCCGTCCATCAGCGCCTTGCCAAGCAGGGTACACGCGGTCGCGTCGCGCTCGTTCTCACAGGCGTCGACGAGGTCGCCAAGATCGAGGTCGGTGTCGATGCGGCTGCGCCACTGGTCTTCGGGTGCTCCGTCGAGGACTTGCTTATCGTCGGCTTTGGGCGTGGAGGCGCAGGCGGCAGCAAATGCCACGAAAAGCAGGAGATATTTGATCCGGCGGTGGGGCATGGGCCTTGGGGGCTTTGGTGTCCGCTCGTAAGTCTAACATAGAGTTAGAGTTGGTTGGTGGGAAGATGTTCCGGGGTTTTGGGGGTTGGGGTTTTGGGTGACTTGTGAAAGCCCCTCCGCCTTCGCGTTGCTCAGGCACCTCCCCAGCGCTCCGCGCGCTGGGGAGGAGTATCCCTGCTGGATCGTCAAGGGGCTGCTTTGTGTGGGAAGGGCCTCCACAACAAGCAGCCAACGCGCGTCACCCCGCCATACTCCTCCCTGCGGCGTCCAGCCGCGGGTAGGTGCCGAGCGCAGCGAGGCGGAGGGGCTTCCACAAAAACCGACCAACACACGTCACGCTGCGATACTCCTCCCCCGGCGTCCAGCCGGGGGAGGTGCCGAGCAACGCGAGGCGGAGGGGCTTCCGCGTGATAGCAAGATCGCAACAGAGCAACACTGCCCCCAACCAGCCCCTCAAGCCCGTCCAGCCCCCTTTCTCGACTGTTTCTGAAAAAACCACGCAACGAAATCAGCATCTCTGCCGAAAACCATAGTGCAGTGTTCGACTCATAGTTAACTCTTACAACGGTGGAAAAGATGCTCTTGAAATCAGAACTAAAGAGACGAGCCGGAAAACTACGAAAGAACCCCACGCCCTCCGAACGAGCGCTGTGGTCTCGTTTGAGACGTCATCAATTGGGAGTCAAATTCCGGCGACAACACGTTCTCGCGCCGTATATCGTCGACTTCTACTGCCACAGCGAAAAGCTCGTCGTAGAAGTGGATGGGCCAGTTCACGACGAGGCTTCGGAAGATGCCGATAAGCGCCGCGATGAGGCGCTCGAGCGCAATCATAAGATCACGAAGGTTTTGCGTTTCAGCGCTCAGGAGGTCGTAACGAAGTTGGACGATGTGGTAGAGGAAATCGAGCGAGTGCTCGAAGAGGAGGCTTCTGACGATATGTGAAAGCCCCTCCGCCTTCGCTTTCGCTCAGGCACCTCCCCAGCGCTCCGCGCGCTGGGGAGGAGTATCCCTGCTGGATCGTCAAGGGGCTGCTTTGTGTGGGAAGGGCCTCCACAACAAGCAGCCAACGCGCGTCACCCCGCCATACTCCTCCCTGCGGCGTCCAGCCGCGGGGAGGTGCCGAGCGCAGCGAGGCGGAGGGGCTTCCGCGCGTTAGCAAGAAGGCCCGAAGAAACCAAGAAACCAAGAAACCTCGCCATGCCTGACGAGGCTTCTCGGCCGAAAGGAGGAGTCATGCCATGAAGTTCTCCACCGTTGGTGTCGATGGAGAATTTGCCTGTTTTCGCGACAGGCTAATGGTATAACTGCGCTCCTCGGATTTTCATTCCGAGCCCTTCAAAAAACTCGAATTTTCCGCTTCACACCTTCAGCCGCAAGGTCTTGTGGTGGTTGGTCCACAACGCCGGCAGCTTACCCGGGGCCTCGCCATCGATGTCGAGCATGGCGACCTGCTTGCCGACGCAGCGGGCGCTGACGCGGCTGGCGCGGCGTCTGAAAACCTTCTTATTTTGCAGGTGCTTACCCTGGTAGATATCGAAGACCATCATGATCGTCTCGCGGCGCTTGAGATCGCCCATGACGACCACCTGAAACTTGCCGTCGTCGAGCTCGGCGCCCGGAGCGATCCACATGCCGCCGCCGAAGAACTCGCCGTTGGCGACCACCAAGTTATTCATGCGGTCGGCGATCTCGACGGTGTCGTCGAGGCGCAGCTCGAGGTCGACATTTTTATACCGCGCAAAGGCGCGCGCAGTGGCGAATAAGAAGCTGGGCTTGGCGCCGAATCCCTTCCAGCTCTTGTTGGCGATGCGATCGACCGCGCCCGAAAACCCCGCGCTGGCGATATTGATGAAGTAGCGCGCCGCGATACAGCCGTCGTCGTCGACGAAGCCGACCTCGCCGAGGTCGATCTGGCGGGTCTCTTGGCCGCTCAAATGCTCGATGGACTCTCGGTGGCCGCCCATCAAGCCGACGCTGCGCCGGAAGTCGCCGCCGGTGCCCAGCGGCAGCACGCCCAGCACCGCCTGCGGATTGATCAGCTCGGGCGCGCCGTCTCGCTGGCGGCGCATCCAGCCCTGGTCGTCGATTTCATAGAGCGTGTCGGTGTCGGGCTTGGCGAAGAAGCCGTTGATCACTTCGTTGACGGTGCCGTCGCCGCCCACCGCCACGACCATATCCCAGCCGGAGCGAAGCGCCTCCCGGGCCAGCAAGGTCGCGTGGTCGGGGCCCTCGGTAAACGCAAAATCCAACTCCGGGATCCGCGCGCGCAGCAGACGCTCGATCAGCCCCCACTCCTCCTCGACGGCACCGGCCCCAGCCTTCGGATTCGCCACCACAAATGTACGGTAGTTCAGAGACATCGTTTCTCGCCATTTAGCAAATAATGAGACAATTGCGGCTCATCAGCCATAACGCAGACGTTCTTGGTTCTTGGTTCTTGGTTCTTGGTTCTTGGTATCGATATCATCGCCGCTTCAAGCTCCAAGTCACAGTTCGAACGCCCGACAAACCAGATCCAGTACATCCAGGGCGACCTCGTCGTCACCGCCGGCCCGCCGAAACGCCTTGGTACATGTGGCCGAGCCGCAGACGACCGTCTGGCCGCCCTCGCGCTCCATTTGCTCGAGCCGATCGCTCGCGCAGCGCTCGCTGGCCTCGGGCGCGATCAGGTGATAATGCGACGGCCCGCCGCAACACGGCGCGTCGGCGCGATTGACCGAGAACTCATCCAGGGGGCCTCCACATAGCGCGCTGAGCAGCTTGCGGGTCTCCTCGTAGAGCTCCAGATGCCGGCCCACGAAGCACGAGTCGTGCAACATCATCGCCTCGCCCGACAGGTCGACGCGTGGCTCGAGCATATCGACGCGCTCGGCCAAAAACTCGATCATGTGGACGGCCTCGACCGGGCTCTTTTCGCCGAAGCTGGTCCCTCCTCGAAATAGGCTGACCATCGCCGCGCAGTCGCTGACCACCATATCGGCGTCGGAGAGCATCGTCTCCAGGTGCGTGCGATACTCCTCGTAGGCCGCCCGGTTGCCCGTCGACAGCAGCGGGAACCCACAACACGCGAAGCCCTCACCATTTTGGCGAGTGTATAGGCGCACTTTGGTGCCGTGGAACATCTCCAAGAGCAGGCCCGCGCGCACCAGCGTCTGCGGCTCGTGGTAGCGCACCTCGCAGTCGGGCATATAGACGACCGAGGCATCCTCATCGAAGACCTCGTCGAGCGAAAACCCGTGGATATCCGGTATCGCAGGCGGCTCTCCATGCGGGCAATTATATTTTAGGAATTGCTCGTCGAGCCCCTCGAGCTGCTCGGGAAGATAGCCCAGCTCACGCATCCAGCCGCGCGCCGCCCACATCGCCTCGGGCACGTCGTTGTCGTGCAAGCACCAATTCTGGCAGCGCTTGCAGCCCATGCAGTGATAGAAGGCCTCGGCGACATCCTCGGACGGCTCGACCGCGCCGTCCTTGACCAGCTCGAATAGCCGCATCATCGCCCACGGCGTGGCCGTCTCGCGCCCCTCGGCCTCAGCCGCCGGACACGAAAACCGGCACAGCTTCGGGCAATAGGTGCAATAGGCGGTGGCCTGATCAATTGGATCTCCGAAATCTTTTTTCATCTTCTCGCTTCGCTCGAGAGAGAGTTAGAAAGTGAGAAAGTGAGAGAGTAAGATTTTTCTACCGAACGACGACGGCCGAGCGGGAGCAGTTGCAGTATCTAACTTTCTTACTTTCTTACTCTCTTACTATCTCTTTCTTAAAATTATCTGCCGACTAGAGGGTCACGGCCCGACCGCCAGGCGCCGATCACCATCAAAGCGCGACTTGAGCACCTGCGCCCACTCCGGCCAATGCAGGTCGGGCCCGCCGACCACATGCCGGATATCGAGCGCCGCCGGCCACTGCGTCTCGGAGGCCAAGGGCTCGTCGAACTCGACCACCGCGGTCGCCGCGTGGGGCGACCAGTCGACGATATCAATATCTTCTGCGCCTTCGAGTGCGTCGATCGCCGGTCCCAGATGAGCCAAGCTGAACGTGAGTTCGGCGGTGCGCTCGGCGGCCTCGCCGCTTCGGCGCCCCGGCATATTCGACTCGAGGCCGCGGCGAAGCTCGCGCACGGCGTCGCCGTTGGCGACCGAAAACTCCTCGCCGTAATGCGCCCGCAGCCGCTCGGCGGTCGATTCGAGCAGACGCGTCGGCGCGTAAATCACCGCCCGAAACAGGCCGGCCGAGCGTTTCCAGTGACACCAATGAGGTCGCACGCCGCGCCCGGCCAGCTCGCCCATGATCCGTACGGCGTCGGATGCGCTCGACGCCGACCACTCGAAACGCCGCCCCGGAAAGGGCTTGAAGACGTTGAGCGTCGCCTCGAGGATCACCCCGCACAGCCCCTCGCCGCCCATAAATAGGTGGCGCAGATCGGGGCCGCTGGCCTTTCGGGGCGCCCGCATATAGCGATACTCGCCGAGCGTGGGGGATACGGCGCTCAACCCCACGCACCCCTCGCGCAGATCCCCGGAGAAGCGATGCGCCGGCGTGGCGTGGTGGCGCGCCAGCAGGCCGCCGACGGTGGCCGTGTCGGCATAGGGCCGGTAACGATCCAGCGAGTAGCCGTCCTCGCGCAATCTCTCCCGCAGGTCGGCCCAGCGGATGCCGGCCTCCACGCGCACCAGATTGCTTTCGCGATCGAGCTCCAGGACACCGTCGCATCCCTCGGTGCGCACCGCCTCGAAGCGTTGCTCGCCGATCGCCGCCTCGCGCAAGTGCTCGCCGCCGCCCACGATGATCCGCGGCGGGCCGTCGTGGTCGCCGGTGACCAAGTCTTCGAGCTCGGCGGTGGTCGCCGGGACGTGTTCGGCGACCGGTTTGGGTAAATGGTGCGTTTTGTAGAAGTTAGTTTGGGGCATTGGGTCAACGATCGTCATCGGTTGTTGATGCATCCAACCGCCTGGGCAAGCCCAGGGGCTGGACGGGCGCTTGCTCCGCAGGGGCCAAGGCCCCGCTCCGCTGGGTGTTTTGTGCCGTTTCTAACTCTCTCACTTTCTTACTCTCTCACTCTCTTCTGTATAGACCTTCCCGGGGTTCATGATGCCATCGGGGTCGAAGGCGGCCTTGAGGGCGTCGAAGGCCGCGGGGCCACCGCGGTGGTCGTGGTGGGTCCAGGGGGCTTTGGATTGGCCGACGCCGTGGTGGTGGGCGATGTTGCCGCCGGCGGCGGCGACGGCGTCGAGCCCGTCCTTCCAGGTTCGGTCGTACAGGGCGAGCGTCTGGTCGAGATCGGCTCCGAATCCGGAGAACGTAAAATAAATGGAGCTGCCGTGGCCGTAGACGTGGCTGAAGTGGGCCAACACGACCACGTGCGGGCTGACCGCCTCGCGCACCGAGTGGTATAGGTCGAGCACGTTCGACCAGCTCGTCGACACCTCCATCGTGTCGACGAAGGCGCCGGTGTCGAACATCGGCGACTGCTTATAGGAGACGCTGTATCGATTCTTGAGCCAGTGCAGGCCAGGCTCGGGCCCCAGGTCGAGGCCGTAGCGGCTGAGCAGGTCGAAGGCGTATTCGGCCTCGTCCTCGACCAGCGGGCTCTCGCCCTCGAAGCCGACCACCAGCAGGCACTCGGCGGGCAGGACGTCGGCCAGCGAGTTGATCGTCATCGGGCTGCCCAGCACCCGGCCGACCACCGCGTGGGTCGCCTTGCGGATCTGCTCGCGCACCTTCGCGGTGACCGCGTCGGGCACGGAGTCGAAGGCGAGTTTTCTGAGCCGCGTCAACAGCTTCGGCGGTATGTCGCTGTCGTCTCTCTCGGCGCCGCTCTTATCTCCGCTTTTGTGCAAGAAAGTATCGAGCGCGTCATATAGACGCACCACCGCCGGGCGAAGGCCGGCCTGCATCATGTCGCGCGCCGCGGCGAGCGCGGTGTCGATATCCGGGAATTTGAAGCCGCGATAATATCGGTGGTCGGGCCGGCGAGCCATATTGAAGGTCACCTCGGTCAGCACGCCCAGCGTACCCTCGCTTCCCACGAATAGCTGGGTGGGATCCGGTCCGGCGCCGGGCGCCATCTGCCGCGGCCGGTCGGCCATCGGGTCCGGGCTGGTGTCGAGCACCTCGCCCGTGCCGGTGACCACCCTGAGCGACGAGACCATATCCTCGACCTTGCCGTAGAGGCTGGAGAATTGACCCGCACCGCGCGCGGCCACCCAGCCGCCGATGCTCGAGCAGTAGATCGACGAGGGGAAGTGACCCAGCGTAAAGCCGCGCCGGTCGAGCTCGCGCTCGAAGGGCATGCCGATGGCGCCGCTCTGTACGCGCACCGTCAAATCATCGGCGCGCGTCTCGACGATGCGGTTCATGCGTTTGACGTCGACGATGACCTTGGTCTCGTCGGCGAGCGTGCCGCCGCACACCCCGCTTCCGGCGCCAAAGGGGACCAGCGGCGTGCCGGTCTTCCTGGCCCACTGGACCAGCCCGACCACCTCGTGCTCGCCGGCCGGCTGGACGATCGCCGCCGGCATGTGGTGGTCGAGGTCCCGCGCGCGCGTCCTTATGATGCCGCGCGGCCAGCAGTCGACCCCGTAGGCCAACCGATCCGGCTCGGAGTTCAGCACGTATTTGCGCCCGACGATCTCCGCCAGGTCCTCGACCATCTTTTTGGAGTGAGCCGATGCTGCGCTCTTTTGTACGGAAGTGGTCATAGGGGGTTTCTAGTGGCAGCACGTGTGTTGAGGGCTCATTTGTCGCCGTCGAGGTCTTCGAAGAGCCTGGGCAGCACCCAGCGATCGAGGACCTCCTGGAGCAGCGCTTCGAGGCCGCGCACGAAGCCTTCCAGGCGCTCCAAGCTAAGCTCGGGGCCCTCTTCTGCAAGTCCCCACCCGACGAGCCGGGCGGACACCGCGCTGACGCGCGCCTCGATGAGGCGGGCGAAACTCGTCACCGTTTCGCGCGCCTTCGGATTCTCGAGGGTCTCACCGATGAGTCGGTCGATCTCGTCGACACCGAAGAAGAGCTCGGCTGCGTCGGGGAACGCCTCGCGCAACGCGCGAAACCGAGCGTCGATCTCGTCGCGGGCCTCGTCGTCGATCAACGGGCGGTCATCGCCGTGGGCCCGGTCGCTGATATGGGCCTGACGCGCACGCCAGATCAGCTTGCCGACGGTCACGCCGAGGCTGTGCAACGCGGCGACCAGCGGCTGCCAGGCCGCCAGCCAGCGCACGGCCGCCGGCCCGGCCTCGGCGCGCTCTCTGAGCGCACCCAACATGCGGCCAAACGCCGACGCCACATCGGAGTCCTCCGGCTCGTCGCCGGCGTCTTCGCTCGGCTCGTCGGTGGGCTCGTCAATCGGCTCGATCGGTTCTTCTTGGTCCTCGTCGGGCACTGTCTCCCTCGAAGGCTGATTGGCCAGTCATTATACGGGTATGATGCGTGGTAGGCGGGGAGTTTGCAAGGAGGGATAAAGGCGCTCGGCGGTGGGTCGACAATGTACTCCCTCCCCGCTCGGAGCGCAGCGGAGAGAAGCACGGTCGAGCCGCATAAAGGGAGGGCATCTTGTTCGGTGCATCGTTAGTGCCCCTCCTTGATCCTCCCCACTTTTAGACTGCAAAAGTACGTATTTAGCGCCCCGAGCCATGTGATTGGCTCGGGGCGCTA
>JBKGZI010000186.1:0-10926 GCA_046545675.1 Persicimonas sp.
GGTTCGCTTCTGCACTGCCCGGATATCGTTCTCACGCATGATCCGGGCCACGCGGTTGCGGCCGACCGTGTAGCCCTGCGCTTTGAGCGTGCGGTGAATCCGCGGGCTGCCGTAGGTCTGACGGCTTTCATCGTGGATCTGCTCAATCTCTTCGAGCAGCTCCTCGTTTTCCTGCTGGCGTTTGCTCGGCTCGCGGTCTCGCCAGTCGTAGTAAGACTGCCGGCCAACCCCGAGCATCTTGCACATTGCTTTTACTTCGAACTCGTCGCGATGCGACTCGATGAATTCGTATCGTTCGCGCGTTCCTACTCCGCGAAGATACTCATCGCTTTTTTTAATATATCTCGCTCTTGTTTGGTCTTCCTCAGCTCGGCCTTGAGCCTGGAGATTTCGGCTTCCTCGGGCGTCTGCTTGCCCTTGCCGGGAAAAACGTGTTCGCCGTCCTCACGCGCCTCTCGACGCCAGCGGTACAGGTTCTCGACGTTGAAGCCCAGCTCCTCGGCGACCTCCACACACGTGCGGTCGTCAAGCCGCGACAGGCGCACAGCCTCTTGCTTGAACTCTTTTGGAAATCGTTTGCTCACTTGAACACCTCGTTGAGTTTCTGAAATCATACTCTTCGATGTGTCCGAAAAATTGAAGCAACCTCACTCTCACTCTCTTACTCTCTCACTCTCTTACTCTCTCACTCTCTTACTCTCTGTCTTCACATCGATAGTCGAAGTCGGTCGCGCTCATCAGCTGGTGTGACCCACTGGGTGATACTGAGTATGTCTCGACGCGCACCTGACGGCCCTGGTCGTCGTAGGTGCGCTCGAAGACGACCCGCTCGTCGACGCCGGGCTGAATCGTGAAATCGGTGGTGCGCTCGACCACGTTGCCATGCTCGTCGTGTGTAAACTCCACGCGCACGTCGACGTCCCCGTCGGCGTCGCTGTCCTCGAGACGAGCGATGCGTCGGCCTTGGTCGTCATACTCGAAGCTCTGGTCCCACTCGGGGGCCTCGACCTCGTCGGGAGGCCCCTGGTATTTGGTCCGTCGGACCAACTGATCTTGCTCATCAAATGCCTGCACGAAGACCGAATCCGGCTGGCCGTCGAGGTCGAAATCCTCGACCTCGCGCACCAGCCGGGCCTGCTCGTCGTAGCTATATCGTGTGATGGTGTCCGGCTCGGGATCGCCGCGGAAGTCCTCCTCGGTGCGAACGCGCATGCCGCGATCGTCATAGACGTGGGCGAGGGTGCGCGGCTCCTCGCGGCCGCTCTGTGGATCCTCGACGACCTCACGCACGAGTTTTCCGTCCTCGTAGACCTTGCGCTCGATCTTATCGACGGTCCCGTCCGACGGCTGCACGACGCGCTCTTCGACCCGTCGTCCCTGCTCGTCATACGAGAGCCGGTGCACGGCGGTCGGCTCGCCGTCGGCGTCCTCGATAGTCTCGCGACACGGCCCCGGCGGCTGGGCGGCCTCTGGGTCAGTCTGTGCGGATTGCTCTTGCTCGGATTGCTCTTGCCCGGCAGAACGCTGGGCCGAGTCGTCGTTCGCGCAACTCACCGCCGCGACAGCCATCACGCCAACCCATGCAGATATGAGCAACCTCGGCTTCATCTCGGCCTCGAGGGTTCATTCACGTCACACCCCGCAAGTTAATCCCCTGTTTGAGGGGCGCATTCACGGCGCGTCCTCGGTTCATTCTTGTGACGGCCGAGAGGCCGGCGACGATTCAATTTGGGTTGCGCTGCTGAAACTCACGGCCGCCGCTGAGCGTCTCAATACTATGAGACCGGTCAACTGCGACTTCCAGCCACTGATGTAATGATGACGAATCGAACCCATTGGTCCGACCAGCTAGAGCGACCGCTGGCCCTTGTCTTTGGCGGCGGGGCGAGCCTGGGCGCCATCCAAGTCGGCATGCTGCGGGCGGTGATGGAGCAGGGGATTCGCCCCGACTTTATGGTGGGCACGTCGGTTGGCGCGCTCAACGCCGGCCTCATGGCCCAAGACTTTTCCATCGCGCAACTCGAGCGGCTGGAGACGATTTGGCGAGGGGTGCGTCAATCGGACGTCTTTCCGGGCGTCAACTGGCTGAGCCTGGCTCGGATGGCCGTGGGCAACCGCAGGCACCTGGCCTCCAATAAAGGGCTGCGGAGCTTGGCCGACACGCACCTGTCGCCAACCCACGCCGAGTTGCAAATCCCGACGACAGTGGTCGGCAGTGACGTGCTCACCGGCGAGAAGGTCATGTTCAGCGAGGGCAACCTGCGCGAGCACGTGGTCATCAGCTCGAGCATCCCGATCATCTTCGAGCCGGTCGAATACGACGGGCGAACCCTGGTCGATGGCGGCGTCGTCTCCAACGTGCCGGTGTTGCCTGCTCGCAAGCTCGGGGCGGAGTCCATGATCGTGCTCGACCCGGGCTATCCGTGCGCGCTCACCGAGGTCCCCAAGGATTTGCTGGGGTTTTCGCTGCATCTGATTATTACGATGATGCGCCACCAATCCTACGGCGTCCTGCACTTTTTGGCCCAGGACAGCCAGATCGTCTACGTGCCCCCGCCTTGTCCGCTCGACGTCGCCCCGCACGATTTCAGCCGCACCGAAGAGCTGCTCGCCACCGCCCATCGCTCGTCGCTCGACTTCCTCGAGCCGCTCGAGCTCGACGGCCCGGGTGTCTACGGCCACCCGCATTTTCACGACCGCCCGCTGCTGATCTGACGCCGACGAATTTACGTTTAGATTCAAGTTCGGGAGCCGCGTTGCTCTCGAGTACGACGTCTCGAGCTCCGAATCGACCCCGAAGGAGAACGACCATGACCATTGGAAAGAAGCGTTGGGCGATCGCCGAGGGGTATATCCCCGCCGAAAGCCACGGCCCCGAGCCGCAGATGACCAGCCACGAGACCGCCTGCATTCTCAACGCCACCGACGACGACGCCCGCATCGAGCTCACCCTGTATTTCGCCGAGCGTGACCCCGTCGGCCCCTACGAGATAGAAGTGCCCGCCAACCGCACCCGCCACGTTCGCTTCAACGAGCTCGACCAACCCCAGAAGGTGCCGCGCGATACCGACTTCTCGTCGGTCTTCGAGTCCGACGTCCCAGTGGTCGTCCAACACACCCGCCTCGACAGCCGCCAGGCCGAGTTCGGGCTTCTCTCCACCCTCGCCTACTCGGAATAATCGGGCGCTCGCCAGGTCTGGACGCTCGAGTATTGCGACCACGGCGAGGTCATCACCCCCCTATTGCCAGGGCGGATTTCGCTCGGCGGTCATCTACAGCGTGCTTCGCTGGTTGGATGAAGAGGACGTCAAGAACTACGACGGCTCCTGGTACGAGTGGTCGCGCGACAACGGCTACGACGTCGAGTAACTAACTCATAACCAACGCCCATCAATCGCATCGGAGGCCCGCCAAAAAAGATGGCGGGCCTCTCCTATTTGTATCCCCAATGACTAAGCCTTGCTGATCTGCATGCCGATGTCTTGTCCCAGCGACATCATCGCATAGACCGGCGCGCGTCGGGCCCACTCTTCGATGCGCTCCGGATCCACGTCGGCCGAGACGTCGATATCAGCCCGGAAGTTGCTAAAGACGGTGTCCGACTCATCGACGTCCTGGAGGCCGAATAATACGCCGGGGTTGAAGTCGGCCTGAACGCGGGTCTCCAGCGACTCGATGTCGACGCCGCTTGCCAAAGCATTGATGGAGATGCCCACGTTGATGCAGGAGGCCAGCGCCGACAGAGCAACCTCGATCGGCTCCATGCGATCCATCGCGCCGACCCAGCCGGCTTGGTCGAGCACCTCGCGCCAGCCACCGTAGGGGATCGTGTATTCGCGTGTCTCCCGCTCGATCTCTGCATCGCCCAATTGATAGGCCTTGATCTCGGCGAGGCTGTGCGCGGCTGTGCCTTCGTAGATGGAGCGCGTCCGCAGTTCGAGCTGTACATCTTCGGGGTTTTGCGCGGCGAATTGGACGAATTTTTCGAGCTTTTCGGTGTCGACTCCGTGCTGGATATTCATGGGTCTTGTCTCCGTGAAGATCAGAAGTATGAGAGAGAAAAACTCCCGCAAAACGCGAGCCTTCACGAACAAAACGCCGCCATATCGACCACGAACCGTTGGCTCTTGCAGGATACTTGCTGATGGATGGGCCAATCTACGACCAGCTTGTCTTCCGTCAAGAAGCTCGGTCGCTCCGGTCCGGACTGGGCCAATTTTCAGTAGACGGTTGGGAAGGAGAATCCGTTTCATATTATTGCTGCACACCTCGTGACGATCTTTTAAACCTGCTCCCTTCCACGCCTAAGGTCAGAAAAACGTTCGTTTGCAACATGTTACAGCGCACTAAGTTTGTAGGGGGTGACATGCGCGGATCCTGACGCCTGAGGAAGCGCTGCCACCGAGGAGAGCCGCTTTTTCTCGACGCTTGTGGAGAACCCACGATGACCACTGAGCACCGACGCCCCGACGAGCCCGAACGCTACATTCCACCAGTGCCGCCCGAGCGGCTGCCCGAGGAGAAGAAGCCTCCGACTGACCTCAGCCGGCGGGTCGAGTCGATGTGCCGCCAGCTCGAGGCGACCATCGCCGGCGAGGTGCGCTTTGATGGGGCCCACCGGGCGATGTACGCCCACGACTCGTCGAATTACCGGTTCATTCCGGTCGGCGTGGTCTATCCCAAGAGCGCCGAGGATATCATCGAGGCGGTCGACACCGCGCGCACCTTCGGGGTGCCGATCACCCACCGCGGAGGTGGCACGTCACTGGCCGGCCAGACCACCAACGCCACGCTGATCATCGACAGCTCGAAGTACTTCAACGGGATCCTCGAGATCGACGCCCAGGCGTGCTTCGCCCGCGTCGAGCCCGGGCTGGTCCTCGACCGGCTTCGCGACGAGACCACCAAGCAAGGGGTGACCTTCGGGCCGGACCCGTCGACCCACGCCTGGTGTACGTTGGGCGGGATGATCGGCAATAACGCCTGCGGCGTGCACGCCCAGGTCGCCTGCCGCACCTCCGACAACGTCGAAGAGCTCGACATCGTCACCTACGACGGCGTGCGCATGCGGGTGGGGCCGACCTCGGACGATGAACTCGAAGCGATCATCGCCCAGGGCGGCCGCAAGGGCCAGATCTACGAAGACCTGTGCGACCTTCGCGACGAATGTGCCGAGCTGATCCGTCAGCGCTTCCCCGACATTCCTCGCCGGGTCTCCGGCTATAACCTCAACGAGCTCTTGCCCGAAAACGGCTTCAACGTCGCCCGGGCGCTGGTGGGCACCGAGGGCACGTGCGTGAACATCCTCGAGGCCAAGCTCAGGCTTATCGACAGCCGGCCGTGCCGCTCACTGGTGGTGCTCGGCTTCGACGACATCTTCACCGCCGCCGACAATATCCCGCGCATCAACAAATTCGAGCCCATCGCCGTCGAGGGCCTCGACCAGAGGCTCATCGACCTGATGGTCGAGCAGCATATGAACGAGGACGACATCCCGCTGCTGCCCGACGGCTGCGGCTGGCTGATGGTCGAATTCGGCGCAGACTCCATCGAGGAGGCCGATCGTCAGGCTCAACAGATGATGGAGGCGCTCGAAGACGCCCCCGACACCCCGTCGATGCGACTCTTTGATGACCCCGAAGACCAAGACAAGATCTGGGAGGTCCGCGAGTCCGGCCTCGGCGCCACCGCCCGGGTGCCCGGCCACCCGGACACCTACCCGGGCTGGGAGGACTCGGCGGTCGCCCCCGAGGACCTCGGCGACTATATGCGCGACCTGGACGCTCTCTACGACAGATACGGCTACGAGGGCGCCATGTACGGCCACTTCGGCCACGGACTGGTGCACACCCGCATCAGCTTCGATATCGGCACCCAGGCCGGCGTCGACAAGTGGCGTCGGTTCATGGAAGAGGCCGCCGAGCTGTGTTGCAAAAAGTACAACGGCACGCTCTCCGGCGAGCACGGAGACGGCCAGGCACGAGGGGAGTTCTTGGACATCATGTTCGGCGACGAGCTCATCGAGGCCTTCGAGCGCTTCCGGCGCATCTGGGATCCCGACCAGATGATGAACCCTCACAAGGGCGCCGACCAGCCCTACCCATTCGACCAAGACCTCAAGCAGGGCCCCGACTACGCCCCCTGGGAGCCCGAGACCGACTTCGACTATCCCGAAGATCACGGCAAATTTAGCGAGGCGGTCAGCCGCTGTGTGGGCGTGGGCAAGTGCCGGCGCACCGACGCGGGCACGATGTGCCCGAGCTACCAGGTCACCCACGAGGAGATGCACTCCACGCGCGGCCGCTCCAGGCTGCTCTTCGAGATGCTCCAGGGCGACGCGACCCCAAAGACCTGGGACAACCCGGACGTCAAAGAGGCCCTCGATCTATGCCTGGCCTGCAAGGGCTGCAAAAACGAGTGCCCGGTCAACGTCGACATGGCCACCTATAAGGCCGAATTTTTGTCCCATTACTACGAGCATAACCCCCGGCCGCGACAGGCTTATGCGTTCGGCTTCATCGACCAGTGGGCGCGCATGGCCAGCAAAATGCCCGGGCTGGTCAATATGGTGACTCACCTGCCCGGCTTCGACACCCTCGCCAAGAAGGCCGCCGGGATGCCCCTGGAGCGCGACATCCCGCGCTTTGCGCCACGGCCCTTCAAAAAGTGGTTTATCGAACGCGACATCCCCGACCAATCCGGCCGCCCCCAGGTGGTCTTGTGGGCGGACACGTTTAATAACTTCTTTCACACCGGCAATTTGAAGGCCGCCACCCATGTGCTCGAGGCGATGGGCTACGACGTCGTCGTGCCCATGAAACACCTTTGCTGCGGCCGGCCGCTCTACGACTTCGGTTTTTTGGACGTCGCCAAACAGCGGCTTCTCACCCTGGTCGAACAGCTCGGCCCGGTCATCGACGCGGACCTGCCCGTGGTCGGCCTCGAGCCGAGCTGCGTGTCGATCCTGCGCGACGAGATGAGCGGGATGCTCTCCAATAACGAGCGCGCCCGCGATTTGAGCCAGCGCTTTCGCACCTTCGGGGAGTTCATGATGGAGGAGGCAGGCGAGGTCGACCTGCCGTCGCTCGACGGCCAACAAGCACTTCTACACGGCCATTGCCACCAAAAATCAGTCCTGCGCATGGACTGCGACGAGGCGCTGCTCGACCGGCTGGGCGTCGACTACGAGATGCCCGACACCGGCTGCTGCGGCATGGCCGGCTCCTTCGGGTTCGAAGACGAGAAATACGACGTCTCGGTCGCCATCGGAGAGCGCGTCTTGCTGCCCGCGGTCAGGGAGGCCGGCGACGACACGCTGGTCATCGCCGATGGCTTTAGCTGCAACACCCAGGTCCACCAACTCGCCGGCCGCCGCCCTGCTCATCTTGCTCAGGTGGTCTATCTGGCGCTCGAGCAGGCGCACAAGACCCGGCCCAACTCGCTTATCGACTCATAACAACTCGACTCATAACAACCGGTGCCAGGGCATCCCTGCCCTGGAAACCAGACCTGAAGGTCTGGCACCGCAGATCATACAAATCAAAACACAACAGGAAGACACCATGTTCGATAAAAACCTCGCAGAGATCTTGGTCGAAACTCTCATCGACTGGGGCGTCGACACCGTCTTCGGCATCCCCGGCGACGGCATCAACGGGTTTATGGAGGCCCTGCGCAAAAACCAGGATCGCATCCGGGTCATTCAGACACGCCATGAGGAGGCGGCCGCGTTCATGGCCTGCGGCTGGGCCAAATATACCGGCAAGCTGGGCGTGTGCTTTGCGACCTCGGGTCCGGGCGCCATCCACCTTCTCAACGGTCTGTACGACGCCAAGATGGACGGCCAGCCGGTGCTGGCGATCACCGGCAACCAATTCCACGACCTGATGGGCACCCACGGCCAGCAGGACGTCAACGTCGACCGCCTCTTCGAGGACGTCACCCATTATAACGTGCGGGTGATGGGCCCCAACCACATCGAGTCGGTGGCCAATATCGCCTGCCGGACCGCGCTCAATTACCGGCGCGTCTCCCACCTGACCATCTCAGCCGACCTGCAGGACCAGAAGCCGAGCAAGAAAAGCCGCACCATGCGCAACGTCGAGGGCCATGTTCAGGGCAACGTCGAGATGCACTATAAATCGGTGCCCCTCGACGACGACCTCGACCGCGCCGCCGAGATCCTCAACAGCGGCGAGAAGATCGCGATCTTGGCCGGCCGAGGCTGCTTCGGGGCCACCGACGAGGTGCTGAGCCTGGCCAAAAAACTCAACGCCCCGATCATCAAGCCGCTTCTGGGCAAAGCGGTCGTCCCCGACGACAACCCCTACACGACCGGTTCGATCGGACTGCTGGGCACGCGCCCCTCCCAGGAGGCGATGGAGAATTGCGACCGCCTGTTGATGGTCGGCACGTCATTTCCATATATCGAGTTTTTGCCCGAGCCGGGCCAGGCGCGCGCGGTCCAGATCGACAACGATCCCGCGCGCATCGGGCTGCGCTACCCCATCGAGGTCGGCCTTGTGGGCGACGCGAAATACACCCTCGAGGCGCTGCTCCCCAAGCTCGAGGAGCACACCAACGGACACTTCTTGAAAGAAGCCCAGAAGGGCATGAAGGAGTGGAACGCCGAGATGGAGCGGCGCGGCACCGACCGCGACACGCCCATGAAGCCGCAGGTGATCGCCCACGAGCTGGGCAAGCGCCTCGACGACGACGCGCTCGTCTCCTGCGACTCGGGGACGATCGCCACCTGGTGGGCCCGGCATATCCCGGCCAAAAAGGATCAGATGCACACGCTGTCCGGTAACCTGGCCACGATGGCCTGTGGGCTGCCGTATACCATCGCCGGCCAGGTCGCCTACCCGGACCGCCAATGCGTGGCCTTTGTCGGCGACGGCGGGCTGACCATGCTCATGCCCGAGCTGGCCACCTGCGCCAAATACGAGCTGCCCGTCAAAGTCTTTGTCATCAAGAACAACGCGCTCGGTCAGATCAAATGGGAGCAGATGGTCTTCGAGGGCAACCCCGAATACGCCGTCGATCTGCAGCCGATCGACTTTCCGAAGGTCGCCGAGGGCTTCGGCTGGAGCTCGTTTCATATCGAGGACCCGGAGACCTGCGGCGACATCGTCGACGAGGCCCTCAACACCGACGGGCCGGTGCTCGTCGAGGCCGTCGTCGACCCGTTTGTGCCGCCGCTGCCGCCCAAGATCAAATGGGAGCAGGCCAAGGGCTTTGCCGAGGCGCTGGCCAAGGGTGAGCCTCACCCGTTGGCTCAGGCGCTCAAGGCCAGCTACGACAAGGTTCGCGAGTTGATTTGACTGCAGGGGTTCAGGGGTCCAGGGGTCCGGGGGTCCAGGAACTGCTTTTACGGCAGGGGTTCAGGGGTCCGGGGGTCCGGGGGCCAGGGGAGGTGGTATGGGTATTCATGCATCAAAGTGTGTTGCGATTGAGTCGGTCGAGGCGCGGGCGTATCGGGTGCCTACGGAGCGTCGGCCGGAGTCCGATGGCACCATCGAGTGGGATTCGACCACGATGGTGCTCGTGGAGATATCGGCCGGCGACCAGACCGGCCTGGGCTACTCGTATTGTCACCGGGCGGCGGCGACGTTGATCGCCGACACCCTGGCCGTTCTGGTCCGAGGCGCCGACGCCATGCAGGTGGGCCGTCAGTGGCAGCGCATGGTCGACGCGGTCCGAAATATCGGCCGTCAGGGCGTGGCCGCTTGCGCGATCTCGGCGGTCGACGTGGCCCTGTGGGATTTGAAGGCCAAGCTGGTCGGCCTGCCGCTGGTGACCCTGCTCGATGCCTGCCGTCGCGAGGTTCCCGTGTACGGAAGCGGCGGCTTCACCTCCTACAGCCAGGACGAGTTGACCGAGCAACTCGGGGCTTGGGTCGACGAGGGCATCTCGCGGGTCAAGATGAAGGTCGGCCGCCGGCCCGGCGTCGATCCCGAGCGGGTGGAGGTGGCTCGCCAGGCCATCGGCGATAGCGCCGAGCTCTTCGTGGACGCCAACGGGGCCTACAGCAGGAAGCAGGCCCTAAAGATGGCCCACGCCTTTGCGGATCTGGGCGTGAGCTGGTTCGAGGAGCCGGTCTCCTCCGACAACCTGCCAGGCCTGCGGCTCCTGCGCGACCAGGGGCCACCGGGCGTGGAGATCACCGCCGGCGAATACGGCTACGACCCGTGGTACTTCCGGCGCATGCTCGACGCCGGCGCGGTCGACGTGCTGCAGGCCGACGCCACGCGGTGTCTGGGGATCACCGGCTTTTTGCACGCCGCCTCGCTCAGCCACGGCCACAACCTGGAGATCTCGGCCCACACCGCGCCGACCATCCACGCCCCGGCCTGCTGCGCGGCGTCCAATGCGCGCCATCTCGAGTGGTTCGTCGACCACGTGCGCATTGAAAAGATGTTCTTCGACGGCGCGCTCACCCCGCAAAACGGCCGGCTCGAGGCCGACTTGTCGCGGCCGGGGCTGGGCGTCGAGTTCAAACGCCGAGACGCCGAGGATTATATCATCTGAGCCGATGGAGGACGTATGCTTTCGGGTTCCTTGAACCAAAAAGTGTCCGGTCACTCGCCCGAAGCGCTCACCGCACGCTCAGGGCGTCCCTGCAGCCACAGTCATTATGTCACGACCGCCCCCAGGAACAGCGCGCCGTGCCGAAGAAGTCGTCTCCACACTGATGTTGGAGGGGCTCCACACCGTCATGATACAGATACGCGCTGCGCGCAACGTATCGCTGCCCCGCCGAGCCTACTGCGTCTGGGCTGTGCGCTGGTGCTCTGGACGCTGAGCCGGGGAGCGATTCGGCTGACGCCGTTCTTCTTGCCGCCTTTTTCGCCAACGAGAATATCTGGGGCCCTCGTCATTCGGCGCCGGGTTGGGGTCTTTGAGCTTTTGGCGCTTTTCGGTGGC
>JBKGZI010000187.1:0-10900 GCA_046545675.1 Persicimonas sp.
AACCAACCACCAAGAACAGGTGCGTCTGCTCGAGACGATACGAAAAGCCTGGCAGGACTCGTAAACCACAAGATTTCCGTGACTGCACTTACACAGGCATGGTGGAGGGCTTCGAGCCGATGATCGATCTCGATGGCCCACGTCTGGTCGTCGCGACAGATAATGGATTTGTGGTTTACGAGCGCCAAGCAGACAGCGGCGCTTGGGAAGAGACGGATCGAGTCGACGGCCCCACCGGGCTCGGTTCCGGCGACTACCCCGATTCTCTTGCATTTTCGAGCGGTCGCATTGCAGTGGGCGATACAGACGCAGCGACCGATCAGTCGACGGTCACTGGTGGCATTCAGATCTTCGAAGAGTCCGGATCTGAAGGCTGGGAAAACGTCGCCCTGCTTCAGCCGGACGACATCGAAGGTCGACGGTTCGGATTGAACATGGACATGGATCAAGAGCGCGTAGTCGGAATACTCCCGAAGAGCGATTCTTCAGTCCTCAATATGATTATTATGGAACGACAGCAGGATGGCTCCTGGGCCCAAGTGGCCGATCTTTCGGAGCCCACAGATCCCCAGCTTTCCCCCTACGTATCGATTAGCGGCGACACCGTGGCGATGTCGGTAACCAACACATACGCTTCGGACCCGACTGTCGGCGAGGGGAAGGTCTTCGTCTATCAACGTGGTTCGGACGGGAGTTGGTCAAAGGTCGATGAGTTGGCTGACGACAACCCCGACGTGTACGCTTTCGGGGCGGGTGTTGCTCTCCACGATGATCGGATGTTGGTCACCAGGATCATTGACGGACCGAGAGGCGTCACTTCAAGTGCCTCACTATATGAACGCGGCGATGACGGTAATTGGAGCCTCAGATCGCCCCTAGAGGTCGATCCCGAGATGGCTGATATGGCTACCGCTGTCAGAGGCGGTCATCTAGCCCTCGACGACCAACATGCGTTGGTAGCCCGGGCACGAATGACAGAGACCGGTGATTTTGCGGCATTTAGCTACGACCTTCCTACCTCCACTGATCAATAGCCGCCAGGCGGGCGGGAGAGGTGGCCCGAGAAGGAAGTCCCTCGTGGACCTGTGAGACTACAGGTGGCGGGAGGCAGGCCGCCCCATGGTTTGGCAAATCCCCAAAGCTGCCTAGGACTCTCGGACGAGTTCGAAGAACTCCGCCATCGTCATCCCGGGGTTGTAGACTTCGAGAAACGCGGCGAGTGATTCCTCGCGGGGAGGGCGTTCGGTCATTTCGGTCCACTTGAGAAACGGGACCAAAAAGGGCCGGGCGGTTTCGACCTCGCGGCGTAGCAGGTCGGCCGAGATGCCGCCCTCAGCGAGAAAGCCGCTGGTCTCGTACTCCCGCAAAAACGACTCGCGGTCGTAGTCGACCTGGCGAAACTCTACCTCCCAGCCGGACGGCTTGTGGGTGAAGATTGCGTATTGGGCGCGTTCGTCGCCGTTGAACGGAAGGCCGACCGAGCCGACATTGACGATCAACCCGTCGCCGATCTCGCGGACCATCGGCCGGTGGGTATGCGCGCATACCAGCAGCGGCTCTTCGATGGAGTCGAAATGCTCCTGGAGGGTTTCATTGGGCGTCCATTCGCCCAGGCCCTCTCGGTGGGAACGGGGACTGCCGTGAAACAGCCGCAGCGAGGGGACCGATTCAGCAGTGAGCGTAAAGGGAAGGGCGTCGATATAGGCGGCGTGCTCGTCGTCGATCTCGTCGGCCATCCAGCGCGAGGCCGCCCATTCCGGGGCGCTCAGCCAGGTCTCGGGGACCTGCCGGCGACGAAAGTCGAGGGTATAATCTTCGTGGTTGCCGCGCACGCTGCGCCAGCCGATCTCGCGGATCATATCGACGACCCGACCGCCCAGGGGGCCACGGCCGACCAGGTCACCGCCGAGGAGCACCTCGTCGACGCCGGCGCGCCCGAGATCGTCGACGACCGCCTCGAGCGCGTACGGATTGGCGTGGATGTCGGAGATGACGGCTATGCGCTGCATGGTTGGATAGCCCGGCTAGGTCCAAAGATAGGGCCTCCACTCGTCCGGGTGCTCCTCGAAGCGGGCGCTGCTGGCCGAAAACGGCCACCACCGGGGCTCCTTGGGCTGGGACAGCAGAGGCATGTCGGCTTCGTCGGGGGTGCGGTCCCCCTTGGTCCGATTGCAAGGCTTGCACGAGGTGACGATATTCGTCCAGTTGGTCTCTCCGCCGCGGCTTCTGGGCAGAATGTGGTCGAAGGTCAACTCCTCTTTACGATAATGCTGACCACAATATTGGCACGAAAAGGCGTCCCGTCGATAGACGTTACTTCGGGAGAATTGCACACGGCTTCTGGGCACGTGGACCCGGCGCACCAGGCGCAGCACCGACGGCAAGCGAAACGCGCGCGTCGCCGAGCGCACCACGCGCTGCTGGGCCTCGATCATCTCTGCCTTACCCAAGATGAGCAATGTGATGGCCTTTTTCCACGACACGATGCTCAAGGGCTCGTAGGTCGCGTTGAGAAGTAAAGCTGGGTTCATGCCGACGTACCTCGAACGACTGCGTGTGGAGTCAGAACCGGTCGGCAAAGGTCCCCTGCGGCTGCTGATCTGGGCATCGCTGCAGTTTGGCCTGTTCGGCTCTCTCATCCTCGGCTCAGCCGGTGCGAGGCCATGATCGCGGACCTGCCGGCCGAGCTATCACTATAGGAAACGAGCGCTCGGTCGGGGTTTATTTCACCGTCATTCTTCACAAGCACACTCCGTCCACGCAGCGGAGCTTCTGCTCGCTGGGGCAATCCGAATCGTCAGTACACTGCTGAATGCTGCCGTCCCACCGCAGATACGGGATGACCACCCGGTCGCCGGTCTGTGGCGGGTTGGGGCCTTGGAATATGACGCGGTTGACAATGGAATCATAATCCCATCCGTCGTCTCGACCACGTGGCCAGTCCACAATATTACCCGATGAAACCTGGCCGATGTTGACGTCGACGGACGGCGGGGCCGGGGTTCCCCGAAGCCGCAGGCCGCTGGCGATGCCGGCGGAGGCGTCGGCGATTTCGCTGAGCGTCGCGGTCAGATCGCTCTGGCAGATACTCCCGGAGGTCCCGCCGGTGGTGTTGACCACCCGCTGAATACCCGCGGCGGCTTCAGCCGCCGTCGAGCATTGCTCCCCGGGGATCCAGTGGATGCCAAAGACCGTGGCACCGACGTCGGGGCGAAGATAATAATCGGTCAGCGGCTGGACGACCTGGTCGAGGGCGTCCGAGTCGAAGTTCGGGTCGGTGGTCGGATCCTGAGGGGGGTTGCTGCCGTCGCCGGCCTCCGGCCAGCCCATCTCCGACTGGATGTATTCGTCGAATTCGTCGGTCACCGAGATGACCACCACCGCGGCGTCCTCGCGAATCTTGACCGGGTCGCCCGGCGTGCGTGGAAGCGCCCGATCGATCGCCGCAAGGCCCATGCTCACCGTATGCTCACCGGACTCCTCATCGGCGACTTTCTGGACACAATCTTTGAACTTCTGGGGGTCACGGGTGAAGTTGGCGTTGTTGTGGTCACATAATTTGCCGTTGGTGTAGGGGCTAAACGAGATGCCCGGAAACGACGGCAGTGACGGACAACTGCTGCTCCATCCGCTGCCGAAGATGCTCGAGACCTCCTGGCTGATCGCGGAGTCGTCTTCGATGCCGTCGCAGCTTCCGGTGGTCACGCCCAGGCGCCAGTCCAAGTTGCTGGCCTGCAGGATCTGGACGAAGTCGTCGGCGAACGCGCGCACCTGGCTGATCTCCTCGTCCATCGAGCCCGAGCCGTCGATGACCCAGATGAAGTCGACCTCGGGGTTGGTGTTGACTCGGTAGGAGACGCATTGCTCGGCCAGCGTCTCCGAGGCCTCGGCGATCGCCGCGCCGCCGGTGATGTCGGCGATCAGATAGCCGGTGGCGGCGGTGTCGTCCTGGAAGTCGGACTCGCGGACCACGGCTGCCGAGAGCACATAATCCGAGCCGGAGCGCTGGACCGCTTCGAAGACGAAGAGCAGCGGGTCGGAGCTGCTTCCGCTCGGAAACGAACTCGACAGCGAGTGGGAGGCGGTGCCCGAGCCGAGGTCGCCCAGGATGTCGTCGCGCGCTTCGGAGATATTCGTGACGTCGGAGAGTTCGACGACCGCCCCGACCGCGGCCGAATATCCGTCGTGAGTCGTGATGCGTCTGCCGGTCGAGCGTCGCACCGAGCCGCTGTACAGGCTGGTCACCTGGCCGACGATCTCGTCGCGCGTGGCCTCGACGGTCGACTGGCTGCCCGAGATGGCGGCGATAAAGCCGGCGAAGTCGTTGGCCCCGTCGTCGAACGCATGCGCCGGCCCGTTCAGGCCGCTGACCTGAGCAGTGTCGATCGCTGTGGGTAAGGCGAGCTGGTAATCTCCGTTGCTGCTGGTGATGAGCTGCGGCTGGGTCAGGTTCTGGGTGTCCTCGGGGCGGCAGTCCAAATACTGGACTTCCTCATTGTCGGGCGTGCCGTCGCCGTCGGTATCGTTCGAGCACGGGTCGGACTCGCCGTTGGCGCAGCTCGGGTCGTAGTTTCGGTCCGGACAGGTACCGATCTCGCCGTCGCCGTTGTTGTCCTCGACGCCGTCGGGGATGCCGTCGTCGTCGCTATGCTCGCTTAGCGGATCCATGCACCCCGAGTCGACCTCGGCGCCGTCGGGGACGCCGTCACCGTCGGTATCCGGGTCGAGAAAGTCGGTGCCGTTGACGCGCTCCTGGCCGTCGTCGAGGCCGTCGCCGTCGGTGTCGGCGGTGCGCGGATCGCTCTCTCCCGGATCGAGCCGGCAGTTTTGGTTGGCGTCTTCCTCACCGTCGGGGACGCCGTCGCCGTCGGTGTCCGAATCGCCCGGGTCGGTGCCCAGGCGGCATTCGCACTCGTTGGTCAACCCGTCTTCGTCGCTGTCGACGTCCGGCGAACACTGGTCATTTTCGTCGACGTCGACCTGGTTGGCTGCGTCCGGATCGTAGTCGGTATCGGGCGGCACGAAGACGTCATCGTCGGCGTCGGAGGCCGCGTCGTCCCCGGCGTCGGACGGGTCGTCGTTGTTATTGCCGCTGCGCGTCGGCTCACATTCGCCGGTGACGTCGTTGAAGCGCTCTCCCACCGCGCAGTCACCCGGGCCGGCCTCGCCGCTGCCGCTGGAGTCGTCGCTGCATGCCGTCGAGCCGCCTCCCACGACGAGGACGAGGACGAATAGAAGGGGCAGATATCGAGAAGAGAGCAGGCATTTGTGCATGGCGTCGTCCAAGTGCGTCATCAGACATCGTGAATATGCGCCCAATGTAGCTGAAAGCCCAGGGCGGTTACAAGCCGCTACGCCCCGCGATAACGCTCAGATGGACACCGATCGCGCCGCGGTAAGCACATGGACGCCGCTCGCACCGGCGCGGCGCAGCGTGCGGGCGACCTCATCGGCGGTGGCGCCGGTGGTCAGCACGTCGTCGAAGAGCACGACTTGGCGTCCCCGGACGATCTCGGGTCTCCGGCAGGCGAACGCACCGCGCACATTCGAGAGACGGTCGAGGCGGCCGAGGCCGGCTTGGGCGGGCGTCTTACGCACCTTGGCGAGGATATCGTCATGTATCTGACGGTCGGGTAGGGCGTGACGACCTAAGAGCATGGCCGCGTTGAAGCCGCGGCGGCGCAGATCGCTGACGTGCATGGGCACGGCGGTCACGATGGGGGGGGCGACAAAGCCGCGGGCCTCCAACTCGGCCTCGAGCCAAGCGCCCAGCGGCAGGGCCAGGCTGCGCAGCGTCCATGTGTGGCGTCGGTATTTGGCGCGCTGGAGCGCCTCGGCGATCACGCCGGTATATTCCCACATCGCCCGCGCCCGCTCGAAACGCGGCCGGCGCTCGAGGCACCGGGCGCAGAGCTCGTCGATGCCCCCGTAGCCGCGGCCGATCTGTCTGCGCGGCTCGCCACAGCTCGAGCACATCGGCCCCTCGACTCGAAAGACCACATGCGCGCAGTTCTCACAGCACAGCCCCTCGCGGTCCAGGTAGCTGTCGCAGCCCACGCACCGTGGCGGTAAGATCATGCGTGTGGCTGCTCGGGCGAGTGTAGTGACGCTGGCAAGACGTGATCGGAGACTCATATTCGGATCCGGGCCGAAGCAGAAGTGATTGGTTCAGAGGTCTTTGACCCCCTCCCTTTGGTTTTCGGCGGATCTATGGGATCTGTTGCGTGATATTTTGGAAATCACGCTCTGGCGGTACTCAGGAGGTGCTCTGGTGAAATTCGAATTGATCGCGGTAGGCAAACTCAGGAACCCGAATTTTCGCGAGCTCACCGATGATTATCTGGCAAGGATCGGACACTATGTGCCCGTCGAGGAGATGGAGGTCAACGAATCGCGGCTCACCGATCGGAACGTGAGCAAGGGGCTGGCCGAGGAGGCCGAGTCGCTGGAGAGCGCCGCTTCGGAGGGGGCGATTCAAGTGGCGCTCGACGAGCGCGGAAAGCAGCTCACCAGCCGCGAGCTGGCCCGCTGGGTCGACGATTGGATGGTCACCGGCACGCGCTACGTGAGCTTCTTCATCGGCAGCGCCAATGGCCTCGACCCCAAATTTCGCAAGGCCTGCAACCGGCGGCTGTCACTGTCGAAGATGACGCTGCCCCACGAGATGGCGCGCATGTTCCTCGCAGAGCAACTCTACCGCGCCATGAGCATCATTCGCGGCGAGCCGTACCATAGGTAGGCTCGAGGCTTGGGGCTCGAGGCTTGGGGAAAGGCAAAAAGCGTGCGGGTCTTCTCGGAACGCAAGCCCCAAGCCCGCCGTTCCCCAAGCCCGCATTACAGCTTTTGCAGCTCGAAGTGTCCGTAGAGGTCGTCGGGCTGCTCTTCGAGCGGCAGAAGCGGCGCGTCGGGCCACATGCGCTCGAGGTCGTATTCGTCGCGCACCGCGCCGTTGAAGATGTGTAGGATGGCGTCGCCGAAGTCGATCAACGCCCACTTGCCCGACTCCACGCCCTCGACTCCGATGGGATCGTAGCCGGCCTCACCGAGTCGATTCTGTACGTGTTTTGCGATCGCCTGGACGTGCCGGTCGGAGGTAGCCGTGCATACGATCACAAAGTCGGTGTAGCTCACCAGACCCCGCAGATCGACGGCGCGGGTGTTGAGCGCCTTGAGGTCCCACGTCAGCCCGGCGATGTCGCGAGCCAGGGTTTCGGTGTCGACCTCATCGGCGTTGAGCGCGTAGATGTCGGGGTTGCTGGGTTCGTCGGAGCCCGAAGGGCGTGTGTCGTTACTCATTCGTCTCCTGCGTGGATGTGGGTGGGGATGTCGATGTGTGACGCTGGGTTCATGACGGTGCTCATTGTCTGATCTGCCCGGTGCCGAGCACGACGAATTTGGTGGTGGTCAGCTCGTCGATGCCCATCGGCCCGTAGGCGTGCATCCTGGTGGTGCTGATGCCGATCTCGGCGCCCAGACCGAGCTGGTTGCCATCGGCAAAGCGCGTCGAGGCGTTGATCATGACGACCGAACTGTCAACCTCGCTCTGGAATCGCTCGCTCTGAGTATAGTCCTCGGTGAGCAGTGACTCGGTGTGTCGCGAGCCGTAGGTGTCGATATGCTCGATGGCCTGGGAGAGGTCGTCGACGACCCGCACGGCGAGCTCGAGCGAGAGGTATTCGGCCTGGTAGGCCTGCTCATCGGCGGGCGCAAATTGGGAGGCATCGAGGCCGGCCCGTCGCGCGATCGGCGCGGAGCGCTCGCATAGGTGGAGTTGGACGCCGGCTTTGGAGAGACGCTCGAGCAGGCGAGCTAAGTGGATGTCGACGGCGTTGTCGAGCACCAACAGCGTCTCCAGCGCGTTGCATACGCCGGGGCGCTGGGTCTTGGCGTTGAGTACGATGTCGTCGACCACCTCGGGGCGAGCCGAGCCGTCGACGACCACATGGCAGACGCCCTCGTCGTGTTTGATCACCGGGATGCGCGAGTGCTCGCTGACAAAGCTGATCAGCCCCTTTCCGCCGCGCGGGATGATCACGTCGATATAGCGATCGAGGCCGAGCATCGCCCGGACCGCGCCGCGGTCGGTGGTGTCCACGAAGCCCACCGCTGGGGTGGCCGCCTCGTCGAGTTCGCTCGCCGCCAGGCCCGCCTGGATGGCCTCGAAGACCGCCCGGTTGGATTGGAAGGCGTCGCTGCCACCCTTGAGGATGACCCCGTTGCCGCTCTTCAAGCACAGCGCAGCGGCATCGCTGGTCACGTTGGGCCGAGACTCGTAGATGATGCCGACCACCCCCAGCGGAATGCGTCGGCGACCCACGCGAAGTCCGTTGGGCCGCACCCAGGTCTGGTCGACGCGGCCGACCGGGTCGGACAGCGCGACGATCTCTTCGACCGCCGAGGCGATCTTCTCGATACGCCCGGCGTCGAGCCTCAGACGGTCCAAGAAAGCCTCCTCCAGGCCCTTGTCCTTGCCGGCTTCCAGGTCGCGCCGGTTGGCCTCGAGGATCGCATCGGTGCGCGCGCGGAGCGCGGCGGCGATCTGTGTGAGGGCGTCGTCTTTGGCCGATGACGGCTGGCGGGCGAGGGCGCGGGAGGCGCGGTGGACGCCAGCGGCGAGGGTGTTCAGGGCATCGACATGCTTCGTCTGGTGAGCTGCTTGAGAAACTTCGCTCATGGGAGGTCTGCAACCTCTTGATGGGGGCGGATTCGAACGGGTTGATCGGTCGTGGATCGAAGTGACTTGGCTCGAGCTGAACCGGTTTGCTCTTGACGGCGACGAACCACAGCCTACCTCGTGGTGTGAAGACTTGGTCTCCCGGGCGTCTGGGCGCTCGGGTCTTCGCTCCGATCATAGTGCCCCCTACAGGCCAGTCAAGAGTGCCCTCTGGCGCTTGGTGCGGGGCGAGGCCGAGAATCTAGCTTCTGCAGCTTGACCTCGGCGCGACCGTGTTAAGAGTTGGCGCCGATCGAAATGCAGCGCGACGGCCTTCGCCGATCGCCACTTTCTTCGGTGAAATGACTCGCCAAAGACGGTCTCTCCCGCGTCACCAAAAAATTGCGGTGAACGCCTTGACTTCCAGCGGCGGGGCGCTATATATCCGCTGTCGTTAGCACTCTTCACTCGAGAGTGCTAACGCGGCAAATACAGCGCCCCCGCCAATCGCGGCGGATTCGCTGGAGAGCTGCGCAGCATCCATATTGTATTTGAGCAAGTCCGTTTTCCATTCATGTGCGAACGTACGGAGGACATTTTATGAACGTCAAACCACTTTATGACCGGGTTCTGGTCCAGCGTGTCCAGAGCGACGAGAAGAGTGCCGGCGGAATCATCATCCCCGAAACCGCCAAAGAAAAGCCGCTCGAAGGCCTCGTGCGTTCGGTAGGCCCCGGAAAGCTTACCGACGCCGGTGAAAACGCCCCCATGCAGGTCCAGGAAGGTGACAAGATCCTGTTCGGCAAATATGCCGGCACCGAGATCACCATCAAGGGTGAAGAGCACCTGATCCTGCGCGAGGACGAGATCCTGGCGGTCATTGAAGACTAAATCGAACGGCTGCGCCGCAGTCGGTCGGGGCCACATCTTGGGCCTGCCCGCCGGGCGCATTTTACGTGACATTTCTAATAGTCCGACATCGCAAGGAGCATAAAGAATGGCAGCTAAAGAGATTATTTTCGATACCCGCGCTCGCCAGCGCATTCTCAAAGGCGTCAACACCCTGGCTAACGCCGTGCGTGTGACGCTCGGGCCGCGTGGCCGCAACGTCGTCCTCGACAAGAGCTTCGGCGCCCCGACGATCACCAAAGACGGTGTGACGGTCGCCAAAGAGATCGAGCTCGAGGACAAGTTCCAGAATATGGGCGCTCAGATGGTCAAAGAGGTCAGCTCCAAGACCTCGGACACCGCCGGCGACGGTACCACCACCGCCACCGTGCTCGCCCAGGCGATCTTCCGCGAGGGCTCCAAGCTCGTGGCCGCCGGCCACGATCCGATGAGCATCAAGCGCGGCATCGACAAGGCCGTCAGCGCCATCGTCGCCAGCATCGGCGAGCAGAGCATCAAGACTCAGGATCGCGCCAAGATCGCCCAGGTGGGTACCATCTCGGCCAATAACGACGAGCACATCGGCACATTGATCGCCGACGCCATGGAAAAGGTCGGCGAGTCCGGCGTGATCACCGTCGAAGAGGCCAAGGGCCTGCACGACGAGCTCGATTTTGTCGAGGGTATGCAGTTCGACCGCGGCTATCTGTCGCCGTACTTCGTCACCGACAGCGAGCGCATGGAGGTCAACCTCGAAGATCCCTTCATCCTGATGTTCGACAAGAAGATCGGGACGATGAAGGATCTGCTTCCCGTGCTCGAGCAGGTGCACCAGCAGGGCAACAAGCCCCTGATGATCATCGCCGAGGACATCGAAGGTGAGGCCCTGGCCACGCTGGTGGTCAACAAGCTGCGCGGCGTGCTCAACGTCGCTGCGGTCAAGGCGCCGGGCTTCGGCGACCGCCGCAAGCAGATGCTCGAGGACCTCGCCATGCTCACCGGCGGACAGGTCATCAGCGAAGAGCGCGGTATGCAGCTCGAGAACACCACGCTCAAGGACCTGGGAACGGCCGACAGCGTTACGATCACCAAGGATTCGACGACGCTGGTCGGTGGCAAAGGCGCCAAGGAAGACATCCACGGGCGAATCAGCCAGATCCAGACGCAGATCGAGACGAGCACCAGCGACTACGACCGTGAGAAGCTCCAGGAGCGCCTGGCCAAGCTCTCCGGTGGCGTGGCCGTCATGAAGGTCGGTGCTGCGACCGAAATGGAGATGAAGGAGAAGAAGGCGCGCGTCGAGGACGCTCTCAACGCAACCCGCGCGGCCGTCGAAGAGGGCATCGTCCCCGGCGGCGG
>JBKGZI010000188.1:0-10866 GCA_046545675.1 Persicimonas sp.
ATCAAATTTTCGATCCCCTGTCGATCCCTCTAGCCAACTTTTGGCTAATAGTCAGACCGCTTGCGGGGAGGTGGCGGCGTAGCGCAGCGAAGCCGTCGGAGGGGGGCAACAACTAGCTGCTCTTTCACATCTCGAGGGCCTCATAAAGCGGCTTGTTCGCGTCTCGAGGCTTTCGAGTCGGCGATTGGCAGCTGGTTCGAGACACGGAAATGCATCATCTGGCTCGCCCCGGGCGGCGCGCTCGAAGCTGACGAGTCTTATGAAGAGGCCGCCAAGCGCGAATGTTGGGAGGAAACCGCCCTCGAATACGACAGCGAGCTTCCGCACGTGTGGGTTCGCGAGCACGCATGGATGTGGGACGACCATGCGGTACACACGCACGAGCACTATTTCTTCGCGCGCGTCGACCGATTCGAGCCCCAGCCCGAACAGCTCGAGGAGTACGAAGCGGAGGTGTTCCGCGGACACAGGTGGTGGTCGGTCGGCGAGTTGCGCGACTGCGACGAACTCTTCGTTCCCGGCGACCTCGCCGAACTGCTGGTTCCCCTGCAGCAAGGCGAGCTTCCAGACGAACCGTTACGAGTGGGAGTCTGAGATGACCGACGAAACGAAACCCGTCGCCCTCGACGCCTTTTCTGTGCGTACGGCCTCGAACACGAAGACAGCGGGCGTAGTCAGCAAATCACGCGCGGCCACCCCATAACGCGCAATATTTGCGCCACACGCCACCCCTCATCCCTCACTGTAGGCCCCTCTCGGGGTGGTATCGCGCAACTTTCGACAACTTCCCCTCCTTTGGCGCAATCGTTGCACTTCGAAGGCAGCGTACATCTCAATGACACCGCAACGTGCTCCGAGTGATCGCTAGAATGCCTCGAATATTTTGCCAACTTTGGCTCATTGCCACGCTGACGCTGCTTCCGGCACTGGCGCTCGCAGGCGACTACGAAGACGCCTTTGCCCGGGCGGCGGCGCTCGAGGAGCAGCGAGATTATCGCGGCGCGCTCGCCGAACTCGAGCCCCTGGTCGACGACTACCCGCAGGACTACGCGCTGCACCTGCAGATTGCGTGGCTTGACTTCCAGGCCGCCGACTACGAAGCGGCCGAGCGGTCGTACCGGCGCGCCCATGCGCTCTCCGACGGAGCGCTGCAGCCGACCCTCGGGCTCGGCTGGACGTTGCTGCGTCAGGGTCGAGCCGACGAGGCCGGCGCCTGCTTCGAGGAGGCGATGCGCCAAGCTCCCGACAACCCGTCGGCCGCCGAGGGCCTCGCCGTCGTCGAGGAACTCGAGCAGCGCCAGGCTGTCCACGTCGACCTCGTCGCCGGCGGGGTCGCCCGCAGCTACGTATTTCCATCGCAGACGAGTTGGTCGGCCGGCCCCATGGTGGGCCTCGGCCTGTCCCGCGATCGATTCGCTGCGGGGGCGACCTACCGGATGTTCGCCTACGACGTCGAGACACAGGGCAGCGAGGATATGCAGCGTCGGCAGGGCGCGGCTTGGAACGCCACCGAGCTCGCCACCCAACACGAAATCTACGGCGCCCTCGCCTACGGGAGTGAATACTGGGGTGTGTCCGCACATTACGGCCACGTTGAGGCCGGTCTCGAAAGCGGCCTCGACGCCGACATGGCGGCAGCCGTAGGAAAGGTCGGCCTGTTCGGCGAGGTGACTTTTGAGGCCTCCTACACCCTATTCCCCGATGTCGACATCGTGCGCCTCGCCCCGACCTGGCGCATCCCGCTCGGCGAGCTTTTCTACGCACGGCCCGCCGGCGCCTACCAGTTGGTCAGCGACACGGACGACTCATTTGTGGTCGGCTCGCTGGGCGTAGGCCTGTCATCACAGAGCGTGCGCGTCGAAGTGGGGGGCAAATACGGCAAAGAGTGGCGCCCCTCCTACGCGGCCCTGTCGGTCATCTACAATGTCGACGCGGTGATCGAGGCCGGCGCGTGGACGAGCATCGCAGTGAAAATCGCGCCTGGTTGGCGCCTCGTCGGCGACTACGCCTACGAGAACTATCGAGAAACGACGACGAGCACGCTCTCCGACGGCCACGTGGCCTCGGCAGGGCTCGAAGTGCGCGTGCGCTAAGGGAGAGCATTTGATGGACACCAGACAACGACTTCGCGACCTCGCTATCAGTGATAGCGGCTTCATCTTCGACCCCTACTCGGGGGCGACGTTTACGCTCACCCCCACAGGTGTCGAGATCGTCAACGGGCTGCGTGAGGGCCAGGGGCGTGAGGAGATCCTAGAGAATCTCGCCAGCCTCTACGAGATCTCCGAACTCGATGATCCCGGCCGCGATCTCGACGAGTTCATCGGGATGCTGCGCCAGCATGGCATCCTCGACCAAAACTTCGAGCTATAAGGAAGAAGATGCGAAACGATTTGATCATCGCGGTGACCGCGCTCAACGCCACCGATAACCCGGGCCCCGGGGTGTCGGTCATTCGAGCGATCCGCCATAACCCCGACTTTTGCGGCCGCATCATCGGGCTGGCCTATGACAGCCTCGAGCCGGGACTATACGCCGACGGGCTCGTCGACGATGCCTATTTGATCCCGTACCCGTCGCAGGGTCGCGAGGCCCTCGAGTCGCGTCTGCGCTACATCCACGAGCAGGTCGGCCTCGACGTCGTCATCCCGACGCTCGACTCCGAGTTAGCCTCGTTTATCGGCCTCGCGCCGCTATTCGACGAGTTGGGCATCGGCACGTATTTGCCCACGCGTGAGCAACTCGACATGCGCTCGAAGGCTCGCCTGACCCGGCTCGGCCAGGCCGCCGACATCCCGGTGCCGGCCACCCGCACGGTCAGCGAAGCGCGCGAGATGTACGACATCCACGACGACATCGCCTATCCGTTCTGGGTCAAAGGCGTCTTCTACGGCGCCAAGCGAGCCCAGAGCGCCGACGAGGCGGTGCGTGCCTTCCACCAAACCGTCGCCAAGTGGGGGCTGCCCGTGTTGGTCCAGGAGAGCGTCGACGGCGAGGAATTCGACGTGGTCGCCGTGGGCGACGGCCAGGGCGGCCTGATCGGCGCGGTGCCCATGAAAAAGACCTTTTTGACCGACAAGGGCAAAGGCTGGGCGGGGGTGGCCATCAAAGATCCCCAGCTGCTCGCCATGGTCGAGCGCTTCGTGGCAGCCACCCGCTGGCGAGGCCCCTTCGAATTCGAGGCGGTCAAGGTCGGCGAGGGCGACTACCGGCTCGTCGAGATCAACCCGCGCTTTCCGGCGTGGGTGTACCTGAGCGCCGGCGCCGGCATGAACCTGCCGTACGCGGCCGTCCAGTTGGCCGCCGGAGAGGCGGTCGCCCCCATGCATGAATACCGGCCGGGGACGATGTTCGTACGCATCGCTCTCGACCAGATCGCTACGATGGATGATTTCCAAAAAATTGCGACCAGCGGTGAACTCCACCGCGGTCAGGGCGAGACGCCCGGAGGAAACGATGAGTAAACCTGCCTACGAAAAACCGCTCATCATCCGCCACGAGAGTGGGTTGATGAACAAATTCGGGCGAGCCCAATCCCTGCGCCCCCTGACCCGGATCGACGGGGTCGGCGTCGAGGAGCTGGTCGCCGAGTACGGCTCGCCGCTATTCGTCTTCTCCGAGAAGACCATCGTCGACCGCTACCACGAGCTGTACGACGCCCTGTCGCGACGCTACGCAAAGGTGCGTATGGCCTGGTCGTATAAGACGAATTATCTGGGGGCGATCTGCAGGATCTTCCATCGCGAGGGTGCCTGGGCCGAGGTCGTCTCCGAATTCGAATATGACAAGGCGCTCGCGCTCGGCGTGGCCCCGGAGCGCATTCACTTCAACGGGCCGCTCAAATCCCGAGACGTGCTCGAGCGAGCGTTGCCCGCGGACACCAAGATCCACATCGATCACTTCGACGAGCTCGCCCTCGCCGAGCAGGTCGCCCGCGAAAAGAATATCCGACCGGGCGTGGCCATCCGCATCAATCTGTCGGCCGAGGGCGTGCCCCCGTGGAGCCGGTTTGGCTTCAACCTGGAGAACGGGCAGGCCCGCGACGCCGTGCGCCGGCTCATCGCCGGCGACCAGCTCGAGTTAGTCGGCCTGCACTGCCACATGGGGACCTTTCTGACCGAACCCGACGCTTACCGTCAGGCGAGCAAAAAGCTGGTCGACTTCGCCAATATGCTGCGCGAGGAGTTCGACATCCTCCTGTCGTTCATCGACATCGGCGGGGGCATCGCCTCGCACAACAAGCTCAAGGCGCAGTATCTGCCCGGTGACCAGTCCACCCCGTCGATGTCTCGGTATGCCGAGGCGATCACCGATGGGCTCTCCGGGCTGAACTACCCGGCCCGACAATTGCCCACCTTGGTGCTCGAGAGCGGCCGCGCCCTGGTCGACGACGCCGGCTATCTGATCACCACCGTCCACGCCAATAAGCGCCTGCCCGACGGGCGGCGCGCGGTGGTCGTCGACGCCGGGATCAATATGCTGTTCACCTCCTTTTGGTACGACCACGACATCGTGCCCGCCCAGCCACTCGACGGCATGCCCGAACCCACCGTCTTTTACGGCCCATTGTGCATGAATATCGACGTGGTGCGCGACACCATGCTCTACCCACCGCTGGCGGTCGATGACCGGCTCGTGCTGCGAAACGTGGGCGCCTACAATGTCACCCAGTGGATGCAGTTTATCACCTACCGGCCGGCGGTGGTGCTCGTGGGCCGCGACAGCCGGCACGCGCTGATGCGCGCGGCCGAGGATCTCGACACCGTCACCGAGCGCGAGAGGATACCGTCGTGGATCGAGTGAGCACACCAGGCCTGGGCGCGCGATTCATGGAGGGGGTGGAGGGCTTCCTGCGCGCGTACTCCCAGGTATTCTTTAGCTCTTCGCGGCTCGTCGGTGCGATCTTCGTGCTGGCCACCGCCACCTTCCCCAAGACCATGGCCTTCGGCGCGATCGCGGTGCTGGTGGCCATGGCCACCACGCGCTTGCTGTCGTTCAGCGACGAGACCGAGCGCCTGGGCCTATTCGGCTACAACGCGCTGCTGGTGGGCCTTGCCATCGGGGCCGCCTTCGAGCTGTCGTGGGCGAGCGCGGGGCTGGTGGTCGGCGCGGCCATCGCCTCGGTCCTGCTGACCGCCGCGGTGCGCAGCCTGATGACGATCTTTGGGCTGCCCGTTCTGTCGATCTCGTTTCTGGTCGTCATCCTCGCCGTGCTCGTCGCCACCCCGGCGCTGGGACTGACGTACTCCTTCGCCGACTTCCGCCTGGGCCAGCCGGCCTGGGGTTTGCCGGCGCCGGTCAGCGACTTTCTGGTCAGCCTGGGCGCGATCTTCTTCGCCCCGGCGCCCCTGGCCGGGCTCATCGTGCTGGCCGGCCTGCTGGTCTACAGCCGAATCGCGACCTTCCTTGCGGTGCTGGGCTATCTGATGGCGCTTGTCGTCGGCGGCCTGGTCGTCGACATCATCCCCATGCAGGCCCAGTTGTTCTTGACCATCACGATGATCGTGGTGTCCGTGGCCCTGGGAGGGATCTGGTTCGTCCCGGCGCTGTCCTCCTTTGTGCTGGTGGCCGCCGCCGGGGTGGTCGCCTCGATGTCGGCCATCGCCACCTACGTCCTGCTGGCCGAGGTGGGCTTTCCGATCCTGTTTTTACCGCTGAACCTGACCATCTGGATGATGCTATTCGCCATGCGCCAGCGGGTACGCGACGGCGCCCCCAAGTCGGTCGACTTCATGGCCGGCTCTCCCGAGGAGAACTTGAGCTATTATCGAACCCACATCGCCCGCTTCAGCTCCCACTACCTGGCGAGGTTCCGGGCACCGTTTCTGGGGGAGTGGGTCTGCACCCAGGGGCCCGACGGCGAGATCACCCACCGCGGACATTGGAAACACGCGCTGGACTTCGAGGTCGCCGACACCGACGGAAAAACCTACGAGGGCGACGGCGAGCGCGCCCAAGACTACCACTGCTACGGACTGCCGGTGCTCGCGCCGGAGGACGCCACGGTGGTCCGGGTGGTCGACGACGTCGAGGACAACCCCATCGGGCAGGTCAACCTGCACCAGAACTGGGGCAACTACGTGCTATTGCACCACGGACAGGGCGTCTACTCGTTGATGGCGCACCTCCAGCCGGGCCAGACCACCGTCTTCGAGGGGCAGACGGTGCGCCAGGGTGACGAGCTGGGCCGCTGCGGCAACTCGGGGCGCTCCCCGGTGCCCCACCTGCACTTCCACCTGCAGCACAGCCCTGTGGTCGGCGCTCCCACCGCCGTGACCGAGTTGCACGACGTTGTGATCGAGGAGGACGACGCACCGCGCCTGGTCGGCACGTTCGTGCCCGACCGAGGCCAGTCTCTGCGCAACCTGGCGGCTGACGACCAGCTCCGAGCGATGTTCGCCTTTGACCAGCCGAGCCTGCAGTTCGTCCACGATGACGGTCGGATCGAACGCATCGACGTCGAGGTCGATCTGTCCAACCGGCGCGTCCTCGCCTCCGAAGACGACACCCGGCTGTACTACGACTACAACGGCATCACCTTCACGATCTTCGACGTCATCGGCCCCCGCCGCTCGGCGCTCCACCTGCTGCGCATGGCCATGGGGCGGGTGCCCTTTGAAGCGACCCCGGACCTGACCTGGCGCGACTATGTGCCGCTTCGCTACGCGCTGCCGGTCTGGACCGGCTGGCTGCTCGATTTTTTGTCGCCCTTTTTGAGTCAGTCGGGCCTCGAGATGGTCTACCAAGCTCGGCGAGATGGTAGCGAGTTCGTCGTCCACGGCGCCTCGCGCCGCACCTCCGGTGGCGCCCCGTTCATCGAGACCCGCGCGGTCCTCACCGCCGAGACCGGGCTGCGCGAGGTCGAGGTAACCATCGGCGGCGACACCCGTAGAGTGCGCCGACACCAACAAGAGCCTGACACCCAGTACTCACGAGAGCGCCGCCCCGAAAAGGCCGCGCCCGCCTACAACTAAGCAATGTTACGGAGAGACCCGATGAGAAATTTGACGACCGTGCTGCTCACCCTCGCCTGCTGTCTGCTTATGGCCGTCCCTGTTGCTGCACAGGACAATGGCGCCGCTGCAAAGTACTCGCAGAGCTACGAGTTGGAGGGACGCGGCGAACATACCAAGGCGCTGTCGATGCTCGAGAGCCTCCCCAAAGATAAGCGCTCGGGGTATGTCTACCACCTACGCCGCGGCTGGCTGCAATACCTGTCTGGTAAGCACGACGAGTCTATCTCCAGCTATAAAAAGGCGACGTCGGCCGCCCCGAACGCCGTCGAGCCCAAGCTCGGCCTGATGCTCCCGCAGATGGCGCTTCGGAAATGGAAAGACGCGGTGGCGACGGGGCGGGCGGCGCTGAAGCTCGACGCCCGAAACTACCTCGCCTCGAGCCGCTTGGCCTGGTCGCTATATAACCTGGGCCGTTATGACGAGGCCGAGAAGTACTACCGCCGGATGCACGACCTGTATCCCGCCGACGTCGAGATGACCGCGGGTCTGGCCTGGGCGCTCCTCAAGCAGGGCGACAAGTCGGCGGCAGCCAAGCTCTTCGACCAGGTCCTCGATGTCGCTCCCAACCACGTCTCCTCCCTTCAGGGCGTCCGCGAAGCGAAGTGACGCGCAATATATGCACCCCTAAACCCCAACCAGAAGACCGCCAGAAAGCGACACTTCACCCAAGGCGCAATCTTTTCGTATTAGCGGGGTCGGGTGCAAAAACTGCAGATTTTGGTGGCTGCAGTTTTTTGGCCGATCGGCCCCCTAAAACGGTGCCGCTCCTCTTTCGGGTTGTAAATGCCGCGAGGGGCTCCTCCAGCACATATTTACAAAAAAAACGCTTGTTTTGCTGCGAGTGGCGTGTGGATTGCAGTTTGGCTGCACCGGCTACCGGATCGGACGCTGAGATGGCGTCGCCGTCGACCCCCGTAGCCACCAATATACTCATCGTACCTCGAACAAGTAACTCTTAAGGAACCACTAATGACGAACCCCTCGAAACTGATCTGGCTTGCAGCACTTGCACTGATTATCTCATCTGTCTCCGTGGCATGCGGAGACAGCACCGATGACGACGGCCCTCTGGAGGCGACCACCAACAACAGTATCGACGCCGGCGACATTGACGGCGGCAATATCGACGCCGGCAACCCGGACGGCGGAAACAACCCGGATACTGGCAAAAACCAGCAAGAACCCGACCCGAGCGAGGCCGAATTACTCGACCCCGACGACTATATGTATACCGTCGAGCACACCTTTGAGATGGACGACGTGCTTGGCGACACCGACGGTGTGACCGCCGCCGAGGATCCGAGCATCATCTGTCAGAGCGGATGTGAAGATAATCTATTGGTCGACGGCTCGACCACGCTATACCCCATCGACAACGGGTTCGGTTGGAACGCGATCGATTTCGTCGGCGCCATGCAACGCCCAAGAGACGGTGCCCACGAAGAGGGATGGGTCGGCCCGCTGACCGACGGTGACGGCAATCACCAGGGGCTCGCCGTGGCCAACACTTCCACTGTCGCCTACAGCGTGGGACGAGGTCGTGGACAGTGGTGCGCTGGACTTGGTGGAGCAATGACCAAGTGCAAGACTGGCCACTATGTCACCATGGAGCACGTCCTTACGTGCCACGAGACGGTTCCATACCTGAACTTCGATCCGGCCACCGGCGAACCGACGATCTCGGATTACGACAACTGCCCGTCATTGGACGACGACCTGGACATGGATCCGCTCATGCTCACCGAGTATATGTTCGACCTCGACGAGTCCAATATGGCTCAGGGCTCCGACTACACGATTTATCTGGGTGAACACGAAGGGGAGTATAAGTACCTGTGGGGCAACTACGAGAAGCGCCCCACCGATATTCGATTGCTCGCGCACGTACCGCTGCCCTCCGATTGGAAAGAGGCGGGACGGACCTTCGAGGTCACCGAGGCCAAATTGGCGATCGTCCACACGATCACCAACACCCCCAACGACAAGATCCTCATCGAGGACATCGATACCGAAGTCCCCGAAGGACGGCGCCCGGGGTACGAGGTCGAGCCAGACGGCCGTTGGGTCTCCACCCGGGACTGCTACGAGGGTGATGGAGACTTCATCCCCGCCGGCACCACCCTGCGAAACCCGCCTTACGCTGCGTCGGAGGGGTTGACCGAGGATCTCCAGGACGGCTTCACCAACGCCTGGTATACGACGCTGGACCGCGAACCCTTCGTCAACGAAGACACGGGCCATCGTTGGAGGCTCAAGGCGCCGAAGTTCGGCCAGGACCTGCCGGGAGTCGAGATCCCCGTCGAGCGCTGCATGCAGCCGCCGCTCAAGAAGGGCCAGATCAAATACACCCGCGGTGAGTTGACCACCACGACCATCGATTTGCTCGCGGAGCTCGAGGAGGGCGAAGGAACTCCGTTCACAATGAGCACCGGGTTCACCGAGCCGAACGGTGAGCAGACGATGGCCGAGGAGAACTTGACCGTTGACGGAGTGCAGCTGACCGAGGACCTGGAGCTTTCGGTCTACGTCAAGAGCGAACAGAAGCCCGCGCGCATCTATAAAGCGGTGCTATACCTCAACTACGAAGAAATGACCGAGTAAGCGGCCACCGAACCGTGGTTTGATGACACCGACCGGCCCGAGGCCCCGCAACACGCCGGGGCCTCGGGCTCGTTTGAATCGCCGAACAGGAGCGACGCCATGCCTCACCAGAAGCTTCGCCGGGCCGCAGTCATTGTGGCTGCTCTTCTATTGGCCAACTGCGGCGAACCCACCGCAGACGGCGTCTTCGACCAGGTCGACCCCGACCGGGTCGAACACTATATCCGAAGCGACAGCTATCAGCGTTTGGTCCTCGAGGTCGACTACGTCAGCGGCCGGGCGCCCAACTCGGAGGTGGTCGCCAAATTAGTCGAGGGCCTCGAGGCGCTGGTCGACAAGCCGGGCGGCGTCGAGGTGGTGCTCGATGAGGAATTGCCCGCCCGCGGCTCAGATCACCAGTGGACACCGTCTGCTATCGATGAAGTCGAGCGAAGCAGCTTCAATCTGAGCACCGGCGCCGACACCATCAAGATGCACGTCCTCTTCTTGGATGGACACTACGAACGTGACAGCCCCGACACCCGGATTCTGGGCCTGTCGTGGGCCAACCGCAACGTGGTGGTGTTCGAGGAGAGCATCGAGCGAACCTGCGTGACCGACAGCGGTGACACCCTTCGCCGCCGAGGACTCGTCGAGGCGGCTTGTCATCAGACCGAACTGGCCATCTGGACCCACGAAATCGGCCATGTGCTCGGATTGGTCGACAATGGGCTGAGGATGGTCGACGATCATCAAGACCCCGACCACCCCCACCACGATCACAACGAAGAGTGCGTCATGTTCTGGGCCTACGACCGCGCCCAGGCCTTCGAGGAGGTACGCCAGCGATTGCTCGATGATGAAGACGCCGACCCGTTGGGCCTGGATGCTGCCTGCCGGGCAGACATCGCCGCGGTGCGTGATCGCCCATGACTTCCCGCCCAACACCTTTGCTGCCCGACACGGTCCCTAGCACCACTCGACCACTTTTCCGGGAAGCGACGCTCTTCTTTCCTGCAATCCCCTCCCCGGGCTGTTTTTCAGGCTCGGGGAATGTGGTGGTGATTTGTAGAGTGGTTGCTTTTTGAAGCCGCCTCTGACGTGCGCTGGACGGCTTGCCGTATGATAAGCCAAGGATGGAAATCCTCGAGTGACTTGGGTAGCTTGCCAAAGCCCGCTCGATTCCATCCGTAATTTAGGGGTTGCTCCGAGAGCGCACGAGAACACACCATGAACGACTGGACCGACAACTACGATGCATTCGCCGATG
>JBKGZI010000189.1:0-10863 GCA_046545675.1 Persicimonas sp.
CGGTTGGCGTTGGCCTCGACGCCAGGGACGGCGTCGCTCCGGTTGGCTTTGGCGAAGACTTCCTCGTGGTTTTCGGGCGGATAGGGCTTGTCGTAATTGGCGCCGTTGAGCGGGACGGTGAACGCCGACTCTTTGGCATCGCGCGGGTCGGCGACATCTTCGAAGCCGCTCCACAGCGGGGCGAAGTCCAAGCTGACGCCGACCACCGATAGGTAGCCGAGCGCGCTGTTGAGCGAGTTGACGCCGTCTTTGCCGCGGCGGTCGACATTGATGCGGTGATGGTCACGGCCGTCCAGGCATTTGCCGACCAGCCGTGTGAGGATGCTGCGGGGGCCGACCTCGACGAATGTGCGCGCGCCCTTTTCGTACATATCCTCGATCTGCTCGACGAAGCGCACCGGCTTGGCGATCTGCTCGGCGAGCTGGCGGCGCATGGCGGCCGGCTCGTCGGGGTAGGGCGCGGCCTCGGAGTTGGCGTAGACCGGGAAGGCGGCTTCGCCGAACTCGACGTCCTCGAGGAATTCGAGGAATGGCACGCTCGAATCGCTGACCAGCGACGAGTGAAACGCAGTCGACACGGGCAGTCGCTTGAACGAGATTTTCTCGCCGGCCAAGAGCTCTTCGACCTGGTCGATGGCGGCGGTCGCCCCGGAGAGGACGACTTGGCGCGGGCTGTTGTGGTTGGCGACCACGACGTCGACGTCCCAGGTGTCGAGCTTGGGCTCGAGCTCCTCGATGGTCGCCGAGACCGCGGTCATCGAGCCGGGCTCGCTGGAGGCGTTGGCCATCAGCTCGCCGCGCTTGCGCGAGACCTCCAACATCTCGCGCTCGCCGAGCACGCCGGCGGCGCTCAGGGCGGTGACCTCGCCGTAGCTATGACCGCCGACACAGGCGGGCTCGAGGCCCAGGTCTTCGAGCACGCGCAGCATGCTCAGACTGGCCGCGCCGATGGCGGGCTGGGCCCACTCGGTGGCGGTCAGGCGCGCCTTTTGGGCGTCGCGCTCCTCGTCGGAGAAGGCCGGCGGCGGGAAGACCACCTCGTGGAGGCGGGCGGACTCGTCGTCGAATTCGAGGTCGGCGGCGCGGTCCCAGACCCCGCCGGCGCGCTCGAATTGGACGGCGACGTCGCCTCCCATACCGATATATTGGCTGCCCTGGCCGGGAAAGAGCACGGCGACGTCGCCGGATTCCAGCCCAAAGCCGTAGTGGATGCCGTTGGGCGCGGAGAACGCATCCTCGGGGGCCTTCTTGATGGTCTTGGATGCCTGAGCGAGCTTCTGTGCGAGCTCGGCGTCGTCGCCGGCCACGACCGCGAGGCGAGCGGGCTGGGAGGCGTCGAAGCTCTCCTGGGTCGACTTGGCCAGGAAGGTCAGCATGCCGTCGGTGTCGAGCGAGCCAGTGACCTCCTCGCAGCGCTCGATGAGCGCGTCGGGGGAGTCGGCGCTGAGCAACACCAACTCGGAGCTGGCCGTGCGCAGTCGCGGGGCTCGCTTTCCCTTGCCCTTATACTCCTCGAGGGTGATGTGGAAGTTCGTGCCGCCGAAGCCAAAGGCGCTGACCGAGGCGCGGCGGGGGTGGTCTGCGCCGCGTATCCACGGGCGACGCTCGGAGTTGATATAAAGGGGGCTGTCTTCGAGCTCGAGGTCCGGGTTGGGTTGGTCGACCTTGATGGTCGGCGGCAGCACCCGGTGGTTGAGCGCCATGACGGTTTTGAATAGGCCGGCGGCGCCTGCGGCTGCTTTGGCGTGGCCGATCTGCGATTTGACCGAGCCGAGCGCGCACCAGCGCTTGCACTTATTGCTCTCGGAGGGGGAGCCCTCGAAATCGTCGTTGTTAAAGACCGCCTTCAGACCGCGCACCTCGGCGGCGTCGCCGGCGTTGGTGGCGGTACCGTGGGCCTCGAGCAGCTCGACGGTGCGTGGGCTGTAGTCGGCTTCTTCATAGGCGCGCCACAGCGCCTTGGACTGTCCCTCCGGACGCGGCGCGTAGATGCTCTTGGCGCGACCGTCCGACGAGGAGCCCACCCCTCGGATGACCGCGTAGATCTTGTCGTCGTCGGCTTCGGCGTCCTCGAGGCGCTTGAGGGCGAACATCCCCAAGCCCTCGGCCATCATCGTGCCGTCGCCGTCGGCCGCGAACGGCCGGCAGTCGCCGGTCTTGGACAGCGCGCCGGTCTTGCTGAAGCACATATACATCAGGATGTCGTTGAGCGCGTCGACACCGCCGGTGATCATCATGTCGGCCTGGCCCAGGTGCAGCTTGTTGATGCCCATCTCCAGGGCGGCCAGGGAGCTCGCACAGGCAGCGTCGATGACCGCGTTGGTCCCGCCCAGGTCGAAGCGGTTGGCGATGCGGCCGCTGACTACGTTTCCGAGCAGACCGGGGAAGGTATTTTCTTCCCACGGGACATACATATCGCCGATTCGCTTGGAGACGGCGTCGACTTGGTCCTCGTCGAGTCCGCTCTGGCGCATCGCGCGCTCGAAGACCGGCTGCTGCAGGCGTCCGGCCATATGCAGGCATAGCTCGGTGGTCGAGGCGACCCCGAGCACGACCCCGACGCGCTCACGGTCCATATTCTCGAAGGGGCCCTGCGCGGCGTCCTCGAGCAACTTCTTGGCGACGATCAGCGCCAGGAGCTGGCTGGAGTCGGTCGCCGACAGGATATTGGGCGGCACGCCGAAGTCCATCGGCGAGAAGTCCACGTCCGACAAGAACGCGCCGCGATCAGCGTAGGTCTTGTCGGGGGTGTTGGGGTCGGGGTCGTAATAATCCTCGGTCAACCAATGAGACGGCGGCACGTCGGTCAGCAGGTCTTTGCCGGCGAGGATATCTCGCCAGAAGCCACCGGCGTCCGATGAGCCCGGGAAGAGGGCGCTGACGCCGACGATTGCGATGGGGGGTTGTTCGGACATATGGTCCTCAGTCAGAGCAGTTATGAAAGTTATCTGTGCTCGTACCTATCACGTTTTGTGGTCACGGCATAAGGCCCTGACCGATCGGTCATGATACTCATTGCAGCGGTCTTGGCCGGAAGTCGAAGGCCTGCGCGGGCACCGGCAGCCCGTAGGTGCGTAACTGATGGGCGCGGGTGATCGCCGCGGCGCCCTCGAGCAGGTTGAGCGCGATTTGCGCGACTCGCCGGTTGGACGGCTCGGCCAAAAAGGTGCCCTGCGTCCAGCGGTTAAACGCGCCCATCGCCGGCCCACACCAGATCTGGTAGTCGAAGCGGCGCTCGTCCACGCCGCCGATGGCCCAGTGGCTCGATAGGCCCAGGTACCACCGAAATAACAGCGCCATTTTGTGGCGCGGGTTTTTCTGGGCTCTCTCCAACTCGGCCGGATCAGCCTCCTCCCAGAACTGACGGGTTTTCTCCCAAATAGCCTCGATGGAGTCGCCTAAGAGCCTCTCTTCGAGGTCGCGCCGCTCCTGGTCGGTGAGCTCGTCGAGCGAGTCGAGGCGGCGGTAATAATCGTCGAGCTTTCGGGCCCGCGAGGCGAACATCGTGCCGCGCGACAGCACCTGGACCTTGGCGCCGATCTCGAACATATCGGCCGAGGGCGCCATCGCCACGTCGGTGGTGTCGGCGTCAGCGAGCATCTCTTTGCCCGCCGTCGACAGGCCGGACTCCACCGCGGCCTGATTGATCGAGCCGGTCAGCACATAGGCCGCGCCGAGCGAAAACGCAGACGCCACGGCGTTGGGCGTGCCCAGTCCGCCGGCCGCGCCGATGCGCACCGGGCGGCCATAACCGTGCTCCCGGGTGAGCTTGTCGCGCAGGGCGGCCATCGCGGGCAAAAGCGCCGCCATCGGGCGGTTGTCGGTATGCCCTCCCGAGTCGGCCTCGGCGGTGATGTCTTCAGCGACCGGCACCTGGCGGGCCAGCCGAGCTTCATATTCGGTGAGGTCGCCGCGCTCGACGAGCTTGCGCAGCATCGACTCGGGCGCAGGCGCCATAAAGTGGCGGGCGACCTCGACGCGCGAGACCTTCGCGAGCACCTGGTTGGGCCGGTGGATGCGCCCATCGGGGCCTGTCGTCAGCCCGGAGCACGCGTATCGCACCAGCGGACGGGTCAGCTTCATGAACGCCGAGGCCGACACGCACCGTACGCCGGTGCGAAGAAAGAGGTCGACCAGCTCCGACTCGAGCTGCGGCTCGTTGGGCGAGTGGATGAGGTTGACGCCCCAGGCGAGTCCGTCGGCCTCGAGTTCGGCACGGATCGTCTCGATGCCGCGCTCGACGCGCTCGGGCGACAGGCCCGCCGCCCCGTAGATGCCGAGCATGCCGGCGCGTCCCATCTCGATGACCATATGTGGGGTCGCGATGCCGTTGGCCATCGCGCCGGCCACGTACGGAAAGCGAACCCCGTGCGCCTCTTGAAATGTTCGGTCGCCGAGCCACTCCGGATAGAGCGCCGGCAGCGACGCCATCAGTTCGTAGGCGCCATCGGTGCGTGGCTCGAGCTGCGGCACCAATTGCCCGCCGCCGGCCAATCCCATATGGCCGGACTCTGGATCACGCACGACCTGGGCCGGTTCGCGGGTTCGCTGCGTGGCCGCAGCGATATCGTCCGGGGAGAAGACCGGCGGCGTCGAGGCTAGCCACTGGCCGATGGGGCGAAGTGCTGTGGAGTGGGTCATTGAAATTCCGCTCGTATCGTGTCGACAGACCTTCGAGAGTTCAGAATTCGAAGTGTTCGTATCCGAGATATGCGTGCTGTACAACCGTGAACTGATCGCATTTCGAATGAATGAGGATTCAACGCCCCACGATGCCCTCGAAGGAGGATTATTGGCCTCAAACGGGCGCGAGAGTGCTTGTCCGTCACTTGGAGTTTTCTAACGCGCGCACCGTCGGAGGCTTATGAGTTGGATCATGAGCTGAGTCAGTGGTGACATATCGAGGGCGGGCGGACTCGCAGAAAGTGCGCGATGTTAACGGGTAGCGCAAAAACTGCGCCCGTTTCACATATGTTTTCGGCCATAGCTCGACGGCGCGCGTCTTGCAGATGTCTTTGGGGAGCAGATGAGAAGACTACGGGCCCGGTGCAGCGTTGTGCCGACAGGAGAGCAGATGGAAGTTTCGATAGGATGCGGCACCAGTGCGGCGTGTGATGGCTGCGCGCTGGACCCGGCAACGAGCCGACGCCAGTTCTGCGTGCCCGAATCGACCGAGGTGACCCGCGCCTGCATCATCAGCCGGCGCCTCTTGCGCCCGTCGGTCGCCGAAGTGGTGATCGAGCCTTTCTCGCCCCTGGATGTCCGCGCCGGCCAATTTGTCTTTTTGCGTCGAGACGACGGGCTGACTCGGCCGTATTCGGTGAGCAATCTGGTCGACGCCGACGGCCATATTGTGCTGCACGTCGGCCGCGTGCCCGGCGGTCAGATGAGCTCGTGGTTGTGTGACGAAGACATCCTGGGCGCCGACGTCTGGCTGGGCGGGCCGGGCGGGCGGTGTTTTTATGATCAGACGATGGCCGACCGTTCGCTGGTGCTGGCAGGCACCGGCACCGGCCTGTCGCCGCTATTTGGTGTGGCACAGGACGCGCTCGAGCAGGGTCACCGCGCAGCGATCGATATCTGCCACGGAGCGCGTTCCTCCGACGGGCTCTACCTCCACGGCCGGCTCGAGCAGATGAGCGCCACGCACGCGCATCTCAGCTACTTGCCGAGCGTGCTCGACGGCGCCACCGACCGGCCCTGGCAGGTCGGCCGCATCGAAGACACCCTCGCCGCTTCGATTGCGGGTACGGGCAGTGACAAGTGCATCGTCTTTTTATGTGGCCCTCCGGAGACGGTTCGCCAGATGCAGCGGGTGGCTCTGGACGCTGGCGTCCTGCCCCGGGACCTCTACCTCGATCCGTTCTCGGGCTGAAATGGGAGTGATTTCACAAACTTATGAAATACACCCGCCCGCACTTTCGGTTGACCACGCGGCATCCGTACGCTCGTCGCTCCATCCACAGCATCCCGTAGTAGTCGCCGCTGCGACGAGCGAGCCCCTGTGTCCCGTCGTAGTCTATGTCCCCACTCTACAAGATGATCATATGTGCTGCTGCGGTCGTCATCGTCGGCGGGGGCGCGGCCTCCTACGCCGCCGTGGAGGCCGGTATGCTGCACGAGCAGGTCCTCGACGAGCTCGAGAGGAAGCTCGACGAGCAATTTGTCGGGGACTTCGACGCGCGTCGCCTGACCGGGACGCTGGTCTGGGGGTTTACAGCCCACGATGTCGAGATTCGCGACGGCAGCGGCGAGCCGGTGGCTCATATCGACGAGTTGCAAGTGGACGCCTCGGCCTTCGAGTTGTTGGACGGAAACCTGCGCTTCGACCGCGCGCGCCTTATGCGCCCGACGGTGTTTGTGGACCGCGTTGCCGACGGCGAGAAGAACGTCGACGAGGTGTTCAGGTCGCGCAATCCCAGCGGAAAGTCGCGACCGCCCGGACAAGTACTCTTCGAAATGACACGCGCACAGGTCGTCGACGGACAACTCGTCTATCTCGACGCTGATCGAGCGCACGGATTTATCGCTCGTGCGATTCAGGCCGATGCGCACTTCCAGGTATTGTCGGGCAAACGAATTCGGACCCGCTTCGAGCGGCTCGACGCTCAGGTTCTCGCCGACGCCTCGGCGCAGCCGCGCGATGTCAGGATGACCCAGGCTCGCATCGACCTCGACCGAACCTCGTGCACGCTCGGCGCCGACGAGCTCACCGTCGACGCCAATTGGCTCGTCGAAGGCGCTCGTTATAGCCGGCCCAGAGGCATCTCGGCGGCCCACCCGGGGCCGACCAGGCCCATCGAGGTGCGCGGTCGCGCGATCTCCCCGGACGGTGGATGGCTCCAACTCGACGGCCACGTCGCTCGCCGAGACGACTCCTACGCCTTGGAGATCGAGGCCGACGACTTCCGGCCCGCTGATTGGCCGGGGGCGCCGGGGTGGTCGTGGCTGGTGCTCGACGGCGCCGGCACCGTCTCCGGCCGGGGGCGCACACCCGAAGACGTGGATGCGGCGATCCGGTGGACCACCGGCGATGTGGATGTGGCAGGCGAGCGGCTCGAGGAGATTCGTCTCACCGCGCGACTCGGCGGCGGGCGGGTCGATGTCGAAGCGCTCGACATCATGGCCGCCGACTTTTCGGCCACTGCGAGCGGTCGCGTGTCTGAAGGCGGGACATTCGGGCTCGAGATGGACACCCGTGCAGAAGGAAGCTTCGCAAGTCGGCTCGCCGACAGGCTGGGTGTGGAACTGAAAGAGCTCTCGCATCTCGACCTATCGACGAAGGCCTCCGGTGCGCTCGATCTATCCGAACTCGAAGATGGCGTGACACAGCTCGGCGCGACCCAGCTATTAGAGCACATCAACGCGGATACGACGTGGAAGGCCGAGGATGTCAGCCTCGACGACCTTCGCTGGAAGGTCGCCGGCGGCTCGTTGGTCACGCGCCTTCCGCACGCCGGGCAGGTCCGCTCCGGCGCGCTCGAGACACGCAGCTTCAGCTATGAGGGGAGCGCGGCTTTTCAAAAGCTACGCCATCGAGAATTCGCCGCCGACGTCCTGCGCACGACCATCGAGGGCGACGGGGTCCTTGACGCCGGCTCCGGCCTGGAAGGTCTCAGCTATGATCTGCAGGTCGACGGCGATCGACTGTCGTTGGGCGAGCACCGTGCGACGGGGGCCCGGATGGCCACCCGGGGCGCCCTCAGCCCCGCCGGTGCCGACGCTGAGTGGCCGCTGGAGGCGCTCTCGGCCGACGGGACGCTCGATCTGATCGAGTATAGCCACCCCGAACTGAGCGCGCGACGAGTCGCCACCAATATCGACGTTCGCGGCTCTTTTCCCCTCGGCGAAGGGAGCATCATGGCGCATATGAGCGGCCTGCGCGTGAACGACAGACGATTTCGCGCCGCCAAGATGCAGTTGGACCTCTTGGAGGGTCAGAATTTTCGGCTCAAATCAAAGGCCAGGGTAGAGGTATCGCTGATCCCCGACCTCCCGATGTACCTGGATCTATTCGGCCGTCACGGCCGCGATCTGAAGGCGTTTAGCGTGGAGAGATTCTCCGTCGGGCGCCCGGGCATGCGCTGGAAGATACGTCAGCCCGGGCTGGTGAAATTCGAAGACGGCGCGGTCGCTCTGCAGTCTCTGACATTGCAACGGCGCTCACAGAAGGTGCGTCTGGACGGGTCTTTCGGCGACGCGCAATCGGATTCGGTGTCGGCCATCGTCTCACGACTCAAGAACGCGCAGGTGCGCAGCTTCTTGGATTTCCTCCCGTTTCTGAAGAGCCGGCCACCTCTGACGGAGCAAGCCCCCTGAGTCCGCTGTGGTCATTATTCTGTCTGGCGTCATGCGGCTTCCCGAGTTCGGAGTGATTTATCGGTCTCAATATGTGCTTAGTTTTGAGGTGGTTAACGCGATCATCTCGGCATGTGGAGCGACCCCATGGACACGCAAGAACTCGACGAGAAACTCGAACGACTCGCCGCCAACGCCGACCGCTGGGCGCGCCTCGATGTGAGGGCCAAGGCCGACTTGCTCGAGCGAATCATCGAGCGCACGGCGGCGGTCGCTCGACCGCTGGTCGCGAAGTCCTTGGAGTTGAAGCAGATCGACCCGGACAGTCCGACCGCCGGCGAGGAGTGGTTCTCGGGGCCGGTGCCGATGATCCGCACGCTTCGTTTTTTGCACAAGACGCTCGTGTCGCTGGCCGACAACGGCCGGCCACCCATCGAGCGTGACCAGATCCTCGAGCGCGACGACGGCCAGACGATGGTCGACGTCATGCCCGCCGACGCCTGGGACCGCGCGATCTATCCGGGCTTCGAGGCCCGGGTGTGGATGCAGCCCGATGTCGACTCCGGGGCGATCTACGAGAATATGGCCTCCTTTTATCGGCAGCGCGATCCGGAGGGCAAGCTGCACCTGTCACTATCGGTGGGCAACGTCACCAGCATCCCGCCGCTGGACGTCATCGACAAGATGTTCGGCGAGGGACATGTGTGCATGCTGCAGCTCAACCCCGTGGGCGACTACCTCGGGCCCTATGTCGAGGATGCCTACTCCGAGCTCATCGACGAGGGCTTCCTCGAGATCGTCTACGGGGGCGTCGAGATGGGCGCCTATCTGGTCAGCCACGAGCTGGTCGACCAGATTCACCTGACCGGCGGGGTGCGAACCCACGACGCCATCGCCTACGGGCCCGGCGACGAGGGCCGCGAGCGCAAGCAAAAGGACGAGCCGCGCACCGACGTGCGCCTGACCAGCGGCCTGGGCAGTATCAGCCCGGTCATCGTCGCGCCCGGCCCGTGGTCCGAAGAGGACCTGAAATATCACGCCATGAGCATCGTCACCCAGGTCGTCAACAACGCCGGGTTTAACTGCAACGCGGTGCAGGTGCTCATCACCCCCAAGGGCTGGAACCTTCGCGAGCCCCTGATGGCCGAGATCGGCAAGCTGCTGCGCCAGACGCCTCCGCGCGCGGCTTTCTACGAGGGGGCCCACGAGCGATTCGACCAGTTCCGGCAGGCCTACGCCAGCTTCGAGCAATACGGCAAGGAGACCGACGAGCTGCTTCCCTGGGGGCTGATCGCCGACGTCGACCCCGCCGACCGCGACTCGTTATGCTTCAATGAGGAGACCTTCTGCGGGGTGATGTGCGAGACGGCGCTGGAGGCGCCCGATGTCGGCTACTTCCTCGCCAAGGCGGTCGACTTTTGCAACGAGCATATCTGGGGCAACCTCAACGCCAGCCTGGTGGTCCACCCCGATGTCGCTCAGCCCCATCAAAGAGCCGTCGAGAGCGCCATCGCCGACCTCGAATACGGCGTGGTCAGTCTGAACCAATGGCCGGCCATCGCCTACGGGCTGGGCGTGGTCCCCTGGGGCGCCTACCCGGGCAATACCTGGCAAGACCCGCAGAGCGGGATCGGCTTTACCCACAATTCTTACCTCTTCGACAACCCCCAGAAGACGGTGCTGCGCGGGCCATTCCGCACGCGCATGCATCCACCGTGGTTCATCGACCACAAGCGCGCCCACAAGCTCGGCCCGCGGCTGTTCGATATGGAGCACGACCCGTCGGTGCGGCCGTTGTTGAAGGTGTTGTGGCAGGAGTTGAGGGGTTGAATCGACGTTATTGAGGTGGCGCGCACGTTCTGGGTGATCGACAACGATCATCTTCTGCAACCACAGGAAGTTTTATGTTCGAGAAATGGCTTTCAGCCGACCCGACCACTTTGCTTTTGGTGGCGATTTCAACCATCGGCATCTACCTGGCAGTCATCCTCTTTACGCGCTTGGCCGGGTTGCGAAGCTTCTCCAAGATGTCGAGCTTCGACTTCGCCATGACGGTCGCCATCGGCTCATTGGTCGCGACGACGTTGCTGACCTCCGATCCGCCCTTGCTGGTGGGCATCGTCGGTCTGGCCACTATTTATGGACTTCAAGAGACCGTGGGGTTGTTGCGGCGGTTCGAGTGGATGCAAAAGTTGGTCGACAACACCCCGGTGCTGGTGATGAGGGACGGGGAGATCCTCCATGAAAATCTCCGCGAGACCCAGATGACCGAGGAGGATCTGCGCTCGAAGCTTCGCGAGCACAATATCTTCCGGCGCAGCGAGGTGCGAGCGGTGGTCTTCGAGACCACCGGCGACGTCAGCGTGCTGCGCACCCGCGATGAGAACCTCGAGGTCGAAGCCTGGTTGCTCGCCGACGTCGAAGACGCCGAGGGTGTCGAGCCCGCCGATCAAGCAGCCGGCCAGTCCCGAGCCCCCGCCCAGTGATGAGGTTCCTGTTGTTCGGTTGCGACTCGTCGGGGAACGCGGCTTCCGAACGCCGGAGGGTGAGTTGACGTTTTCGGGG
>JBKGZI010000190.1:0-10855 GCA_046545675.1 Persicimonas sp.
TCGCGGACCAGCGTCTCGTGGACCGGGCACCTGTCGGCGATCTCGAGGAGGCGGGCGCGTTGGTCAGCGTCGAGGTCGCCCTCGACGCGGATCGAGCGGGTCAACTTGTCGATCTTTCCGCGTGATTGTTCGCATTCCTGGCAATCTTTGGCGTGGACTTTCTCGTGCTCGACTCGCACCTCGACGTGCTCGAGCGGCCAGCCTTTACGACCCGCGTACATCCGAAGCGTCATCGACGTGCAGGCCCCCAACCCCGCGGCGACCAGATCGTAGGGATCGGGGCCGGCGTCGTTGCCGCCCGCCTCGACCGGCTCGTCGGCATAAAAGTGGTGGCGCCCGATGGTCACGTCATTGGTGAACTTGCCCTGGCCCGCCTCCGAGACGAGCACCTCGTCGTTGGTCACCCGACTCACGTCGACATCCTCGTCTGCGAGGGCCTCCTGGACGTACTCGATATAGCGCGTCGACCAGGCGGTCAGCGTCTCGGCGACGTATTGGGCGTCGCTGCGATTGCCGAGCAAGTGGTCGGCGCCGTCGAGCGAGATGAAGCTCTTGGGGTGTTTGGCGGCCTGGAAGATCAACCTGGCGTTGTCCACGCCGACGACCCTGTCCTGCGGGCTGTGGTAGATGAGCAGCGCCTTGTCGAGCGAGCCGATGGAGCGCTCCATCTCGGTGCTCTGGATATCCTCGACGAAATGCGACTCGAGGTTGAAGGTGCGCCCGGCGATCTCGACCTCCGCCGAGCCCTCGCCCTCGATCTCGGAGAGCTTGTCGCGAAAGACGTTCTGGACGTGGGCCGGATCGAAGGGCGCGGCGATGGTGCATACCGCCCGAGCCTCGCGAATCTCGGAGGCGGCTTTGAGCACCGCCGTGCCGCCGAAGCTGTGGCCGATGAGGATCGACGGGGCTTCGATCTCGTGGCGCATAAAATCCGCCGCGGCGACAAGATCGGCCACGTTCGACGAGAAATTCGTATTCGAGAACTCCCCCTCGCTGTGGCCCAGGCCGGTAAAATCAAAGCGCAGCACCGCGATCCCGCGCGAGGCCAGATGCCGGCTGATCTGCGAGACGACGAAGATGTCCTTCGAACATGTAAAACAATGCGCGAAAAGCGCGCAGGCCTCGACCTCGCCGTCGGGTCGGTCCAGCCGGGCGGCGAGGGTGTCGCCGTGTGCGCCTTCGAAGGTGACTTTTTGGCTCTGGAACGTCATGGCGGTATCGCTGGTTGAAGAAGCTAAATGGCTGCGGACAATGTTGGGACGTGTGGGAGCGAAACAAGGTTCATATTTATTTGTTCATGGGTCTGGGAGGGCGCTGTCCAACACATCAGCCACCCGCCGCTGAAAAGCCAACTCGTGCTCGTTCGTCACCGACTCCAGGCGCGCGTTGAGCTCCGCAAAGACCGCGAGCAGCAGCCAGGCAAGAGACTCGCTGTCTGGCTCCTCGGCTTGCTGCACCTTTTTGACCAGCGGATGCGTGCGTGCCAGGTACAGTTTGATCTCCCCGGCGGAACTCTGCTCGCAGACTGCAATTCTCGCCCGGTCGGCTCCAGCTTCGCCCTCTTGCCACTCGAGCTCCAACCAGCCGTCGAACTCCTCCATCGCCCCATCGGGCCAGAGCTCGATTAACCTAGTTGCCAATATATCCAAGAGATCACTGTCGGCGCCGCCCCGCTCTTGCCGCTCACGTGGACCGACTTGTCTGGCCTTACGCGCTGGCGCGGCGCGGTAGATCGCGGAGGGATGGAGATTCGCCTCCACCCACTGGTGTAGAGACGGCGAAGCCTGTTCGGATAGCGGCGATGAGAACGGTTCGTCGGTATCGGCCGCCCAGCAAAATTGGCCGGCCAGCGAGCGGCCGGACACCGGCGTGCCCGAGTCGGTGGGGAAGAGTGGCAGCTCCAGGATGCGCTCGGCCAGCGGGTGGTCGACTGTGTGAATAGTCCTGCCGCCGTCGACGGTCCTAAACTCGAGGTGCTTCGCAGCGAAGCTCAGGAGCGCGTCGATGGCGCGTCGGCGCGCGTGCGGCACCTCCAGGCACGCGGCGACCTCGACGAGCCGATCGAGCACCTCCTCGCCGGCGGTGACGACGAGATCGCTGAGCCAATCCCGACGCTCGAGCGTCTGTGCGTCGACGACGACCCGCCCGACCAGGCCCAGTTGACGCGCGGGTTCACGCAGCAGATGTACGTCGCGTGAAGTTCGCTCGATTACGGCGATGACGTGTTGGTCGACCGGCTCGACGGGCAACCCGACGATGCCGCGCACGGCATGCTCGTCGATTTGCTCTGCGGCGATATACGCGGTGTCGGGCGTGTCTTCGTTTTGGATGGCCTCGGCCCTCGTCAGGTCGAAGTCAAACGCGCCCTTTACCGGGCCTATCTCTTGGATCAGATAGAGCAGAAACGGGTTCATGCGCAGCTCCACGCGCTCCGAGGTGCTCTTCGACTGGCTTTTCGCCGCCGGCTGCCCCAGACCGATCGGCCCGACCCTGTCGACGGCGCGTCCGTCGGCCATGACCACCTGCCCGGCCGACTCCATCGCTGCCATCATGTCGCGAAACGAGCAGCGCCCGCCCTCGACGGTGTCGACGAGCAGGAGCTCATCGAGCCCGTCGACACAGAGTGCATCTCCTGAGGTCTCGCACCAGAGCAGATAATAGAGAAGATGGCGGCGAGCCTGCCGCCGGGCCTCCTGGTGATGCCACCGGCGACCGTAGTCACTCGAGTGCGCGACGAGCTGGCTGACGAGTTCGCCGACGATATCCCGTCGTTCTTCCTCGCCCATCCCGCTCGGGTCGGCGCCCTCGACCCATAGGGGAAACTCCGGATAGTCGCGCAGGCCCACGGCGACATCACGCACCTCGACGCCGCGGTACTCGGCGAGCACCTCACGCGCGTCGACGCGCACGTAGGCATCGGCGCCGACGAGGGCGATGACAAACCGCTCCCGCTCGGCGTCGAGTTCGAGCACCCGCGAGGCGTCCAGCCCATCTAAGTCGGCCGCATTTCCCTGGAGCGTTCCATAAATCAGACCGCCGTGCTCGTGGAGCATCTGGCTGATCTGACGCGCGCTGATCGACCGGCCGTCGACGGTGCGAAATAAGGCCACGTCGAGCAACGCGAACGACTCGTCGTCGAAGATCGAGACGTCGACCTTCGAGTTGCCCGTATCTGCGTCGCTCCTCACGCGAAGCAGTCCGGCGCGGCCCAGCGCATTGAGCCCGATGCGCGCCGCGAGGGAGCCGGGTTGGACGTGGACGCGGCTCAAGGCCCGAAGCGCGCGCTCGCTGGCTCGACGCAGCTCGCGGCGCGCCAGCGTCACGGCCGTCTGGGCGACCAGCGTGAGCAGTCGAATCTCGCGACGTCCCCGAAAACCCACCTCGACGCAGACGTCTTGCTCGAGCGCCGACGGCGATAGCGCCGGCAGCTCCACAAAGAGACGGTGGCCGGGGAAGACCGTGTCGACCTCGCCCTCCCACACGCGCCGCTCGCACACGAGCACGCTCACCCATCGCCCGCCGAGCCGGCTATCACTGTCGCCGTCGCGCTCGGGGGTAAAGATGCGAAGATCGACCTCACCGCCAGCCCCTAAAGCCTCTTCGACTCGCGCTCGATCGTCGTCATCGACCCGCTGCAGCTCGCAGAGCTTGCGCACGAACTCCCTCATGCCGACCGGATCGATGTTGAGCGGCTCGGTCAGCCAGGGCCTGGGCGGCGGCGACGCGGGCTGGCTGGTGAAAACCTCTAAATCGCGGTGCTCATCGGGCGACGGCTCGACGAGCTCGCAAGTCGAACCGGCCAGCATGCGAAGCGTGTCCTTCGGGCCTTCGGCGGCGACCAGAACCGGTACCTCGAGCGCGTCTCCGATCGCCGCCGCTCTTCGCCGCATCTTGTCGCCCCCGAGGACTGTCGGCGCCACGACGACGAGTCGCTCGGCCCCCCTTACCAGATCCAGGAGCTCCTGAGGCCGGTAGTGCTGGCCGGTCAAATCGTAGATATCGTAGGTGGCCTCGCCGGCGCGTCTTTGCAGCTTCAATGCGTAGGGGCTGAGCCTCGCCCACAACTCGTCGAGCACCTCGTCGCGCACGATCCGCGCGTGGTCGGCGGTCTTGGTCAGCCGGTTATAATTGATCGCACCGGACAGTCCGTCGAAGGGGCTCTCCTCGTGCTCGACCGCCTCGATCTTGACGCCCCACGTCATCAAGTCAAACCGGCGGGGCTGACTGCCCATGGTCTTCCAAAGCCGCCCGTAGAGGTCTGGCTCCTCGATCTGGACGTAATCACTCCCGGTCTTCAATTGATCGGAATATGCAGCGTTCCAGTCCGAGACGAACCGGCCGTTGAGCATCACGCGCACCTTCGGGGCGATGCATTTCTCCTCGAGCATCAACACCTCGCGCGCACCAAGCTCCTGGTCTGGCCCGGGCGGCAGAAGCGAGTTGCGAAGCGCGTCGGCGTGTATCTGGATCCCGTCGACCGTCTCGGCCAAAGGCAGCTCGATGGGCTCGGAGTCGTCGGGAAAAACCGCGAAACGCCGCGAGCCTTCGAGGGTCCCGTCACCGCACGAGATGGTGATCTTCTCGGGCCGAAAATGAAGCATCGCGTTGACCCCGCGCGCCAGCAGGATCGTATCGGCACAACCCGGTTCGTCGTCGCTGATGAAGAGAAAGTCGAACAGCCGCGACAGCTCCAGTGAAGAGAAACCGCGGCCGTTCCAGCGCATTTTCAAATCGTCCTGCTCGGTGCGCAGCCGAAACAGGTCGATCGATATATAGCCGGCACCGTTGGCGATCGCCGCCTGGATCAACTCCAGCAGATAAAAGCGCGGGTCCTCGAGCGCAAAACGGCGCATCTTCTCGATGGCGCGCGCTCGATCGACGGTGAAGTCGCTGCGCTCGGAGACGTCGGCGCCCTTCTTGCGCCGATTGATGATGTCGTCAATGAGAGTCATCCCGGGAGTTCGCCATTTCTGAGCGCCTCGCCCACGCGCAGTTGAAAAGCCAGCTCGTGGTCGTTGGTCACAGGCTCGAGCAGCGCGTTGATATGCGAGTAGGCCGCCAGCAGCAGCCAGGCCAGCGGCTGGGGGGCGGCGCCGTCGGTCTCCATGACTCGCTTTGCCAGCCAGTGGTTGGCGTTGATGACCAGCACCGGCGGCCGGCCGGCTGTGTACACGAAGGCATCGTCGTCATCCATATCACCGACCGACTGACGCAGACGGTCGTCGGGCAACCAGCGCCGATGTTCGGCGCTGGTCGGGTCGATGACGCGCACGTTGACGCGCAACTCGTCGGCCATCGAGCGGGCGCGCTGCACACGGTCGGCGTTGGAGCCGCTCGAATTGGCGAAGTTAGCGGCGAGCTGGCGGTGGTGGTCGTCGGGCCGAAGACGCTTTAGCCAGCGTTCGACGAGCTTGCCTAACCCGATCGCGCTCAGCTCGCCTCGGCCACCGAGGGTCGACTCGGCCGGCTCAGCCGGCTGTCGCTCGGCCGAATCGGTCGCCGGCCGAGCGATATTCTGAGGCCGCAGGTGGCGCTCGAGCCACGCACGCAGCACCGCGGGCACCTCGTCGGTGATCTCCAGGCGCGCCGAGGCGTCCAGGCGGCTGCCGCGGGTCTGCTCGACGCAGAATTGATTGATGAGCCGCTGCGCCCCGACCGGCATCCCCCGCCGGCTTGCGAAGACCGGGATATCCAAGATGTGCTGAGCCAGACCATCGGAGATCTCCGGGCGGATCGTATCGTCCGGCCGGTGCGCGATGCGCAGCCGTCGGCCCGCATATCCGAAGATCACCTCCAGGGCGCGGTCGCGCCGCGGGCCGGGCTCCAGCCCGGGCAACTCGTCGGCCAGCGCGGCGACGGTCTCTCGGCCCGCGCGCATCGCCGCCGAGTAGATCGCCTCCCACTGGTCTTCGACCTCGCCGCGGTGCACCCGGATCATCCCGACCACCCCGTGCTCGACGGCCGGCTGGACGAGCCGGAACACCCGCTGGTTATCCGACGAGACGACCGCGATGGCGGGCTCGTCGACGGCGGCCTCGGGCAGACCCACGCGGCCGCGCAAGCCGTCACCGTCGACCGCGCGGCTTATCACAAAGGCAGACTCCGGGGTCACCTCGACGTCGGCCGCCTCGGCGTCGGTCAGGTCGAAGTCGAACGCCCCGCGCAGCTGGCCGAAGGGCTGCAATAGGTCGAGCACCCAGCTATTCATCAATAGCGAGGCCGGCGGGCCCTCGTCGGGCTCGGCCTGCCCGGCGCCCACGTTACCGGCGACAAGCGCGCCGAGTTCGGTGATGTCGCTGGAGCGGCCGTCGACCATCAACAGCCTGCCGTGAGCCTCGAAGCCCTGCTGGATTTCCTGAAGACTGACCGCTTGCGCGCGCCCGTCGAGGAAAATACCGGCCGTATCCGCGCCGTAGGCATTCGCCTGTGGTTCTTCGAGCAATCGCTGGCACGCAACATACTGCAGATGCCGCACCGCCTGGCGGCGACACTCCTCGGTGGCGCCAGCGGTCGCGCCGGCGTAGAGGTCGAGCAATTGGCCGACCAACGCCTCGACGGCCGCCTCGTCGGGCGTGCGCCCCTGCTCGACAGCGGGCCCTTCGACCAGCAGCGCGCCGTCGGGATAATCGCGCAGCCCGAGCGCCATATCGCGCACCCGAAACCCGCCCTCCTCGGCGAGCACGTGGCGCCGGTCGATGCGCACATAGGCGCTCTCACCGACGATGGTCGTCAGCAGCCGCTCGGTCTCGAGATCCAGCTCCAGGATGAGGCTCCGGTCGAGCCCCTCGAGGTCGGGCTCGACCTCGGCGACCACGCCGTAGACTAGCCCGCAGGTATGCTCCATCATCTCGGCCAGCTCGCGCATGGTCACCGAGGCGCCGTCGAGCGTCGCGAAGATGGGCACACCCAGCGGGTCGAGGTCGGTGTCGGCCACCGCGATCGAAAAGCGCACCGCCGGGCCGCCGTCGTCGCGCTTGCTGCGAAGCCGCTTGACGCTATTTCTCGCCAGCGCCGCCAGCGCCACGCGCGCCCCGGTCGAGCCCGGCTCGATGTCGAATTGCGCCAGGCTCTCCAGGGTGCGCGCCGACGCGCGCGATAGCTTGGGCACCGCGTAGCGCGCGGTCACCTCGGCGATAAGCTGCGCCAGCGGGAGCTCGGCGCCCCCGGCGACGGGCTGCAGCAGCGAACTCGGCGAAATCGCCGGCACGTCGACGTCGAGCACGTGGCCGGGGTACGCGCTGGTAATCGCCCCCTCCCAGACGATGCGGTCGAGCGTGCGAACGCGCACCCACAGCTCGCGGGCTTGCTGGCCTTTATCGCCGGGGCTCTCGTCATTGCTAGCTCGGCCGTGCGAGCTGTCGACCGGCGTGTAGACCGTGCCCTGGATCTGGCCGCCGCCTCCGAGGCGCCCGCGCAGCTTGTCGACGTCGCGATCGACGAGCTCCTCGCTGACCAGATGCTCGATAAACTCGTCGACGTCGACCGGGTCGAGCTCGATCGGAGCGATGATCCACGGCCGCTCGGGCTGGGCGGCCCGGGGCTGCCTGAAGAAGGCCAGCTCGTCGGGGTTGGTCAAATCCGGGCGGAGCAGCCGCACGCGGCTTCCGGCCAGGTTGCGCAGCGTGGGCATCTCGTCTTCGGGGACCCTTAGCACCGGCGCTTCGAGCACCTGGCCGATCTGTTGGGCGAGTTGGCCGGCGTTGCCATCCGGGTCGAGCAGCTCGGGCACCGCGACGGCCGCGTCGGTGTCGGCGAGGACCTCTCGCAGCTTGCGCGGAGACAACAAATCCCCGCCCAGCGGCGCGATCTGAAAGACCGCCCGGCCCGACTCGCCGCTGGCCGCCTTATGTGCGTAGGGCTGGAGCCGCGCCCACATCTGGGCCAGCTGCTCGTCGCGTACGATGCCCGAGTGATCGGCGGTCTTATTGAGGCCGTCATAGGCGACCACGCCTCCGAGGCGCCCATCGTCTACCAGCGCGTGCTCGATGGACTGCACCCACGTGCCCCAGGTGAGCAGCTTGAAGTTGCGGTTATGTGGCTGAGCTGCCACGCCGATCGAGCCGTAGAGATCGCCCTCGTCGAAAGTCACGACGTTGGCGAAGCCGAATAGATTCGGCGTTCGCACGCTCGAATAGCCGAAAACGGGCTGGTCGTTGACGATGATCGGCACCGGCGCGGCCAGGCAGCGGTTCTCGATGGCCATGCATTCGGGTGGGCCGTAACCGGTCGATCTGAGGTTGCTCTTACCCCGAATCGCGCGGCGGCTCAGCCCCTCGGCGCGCACAAACGTGCCCCGAAGCGCCTTGTCGGGGGTGCCGACGTCGACGGTGTCCTGGTCGGTGCGAATCTCGATGCGCGTCGTCCCGTCGAGCGTGCCGTCGCCCGACTCGATGACGATGCTGTCGGGCTCGAGGATCATCAGCGCGTTGATCCCCAGCGCGAGCTGGCGCATATCGCCGTGGGCGACGTCCTCCTTGGACGCAAATAGAAAGTCGAAGAGCTGGGCGAGCTCCTCGCTGACGAACCCGCCGCCGACGTACGACATCCCGAAGCTGCGCTTCTCGATATCCAGATTGAGGTGTGTCGCCCCATTGGCCACCCCGGCCTGGATCAGCTCGAGCACATAATAATGCGGGTCGGCCAGGGCAAATTGGCGCATCTTCCGGATCGCCCGCTGCCGGGCGACTGAGAAGCGCTTCTTTTCTTTGAAGCCACCCGGTTGGCGGCTTCTGGCGATGACTTGGTCGATGGAACTCATGGGTGATCAGGAGGCAGGGGTCCGGGGGTCCAGGGGTCCAGGGGTACGGCAGGGGTTCAGGGGTCCGGGGGTCCAGGGGTCCAGGAACGGCAAAGGCCCGTGGTCGTGGTCGTGGTCGTGGTCGTGATCGTGATCGTGATCGTGATCGTAAACGTCAACGTAAACGAACACGACCCACCCCACACAACCTAAGAAGCCTCAGTACAAGCAGCAATCAAATCCACATCCGCATCCAACATCCGATCTTCGGTAAGCAGCAAACTCTTCGCCAAACAATACGCCGCGATCTGCGGCGAGTGGGCGTGTAATTCGAGCAGGCGTCGGAAGTGGGGGTGGTCGCGGTTGACCGCGGCTTCGGGCCGCTTCGCAGGCCGCTCCTCGGCGACGCCGCGCGGCGGGCGCGCCATGACCGGGCCGAGCCGGCGGGCGAGCACGAATAGCGGCGCGTGCTGGTCGGGGGCGCCGAGCTCGCAGGTGGTCAGCTTTCGGTAGCCGGCGTCGACCTCCTCGAGCAATCCGGCTGCGGCCTCGACCAACTCGCGCGCCTCGTCGGCCACTTCTTCGTCGATGACCACGGGCATATAGACCAGCTCGGGGGCGACCAGCGCGCCGCTGGTCTTGGTCTTGAGGTTCTGGCCGAAGTATTTGCGAATACGCCCGACCAACGTCGTCTCGACCCGGTGGGTGAGATAGCGATGGATGAGCTTGCGCACCGGCTCGAGTGGATGGTCGAAGCTCTCGCTGGTCGGCGGGCGGCCGTAGACGATCGGCACATCAAGCGCCTGCAGCTCATCGCTCAACTCGGTGGGCCCGTCGGCCACGAGCACGCGCCCGTCGCGCTTCCAGGTCTCGTAGAGCTCGTCGAGGCTGATGAGGCCGCCGTCGAGGAGTCGAATAAACGGTCGCTTGTCGACGCCTTCGATCAGCTCGATCGGCTCGCGGCGCAAAAAAGACAGATACTCGCCGTAGCGGTCGATCTCAGTGAGCGTCCACTCGACGGTCGCCGCCAGCTCGGCGATTCGATCGATCAGCGAGCCAAATAGTTTGGTGTCGACCGCCTCCTCCAAGAGCGCCATCGCCTTTTCGTAGTTCTCGTCGCGCATCACCGTCTCACGGCTGAGCGTATGCTCGAGGTAGCGCGACTTGATCTTGAAGCCGATGTGGCGAAAACGACCGGCCCGCCGGCCGAGCACGTCGTCGCCCACACCGGTCAGCGCCAGCGTCAGCCCCCGATTATAAAAGCCGTAGACCGGCTCGTGATTGTAGGCGGCGACGATCTCGGTGCCCTGATGCTCGTCGCGGACCATCCACCCTCCTTCGACCTCGAAGGGCTCGTTGATGACCACCATCTCCGAGAACCCGCCGTCGGCCGGCGTGCGATCCTCGAAGGTCACCTCGGTCTCGGAATGATTGCACCAACGCGTCAAGCTCTTTTGAATCCCCTCGACCAGCTCGGTGTAGCGGTGGACATCGCCCGCCAAGAACAGTGTCAACTGCGTGCCCTCGACCGGCACGTCGAGCTTGGACTTGGTGAACGAGCGGTCCTCGTGGAAGAGCACCTCCCAATACTGACCGCCGCGGCCGGTCTGCACTAAGATCGCCTTGGGCTTGAGCGCGAAGACCGACACGAACCCGATGCCGAATTTGCCGATCTTGGTGAGGTCGTCCTCTTTGGTCGACGCAAATAGCCGGGTAAATTGGTCGTCGATGATCTGCTCGTCCATCCCCTCGCCGAAGTCGTCCACGTGCAGCGCGATCGTACCCTCGTGGCCCTCCCCGGGGATATACTCAGTCCACACCTCGACCGTGGGACTGCCCGCGTCGATGCTGTTCTGCACCAGCTCGCGAAAGCAATCCAGCGGGGAGCTGAACTGGGTGACCAGGTTGTCGAGTACGCCGAGTTCGTCGGTTTGGGCCATGGCGGATCAGGGGTTCAGGGGTTCAGGGGTCCGGGGGTCCAGGGGTCCAGGAACGGCTGGGACTGCAGGAGTCCAGGAAGTGCGGACAGCCGGGCAGCATCGGTGCCAGACCTTCTAGGTCTGGAGCCTCTTGTGTCGTTCATGGGGAGGATAGGCGGGAAGCGACGAATGGTCTAGT
>JBKGZI010000191.1:0-10828 GCA_046545675.1 Persicimonas sp.
GGAAAGGAGCTGAGATGAGCGATGATGATCTGGGCGAGAGAGCTGAGGAGCTGTTGCGGCTGGTCGCGCGCACCGAGCGGCTGGAGAGCTTTCCGCGCACCGGCTGGCTCGTCTGCGGTGTGCAGGGGCCGGAGTCGGTTGCCGCGCACGTCTGGGAGACGACCATCATCGCCATGTGGCTGGCCGATCACGTCAATGAGCCGGTCGACGTCGAGCGGGTGCTGCGCATGGCGCTGGTCCATGATATCGGCGAGTCGATGCTCACCGACCTGCCCTGGCCGGTCAAGCGCTTCATCGGGGCCGAGCCCATCGCCGCCGGCGAGGCTCGCGCGGCCGGCGAAGTGCTCGCCGATGCGCCCGATAGCTGGCGCGAGGCGCTGGACGCCTACGAGGCCAAAGACACCCTGGAGGCGCGGCTGGTCAAGGCCGCCGACCGTATCCAGATGCTCGCCAAGGCGCTGCAATACCGCTCGCAGCAGCGCGGCGACGTGCGCCGGTTTTTCAGCGAGCAGCGAAACTTCGACGACTTCGGCATCCCGTTGGTGGCCGCGATCCTCGAGCGGCTTCGCGATCATTGGGAGGCCGACGATTGGTATCCCGCCCATTTCGACTGATTGAGGATGAATGAGCGTGAGGGAAAAGCCCAAAATTCTAGTCGTCGGCGCGACCGGTTTTATCGGCGCGCATATCGTTCGCCACCTGCGCGAGCGTGGCTACCCGGTATGCGCGGGCCGACGGGCGCATAGCGAGACCTGGCATCTCGAGGACGTCGACCTCCAATGGGTCTACGCCGACCTCGAGGAGCCCGAGTCGATCCACGATGCCCTCGAAGACTGCGCGGGGGTCATCCACGCCGCCGGCTATTATCCTCGAGACGGCCTCGACATAGACACCGCCCGCCGACGCGGGGTGGGCCAGCTTCGCAATTTGCTCGACGCCTGCATCGAGAAGCGCGTGGCGAGGGTGGTCTTCGTCTCCAGTCCGGTCACGCTGGGAGTCGGCGAGGGCGAGGAGAGCGTGCTCGACGAGGACGACTATTACGTGCCCGGAACGGTCAAAAATGCGTATTACGAGACCAAATACGCCATGGAGGCCGAGATCTACCGCTACGTGCGCCGGGGCCTGCCGGTGGTGGTGACGATCCCGTCGGCGGTGCTGGGGCCGGGCGATCTGAACCCGGCCAACGGCCACCTCTTGCTGCGTCTGGCTCGCGGAAAATTGCCGGCGATCATCGGCCACGCGATCAACGTCGTCGACGTGCGCGACACCGCGCGCAGCATCGTGGCGGCGCTCGAGCGCGGCCGGCCGGGCCGGCGCTACGTGCTCGGCGGCGAGAATACCTCGGTCGACGGGCTCGTCGAGTTGATCAGCGAGATCTCCTCGGTGGATCGGCCGCGCTTTCATCTGCCCACCACCGCGGTGAGGCGGCTGGCCTGGTTGGCCGAGCGCCTCGGCCGCCGCGCCGGCTTCGACCCGCCTCCGATGGTCGTCGGCGTCGACCTGATCGCGTTTTCTCGGCGCCTGTCCAGCGCGCGCGCCGTCAATGAGCTCGCCCACCACAGCCGCCCGCTGCCCGAAACCATCGCCGACGCGCTCGCCTGGTTCGAGGCCCACGACTATCTGCAGGAGGGACTGATCCGCTCCGGGCGCAAGTCCTGAGCGTGCGCTCGGCTGCGCTGCTCGGGCACTTGCAGCGAAGAAAGGCCGAGCCAGTCCTGCGCGCGATCCCTCTCCCAGCTTCCAACTGGACCGAAATTTTCAGGTCTGTTATTGTGATCGGCGTCTGAAACGCAAATGCGGCATCTGAGTTGCAGCCGCGCTCACGTCCAGCCAGACGGGGTGCACGCTGCGTCTGATCTCGATTTACCTCTCGGGAGGCTATCCCATGGCGAAGAAGAAATTGCTCATCGCGGCGGTGATTGTCGGCGCGTTCGCCGCGCTGCTTGTCTGGTTGTATCACGAACAGCAGGAAGAGAAGGTCGAAAACTTCATGGCCAATCAGGTCGAGGTCATCAAGGCCGCGCGGGATATCCCCGCCGGTACGCCGCTGACCAGCGATCGGGTGACCAGCGAGAAGGTGCCGCAGCGATTCTTGCCGCCCAACCCGATCATGAAGAATGAATTCAACGTCTATGAGGGCCAAGCGGTCTCCTCGCGTATCGAGGAGGGGGCGATGATCCTCGCCAGTGATGTCGACGCCGTGCAGGCGTCGAATACGCTGGCCAGCCGCATCCCCCCCGGGGAGCGTGCGATGTCGATACCGGTGGACAATATCAGCGGTATCTCCGGGCTTCTTCGCCCCGGTGATCGCGTCGATATCCTGGGAACCTTCCCGATCGGCAGCAGCAATGAGGTCATCCCCGAAGCCGGCGGTGGTCAGAGCGTGGGGTATGTGACGATGTCACTGCTGCAGAACGTGACCCTGCTGGCCGTCGGCCGGGAGATCTCGGGCGTGGGTGCCGGCCAGCAAGAAGGCTCGGGTCGGGCGCGCGGCGGATATAATACGGTGACCGGCTCGTTGACCATCGATGAGGCGGAGTTGATCACCATCGCCCAGACCCGCGGAGAGCTGACGCTGTTGCTGCGCCACACCGAGGACGTCGACATCGGCTCGGTCCAGCGCAAGACGCTGCGTCAGGTCCTCGAAGACCTGGAGCTGATCAACAAAGCGCGCGAGAAGCGCACCCGAAAGAAGCGCACGACCAAGAAAAAGGACGACGATATCGTGATTCGTCGCGGCGGCAATTAATGAGCGCCTGATCGAGCGCGATCTTCGAGACTCCGGTGCGGAGCCCCCTGTCTGAGAACGACGTCGGGGGCTCCGCACTGTCGTTTCTTGAGCGTCTCAGCGTCGATCCTGGTGGGGTCACCGACGGCCCGCCGCGAGTCGACGAATAACGGACCCTTATCAGAACATCGCTCTTGGGGTAGAGTATCTCAAAATACTCATTCTTGAGATTGAGTCCGCCTTCGAGAAGTCTTGCGCTTAACCGTGGGGACAACCCGGTAAGCGTCAGTTCGTAACGAGGAGTGAAATGAAGCAGTTTGAGCGGTCGAGTGCCTCCTGGCTAATTGCGCTAGTGAGCGCGGTGTGGATGATCACCCTTTCTCCCGACACGGCGCATGCACAGGCGCCCGATCAGGAGCACACCATTTCAGTAGGCGAGACGTTGACGTTTAGCGGTCGTGGAGTGCGCTCGGTGGATGTCGGGCTGCCCCAGATCGCCGATGTGCATGAAGGCGACGCCCGTCAGTTGGTGGTCACCGGCAAGCAGCAGGGAACCACGACCATCAACATCAACGGGTCGAGCGGCCAGAAGACGCTGCTCGTGCGCGTGGTCGGCACCAATCCGGAGTCGTTGGCCGAGGAGGTCCGAGAACTGCTCGGGCCCGAGTCGGGCGTCGACGTTCGAGTCGTCAAAGGCCGAGTCATCCTCGAAGGAGAGGTCGCCGGGGACACCTTCAAGCGCAAGATCGAGGCGCTCCAAGATCTCTATCCGCGCCAGGTGCTCAACTTCACCAATTATCGCGAGGCCTTCGTCGAGGGCGCCCGGATGGTCGCCGTCGACGTGTACTTTGTGCAGCTCGCCACGACCGATCGCGACCAACTCGGCGTCAAGTGGGGCCAGTTTATCGGCGCCAACTACACCTTCGGCAGCGGTGATGTGCCGCTGTATTACGGTGAGGACGCCGAGCTCGGCTCGGGAGTGACTCCCGGCAACACCGGCTCGATCGTATCCGATCCAGCCCGTCTCACCGGTGGTGAAGACGTGAACAGCTACTGGTCGATGGTCGGCCAGGTCAACGTGGCGCTGGACTTTTTGGTCGAGAACGGACTGATCAAGACAATCAGCCACGGCACGATTATCACCGAGGCCGGCAAGTCCGCCACCTACCACAACGGCGGAACGCTGCTCATTCGGATCGCCGGGTTCTCGGCGACCTCGGTGCGCGAGATCCCCTACGGATTGGAGGTCGACATCGTACCGGTGCTAGACGCCAATAATAACGTCAAGATCGACGTGGAGATGGACTATAGCGAGCTCGACTACGCCAACGGCGTCGGCGAGCTGCCCGCGCTTCGCAACAATAAGGTCACTAGCGTGGTCAACACCGAGGCGGATCAGTCGGTGCTGGTGTCGAGCCAGCAGAATATCACGAGTACCTCCAACGAGGGGGGGTGGTGGATGCTGTCGCGCATCCCGATCTTGGGATGGTTGTTCAAGAGCAGAAACTTCGTGGGGACGACCCTCGACAACGCGCTGTTCATCACTCCGAGGGTCTACGAGCCGGGCGAAGAGACCCACGGCGAGATCATCGACGGGGTCTTCAAGCAGCTCATCGATGCGGGCGTCGAGCCTGACCGCCTGCCCGACCTCAGGCAGAGCAAACGGCGCAACAATCGCTCCAGCTCCAAGAAACCGTCGAGCGACGAACAGGGTAAGTCGGAGCAATCCGACCCGTCACTGCTCGAGTAAGTCGACCCTTTGAGGACGCAGCAGCAAACGATGAAGCAGATACGCGTGCTGGATAATAAGGGGCAGGAGTACCTCTACCCGGTCGAACAGCCGGTCGCAGAGGTCACCATTGGGCGCAGCCAGAGCAACGACATCATCTTGAGCAGCAAGACGGTCAGTCGGCGTCATGCGATCGTCAAGCTGATGGGCGACCGTATCCTGCTGCTCAACCAGTCGGCCAACGGCGTGGTCGTCAACGGTGAGCGCGTCGACCGGGTCCAGGAATTGGATCTGGGCCAATTTGCCAGCATTGACATCTACCGGTTTTGTGTCGAGGAGGTCTCCGAGGGCCGCGCCGGCTCACGGCGCGCGGGGCGCAGCGCGCCGCGGGGCAACGGTCGAGCCAACAGCGGCCGTGTCCAGCGCTCGGCGCGGCTGGGGAGCTCCGAGCGAGTCAGCCGCTCGAATCCGACCGAACAGATGGACTCGGTCAACCGCGGCAGAGCCACCGGCAACTCCAGCCCGCCAGCCTCGAGTAGACGCGCCGACGGCGGCCGCCGGCGGCCCCGCCCATCCCAGCCGGACTCCCCGCTGGGTCGCCACGGTGATCTGGACAGCTATCTGGGCGATATCGCTCCGGAAGCCGAGTTCGAGGAGCCGCGCATCAACCTGGCCGGGGAAGCCGCTCAGGTCGTCGATCGCGAAAAGCGCAGGGCGCTGGTCGAGTTCAAGGCGATGCTCCACGACGAGCTCAAAGAGCGCCTCGACCTGCACAGCTTCGAGATCACCGATTATCGTACCCCGCGCACCGTGCGCCAGGTCTCCGAGAAGCTGAAGTTGCTGCTCGAGATGCACGCCCACGAGATCCCGCCGCCGTTTACGCGTGACGACGTCTTCAAAGAGATGATGGACGAGGTCTGCGGCCTGGGCCCCATCGAGGATTTGATCAAGCACCGCAAGGTCAGCGAGATCATGGTCGTCGATCGCGACCACATCTATGCTGAACTCGACGGCGAGATCATTTTGTCGGACCGGTTCTTCAACGACGAGAAGTCGATGATGACGGTCATCGAGCGGATCGTCATTCCACGCGGCCGGCGCATCGACGAGTCCACGCCGTTGGTCGACACTCGCCTGGCCGACGGCTCACGGGTCAACGCGGTCATTCCGCCGCTGGCGCTCAAAGACCCGTGCCTGACCATCCGCAAATTTCCCGACGACAGGCTCACCGTCGGCGATCTGGTCGGCTTCGAGAGCCTGACCCCGGAGATGGCCAAATTTTTGGGGCGTTCGGTGCGCGCGCGCAAAAATATCATCATCTCCGGTGGAACCGGCTCGGGTAAGACGACTCTGCTGAACGTGTTGTCCAGCTTTATCGGGCCTACCGAGCGCGTGGTGACCATCGAGGACGCCGCCGAATTGCAGATGCACCAGGACCACGTGGTCAGCCTGGAGACCAAGCCGGCCAACCTGGAGGGCAAAGGCGCGGTCGAGATCCGCGACCTGGTCAAGAACGCGCTGCGAATGCGCCCCGACCGGATCGTCGTCGGTGAGTGTCGTGGCGGCGAGGCGCTCGACATGCTCCAGGCGATGAACACCGGCCACGAGGGGTCGATGACCACCGTGCACAGCAACAGCCCGCGGGAGGCGATCGCGCGCCTGGAGACGCTGGTGCTGATGAGCGGCATGGAGCTGCCCACGCGGGCCATCCGCCAGCAGATCGCCAATTCGATCGACCTCATCGTCCAGCAGAGTCGCTTCAGCGACGGCAGTCGGCGCGTCTCGTATATCACCGAGGTGGTCGGCATCAACGACGACGGGTATATCGAACTCGAGGATATTTATCGCTACAAGCAGACCCACGTCGACGAGGACAAGAAGGTCCACGGCTATCATCTGGCCACGGGCTATCTGCCCAGCTTTCTGAATCAATTTTTGGTGCAGGGGTTGGCCGACGAGGAGGATTTCTTCTAGCGGCGGCGAGCGGCGAGTGCGCAGGCACAGTTGCGTCGAGCGTGTGCCAAAGTTACACTCGTATGTGTCGAAAATATCTGGGTTTCAAAGAGCACGCCGCTTTGACCAGCAGACGTCGCTCATCTTTCAATCAGGAGTCAATGAGGTGCTCTATCTCGGGCTAGCACTACTTGCTGTGTTCGTCGCCGGCCTACTGGCCGTCATGGGGGGGGGCGAGTGGGTGGCCAGTCGGGTCTCCCAGGAGCGTGGGGTCTACGAGCGTGTGGTGGGCAAGGAGCTGTACCGGCTCTTCTTGAACATATCGCCCCAGGAGTTCGTCCTCATCCACCTCTTTGTGGTGCTGGTGGGTATCGGCTTTGGCGCGATATTTTTGGGCGGGTGGATCGGCGGCATCATTGGAGCCGTGCTCGGCTTCATGGCGCCGCGCTTCTGGTTGAAGATGCAGTGGAACAACCGCGTCGAACAGATCAACGCCCAGGTCGAGGAGGCGATGGTCTATATGTCCAACGCCTTCAAGGCCAACCCGTCGCTGCCCGAGGCGATCGCCGACGTGACCAACTCGATGCCTGCGCCGATCAGCCAGGAGCTGCAGGTGATGCTGCGCGAGTACAAACTGGGCACGCCCCTGGACCAGTGTCTGATTCGATTGCAGCGGCGCATGCCGGCGCGCAACCTGGAGCTGGCCATCTCGGCGCTGCTGGTGGGGCGTACCGTCGGTGGCAATATCCCCAAGATCCTCGAAGACATCGCCAACACCATCCGAGAGAGCTATCGGCTCGAGCGTGTCATCGACACTCAAACCGCTCAGGGTAAGATGCAGGCCTGGGTGATGGGCGCGATGCCCGGGGTGGTCATCGGGGCGTTTTATTTGCTCGACCCGGAACTGATCACCCCGCTGTTCAATTCGTGGATTGGCTATATCGTCATCGCGATCGCGGTGGTGCTCAACATCATCGGAGTGGTTCTGATCCTGAAGATCGTCAATATTCGAGTGTAGACGCCACGCCAATCGAAAGCGGAGCACCTCGGGCCGACAGGCTCGGGGGCTTCTTCCAGACATCTGCACCAGCGGCGAGGAACGGTTGTGGAGCAACTGTTAGAACCCACATTGTTGATCATGGCGGCCATTGGGCTGATGTTTTTGGCCTTTGTGCTGCTCACGTACGGTTTCGTCCCCGAGGAGGTCGAGGAAGACGAGATCTACGGCTATCGGCTGACCAAGCGCGAGCGGCTGCTTCGCGAGGAGGCGCTGTATGCGGCGGTGCTGCCGCTGATCAAGATCTTCGCCCACTATTTTCGCCTGATCCCGGAGGGCGACAACGTCATCGACCGCACCCGAAGGAAGCTGCGCGAGAAACTGCCGCGCTCGGGTTATATGGGGGCGTTTACCCCCAACGAATTTCTGGGCGCCTGCTGCACGGCCGGATTGGGCGGTTTCGTGGGGATCCTCGGGTTTACGACCTTCGTCAGCGGTACCCCCGATATCCCGCTGGCGTTCATCGGCGGGGGCGCGGCGACATACTTCCCGTTTTTGAGCCTCAGCGGGGCGGTTGCCGAGCGCCTCATCGAGATCGACCGCCGGCTGCCCTACACCATCGACCTGCTCGTCTTGTCGATGAACGCCGGCCTCGACTTTATGAGCGCGCTGGACCGAGTGGTCACCCGCGGCCAGCAGCAAAACCCCGACGATCCGATGATCCAAGAACTCGGCGTCGTCCTCCAGGAGATGCGGGTGGGTACGGCCAAAACCGACGCGTTGCTCAATCTCTGTGAACGTGTCGACTCCGACTATCTCAACTCGATGGTCGGCGCGATCATCCAATCGGAGAAGCGCGGCAGTCCGCTGGCGCGCGTGCTCGAGATTCAGGTCGACACGATCCGAAACAAGCGCACCCAAAAGATCGAGAAGCAGGCCAGCCAGGCGGCGGTCAAAATTCTGATGCCACTGATGTTCATCTTCGGCGCGGTCGTCGTCGTGGTCATGGGGGCGATGGTTTTGAAGATCAAAGGCGGCTCTTAGAAGCGTAGACTCGACCACCCACCAGCCGCGCCCCCACAAAGAGTTTCGTTTTACGGTGTAGTGACGTACACTGTCTGCGCACCTGCCGCACGAAAGGCGGCTAGGCCAGGCTCTCGCGCAAGGACATCTTCAGCCATGCCCTCTTTTCGGCTTGAATACGACAACGACGGAACCCTCCAGGAGTTTAGCTTCGACGGCGATTCGGTCAGCATTGGCCGAGACAAGTCGTCGGACTTCGTGCTCGACCACCCCACGGTCTCACGCCAGCACGCGCTCATTGTGTACAAGACCGGCGGTTATCACCTGGTGGTGGTCTCTCGTGGAGGTCTTACGGCCATCGATGGAGAGCAGATCCAGGGAGAGGTGCCCCTCTTTGACGGCAGTCGGCTGCGAATGGGCAAGCTGAGCTTTCGGTTCCGCTCGCTCGACGCCCCTCAAAAGCCGGCGCCCAGCCCCAGCTCTAGCTCCAGCTCGCAGCCACAAGCTGCAGGCTTTGGCGGCGGCTACAACGCCATGGAGTCCGGCTTCGGCCGGGGGACCGACGGTTCTTCCCAGCCGGGCCAATCTGGACAGCAAAACGGCGGCGGGTTCGACGCTGGAGGCTTCGGTGGTTCGGGCTTTGGCGATTCAGGCTTCGGTGATTCGCCGGCGCCGGGTGCGGGCGGCCCATCCACCGGATTCGGGCCCTCCTCCGGGGGAGCTGCCCAGCCATCCCAGGGCCAGCAACCCCAGGGAGCCCAGCAGCCGGAGGCTTCGGGCGAGAAGTCCGACGAGGCGGGCATCGTCAGTTGGGACGATATCGCCAGCAGCTCCGAGGCGATGGACGACGGCCCCCAGGCGTCCAGCTCGCAGACGATCTACGACCGCATGAACAGCAACAAAGAGGACGAGAAGACCAACCCGCTGCTGGTCGTCGTCGCCGGGGCGGCGATCATCGGGCTGCTCTGGTTTTCGTTCTTCAACGACGACTCCGGGCCGTCCGGAGCGGCCGAGGAGGCCAAGCCGGTCGAGGAACAGGAGCCGGTCAAGATCGAGGTCAGTTGCATGGGCGAGTCGGCCTGTGTGAAGAAGGCTCAGGACGCCTATCGGGTGGGCATCGAGAAGCTCGAGCGGAAAGACGCCTCGATCGTCAACCTGTTTACCGGCTATAAGAAATTGCTCGAGTCCGAGGCCTACCTCGAGAAGGCCGGTCGAACCGAGTTGCCCCCCGAGATGAGCGAGCTGGAGGCCCAGCGTGATGCGTCACGCGAGGAACTCACGAAGCTATTTCGCAATTATCGGGTCCAGTACCATCGGGCTAAAAAGCGCAACGAGCACCGAGACATGGCCCAGGCGCTCGACGCGATCAAGTCTTATTTCCCTGATAAAACCGCGCGGGAACATAGCTGGGCGAACCGTGCTGAGCTCGACATGAAGGCCGAGGGGATCTATCCCAAGCGGGTCTATCCGCTGCGTCGTTGAGCTCGCCCGTCTGTAGTCGTTTTGCCTCTCTGTACCGCGAAGTATCCGATGGAATCCCACATGCCCAGCTCTTGGACCGACGGGGCGCGCGCCAGCGGCCCCGTCATTTTTTCGTATTGGCCCGCCGCGTTGCTGCTGGCCGTCGTCGTGCTCGGTGGGTGTGTGACCACCCAAGAGCGCGGTGACCGGGCCTACGAGTCCAATCAGTACAACCAAGCGCTCGACCACTACGAGCGAGCCATCGACTCCGGCTCGACTGACCCGGAGTTGTATTATCGAGCGGCTAAGGCGGCGGTGCGCGTGGGGGACTTTGCGCTGGCCGAGCGCTATTATAGCCGTGCGCTTCGCCACGGCGGCGACGAGGAGGTCGTGCGTTCGCTGGCCGAGTTTTATATCGCCACGAGCAATTATACCAAGGCGGTGCGCGTGCTCCAGCAGCTTTTGGAGAAGACCGACGATCCGCAGTCGGTCTTCAATAATCTGGGCACCGCCCTGATGTACGCCGACGCTCCGATCGACGCCGAGTCTTACCTGCTCGTCGCTCAGCAGATGAACCCCAACGACCCGGTGCCCTACCTGAATCTGGGCGTCTTATACGACAAGCATTTGCAGCAGCCGCAGCAGGCGCTCGGCTTTTATAAGTGTTTTTTGGAGCTGGGCAACAGGAGTAGTCAGCGCCACAAGATCGAGACCCGGGTCGAGATCTTCGAGAAGCGATTCGAGGGCAAGCACCAGGAGCGCTACGAAGTCGAGTGCGGCCAGCCGTACCAGGGGCCGGGGGCGCTGTCGGACGACGAGATGCGCGAAAAGATCGAGGCGCTCGAAGAACAGCGCGCCGCCGGGGAATCGGACTCCGGCGCGAGCGAAGAGTCGGACACGAGCGAAGAGCCGGACACGAGCGAAGAGCCGGACACGA
>JBKGZI010000192.1:0-10812 GCA_046545675.1 Persicimonas sp.
TCGAAGGTCGCCTGGGCCATGGGGACCTGCTCGACGCCTTCCGGATTAGTCACCGTAATCTCCAGATCGTCGAAGCGGGCGGCGATCTCGCTTAGCGCCGGGCCGAGGTCGACCGAGCCGGCGGTGGGCTGCAGGACGTCGGCGTGGGCGAGGTCGAGCAGCCTGGTCACCAGCCGGTCCATGCGGCGGGCGTCGGCGGCGAGTATGCCCAGGAAGCGCTCGCGTTGCTCGTCGGACATGGTGTCGAGGTGGTCGTCGAGCAGCTCGACGGTGCCCTGGATGGAGCTGATCGGGGTCTTGAACTCGTGGGAGACGTTTCGGGCAAATGTTCGGATATAGTCGGCGCGCTCGTTGAGGGCGGCGGCCATCTGGGCGAAGGCGCGGGATAGCTCGTCGATCTCGTGGGTGCCGGGGTGCTCGATGGGCTCGGTGGCGTCTTCTTCCTCGCGGGCGATGCGCTCGGTCTGGGCGACCAGCCGGCGGATCGGCCGGCCGATGAACAGCGCGGTCAGCAGCGAGATGATGATCGCGGCGAGCAAGATCGCGCCGACGAAGGTGCCGAAGATGATCCGATTGTCGTAGACCGCCTTGAGCAGGCTCATCGGCGTGCGCACCAGCGCCACCGCACCCAGCACGCGCCCACGGTGGACGATCGGCATGGTCACGAAGACGCGCACCTGGCTGCGGCGCTGGATGGACTCGAGGGTCCACTTTTCCGGGCCCGTGGTGCGCCTGCGCAGGATCTTGACGAATTCGCCGTCGAGCGCCCGGCGCACGTCGTCGCGGTTGATGAGCGATTGGCCCATCGTGCTCTGTGTGGTGCTCACCACCGTACCGCGGTAGTCGAGCACGTGCATGCCCGACAAGGTGATCTTTTGGGCCTCGAGCAGCACCGGCGTCAGCGCATCGCCCACCCGCGCCGCGCACGTCTCGGGCGGCATCTCGGGCTCGACCGCGTCGGGCACCGGCGGGTAAACCTGGTCGCTGGCCAGCTCCAGATCGGCGGGCACCGGCCTGAACTTATTTTCGATATTAACCGGCCACTTGACGTCGACCGGCAAGCCGTAGGTGTCGACATCCTCGGGCCGCTCGCACTCGGTGGCCAACGCGCCGAACAGCCGGTCGCGGTACAGCGCCTGAATCAACGCGCCCTGCGAGATCAGCTCCGCCTCGGTGCGCCGGATCAGCTCGGTCTCGTAGATGCGCAACACCCCGATCGCGCCCAGCGGAATGAGCAGGACGACCAGGTTCACGATCAGGAAAATTGTGCGAAGGCGGGGCTTGATATTCACTACTTACAATCACTGAGTTTGTAGCCGAGTCCGTGAACTGTCTTGATCGGATTGTCGCCGACCTCCTCGAATTTACGGCGCACGCGGCGCACGTGGCTGTCGATGGTGCGGTCGCTGACGATGGTGCCGTCGTCGTAGGCGCCGTCCATCAGCTCGTTTCGGCTGTAGACCTTACCCGCGTAGCCCATCAGAGTGCGCACCACGCCGAATTCGGTCTTGGTCAGCTCGACCTCCCGGGCGCCCCAAAAGGCCTTGAAGCGATCCAGATCCAGGCGAAGCTCGCCGTGCTCGAGCACGCGGCGCTCGCCGCCGTCGGCGCCGAGGGTGTCGGCGGCGGACTTGTCGGCGGCGGACTTGTCGGCGTTGGATTGGCCGCTTCGACGCAGCACCGCTTTGACGCGCGCGGTGAGCTCGCGCGGGCTGAACGGCTTGGTCAGATAATCATCGCCGCCGAGCTCCAGGCCGAGCACGCGGTCGATCTCGTCGTCGCGAGACGACAGGAACACGATCGGGATCTCCGACTGCGACCGCAATTTTCGGCAGACGTCGGTGCCGTCCATCTCCGGCATCATCACGTCGAGGACCACCAGATCGGGGTCGTGCTCGTCGACCGCCGCGAGCGCCTCGAGTCCGTCCATCGCCTCGAAGGGCTCGAAGCCGGCCTGTTCGAGCGCAAAGCGTACGACCTCGCGAATATGAGGATCGTCGTCGGCGATCAGGATGCGCTTTTTGGCCATGGCTCTTCCGGTATCATCAACCCAATCATCGTTTGAACACTGAGATGACTATAAAACATCGGCCGCCGAGACGCACTCGCAGTGTCGTTCACGTTCACCGCTCAGAACGCTCACTGCACCTGTCCGTATCTCTGCTTCAAAAATTGGGAACAGTCGCCCCCAACCCCACCTAAAACCGTGCCAGCCTGTCACACCCACCCCCGCCAGGGTGTGCTCTGCTGTAGTCTTATGTAGGTCAATGTGCTGGTATAAAAGATGCACCCCTGTGCTTGTGCATCCACAGATGCGATGGGAGAATTGAGCAGTTAACAAGCGCGTTTAGCCCGTCATCTCCGCCCAGCCCAGGTGATCCTCCATGAGCGAATCCTCGAGCCGGATTGAATGGTTCGATCTCCTCGTTCGGGGGTTGTTTCATCTGGTCGGCGTGTTCATCGTGGCCGGCGCGACCGCGTCGTTTTTTATGCACGAGGCCAGCTGGCAGGCGGTGGATTGGGCGCTGGAGAGCGGCGCGCTGCTCGACTCGCTGGTGGTCGATCTGGCGGTCCACGTCGGCCTATGCGCCCTGGTGTGGGCGGCGATCGTCATCGTCTTCGGGCGCCTCGGAGCGCTGCTCGGCGGTGGCCGAAAAAATAGCGAGGGCGGCGAGGACGGCCGGCTCATTCGACTGGCCTCGCGCCGAGGCACGGTGCTGACCGAGACGCTCATCGTGCTTCCGGTGGCGCTGTTGCTGATCATGGGGATCGCCCAGCTCGCGCTGGTCAATATCGCCGCCACGCTGGGCGACCTGGCGATCATCCAGGCCTCGCGCAGCGTGTGGGTGTGGGCCCCGGAGGCCCAGGAGGGCCGCTTCAACGTCGACCGCTCCACGGTCAAAGAGAAGGCCCGCGTGCAGGCCGCGGCGATCCTGGCCCCGGCGGCGAGCGCGGATTTCGGCCGCTTCTCGCTGGCCTATACGCCCGGCTATACCGATACCTTCCGCAAGACGATGGGGGCCATCTACGGCGCCCAGATCGATGACACGGGCACCGACGTGGGCATGTATTCGCAGGCCGAGGCCGAGCTGCACCTGGACAGCGGGCGCGAGCAGATCGGCACCGAATTCGGCTTCAACCTCTCCTTCGACAGCGAGACCTTCGAGCGGCGCACCGCGCGCAAATTCTTCAACGCCTGGGTCCACACTGAGATCGAGATTGTCGAGACCAGCAACCGCGTCGGCGCCAAGATGGTCTATCACCAGCCATGCCTGATGCCGCTGGTCGCCGGGATCTTCGGCGAGCACAAATATATCAACGGTGAGATGGGCTATTATGTGACGGTCAATCGCGTCTTTACCCTACGCAGACAGGTCAAGCCGAATGCGAACCTTCCGCGGCGCTGACAACCAGCCGGCCCGCGCGGGGGCCCGGGGATGGAGCGCGCACCTGCGGCGCTTCGACCGCGACGAGGGCGGCGCGATCGTGCTGCTGGGCCTGGTCGGGATCATCATCTTGATGATGCTCGCCTGGGTGCTCTACGACGCCGGCGAGATGAGCCGCCAGAAGCTCGACACCCAGGCGGCCGCCGACACCGCGGCCTACAGCCAGGCGGCGGTCAAAGCGCGCTCGATGAATAACCTGGTCTACGCCAATATCGCCAAGCGCTCGGTGGTGGGCGTCCACAGCATGTACGGGGCGCTGTGGGCGGCCTACCGCGATTGGTATATCGGCCACGCCGACCAATGTGAACGGGGAGACGACCGCTCCTGTGAGATCGTCGAGGACAACCGCGACATCTTCGAGGCCGAAGCCGACAACGACTTCGAGACCTATCGCGACCACAACGGCGAGAAGTATTATCTGCAGGATATCATCGCCATCGACAATTATCAGCGCTATACCCACGCGCTCACACCGTGGTGGGCCTGGGGCGAGGCGGTGCTGCGCGCGGCCAGAAATGGCGCCAATATGGCGGCCAGCTTCCCCGCCCCGCGCGGCAAGGCCAACGGGCGCTCGCCGATCATCACGGGCATCACCGACGACGTCATCGCCAAGGTCGGTTGGGCGCCGCTGGTGCGCTTCACCGGCCAGCGCGACATCCTCCCGGTCAAGATCAGCACCTATAAGGATATGCTCGAATACGGCATGAGCCCGGAGCTGAGCTTCCGCGAGCATGAATATCCGGCCAACCTGGAGCTGCACAAGCAAAACTCCCAGGGCGCCGCGACCAGCCAAGATCTGCTCGACAAGGCCGAGGACTACTTCCCCGACGCCGTGCTCGACGACGCCCAGGAGGTCTTCGACGAGCGCGGCCGCCCCTGGCGGCTCTTCGAGACGACCAACCACGCCCGCTGGACGACCTGGACGTCCAATTTGGTGATGACCTACCGGCGCGACGAGGAGATGTTCGAGCAGACCCGCCAGAAATTCGAGGTCCCCTCCAAAGAATACGAGCTCGACGACGAGGAAAAATACCGCTCGAGCGGCTATTGGGGCATGGCGCGCGGCGAGATCTCGTTTCAGGGCGGCTCCGGCGAGCCCGACCTGTGGCATCCGCGCTGGACGGCCCGGCTGCGGCCGGTGGCGCTGCCCGGCGAATTTCGCGAGGCGGGCATCGAGATGTCCGCGGTCTACCACGACATCCTGCCGTATCTGGCGCTCAGCGGGATCATGATCACCGGCGACGACCAGTTGGTGCGCGAGTCGATGGACGACCTGGTCTTTATGGAGCGGGCCAGCCGGGCGCTGGGCCAATCGACGGTGGAGGGCATGACGAAATGAGCCGATCTACCGAGTGTAAATTAATGGATGCGCTATTCGGGCGTTTTTTGCGCGACGAGCGCGGCTCGGCGATGACCGAATTCATCATCATCCTGCCGGTGTTCGTGACCGTCTTCGCCGGCGTGGTCCACCTTCGCACGCTCAACGCTACCGCCACCCAGGTGGGCGCGACGGCCTACGCCGATATGTGGGACCAGGCCATCGCGGTGCAGGTCGACGACCCCGGCATTCACAGCTCGCCTGAGCCCAGCGGCAACGCCATCTCGATGAACCTGCAGACCTACGCGGCCCGCCAGCAGGAGCGCGGGCCGCGCTCGATCGTCAAATACGAGACCGGCCGGATGGCCAACGAGCTGGGCGACAACGGGCATATGGGAGAATCCTATGCGCGGGTCAGTCGCGTCCGTCAGGACGTCGAGCTGCGTTATGTCGACGGCGATCTCACCAACGATATCCGCGGTGTCACCGGCGAGTCGCGCTACGGGGAGTTGCTGTTCAACGACGGCAACGGCGCCGGCGTCTACTCCGCCCATCACGGCGGCCCGCTGGGCAGCCTCGACCGGCTGATCGACGGGCCGGGCCTGCGGCCGGTGTTGGCGGCGGGGATCCGCTACGGCAGCGTGCTCGGCCAGAAGAAGGAGAAGGTCCGCGTCGCCGGCCAGGACTTCGAGATGGCGCGCTACTACACGACCCTGGTGGCGCCGCATTGGCGCAGCGAGGCGCAGGCGACCGCGGTCACGCGCACCGCCATGCACGGTATCGACGCCTATGACAACCTGCTGGGCATCGCCGAGCGCCAGCCGCTTCGGCGCGAGAGCATCGACGTGCGACCCATTGACGGAGCGTTTCAATGAAGCGACTGCTCCAAATCGCGGCGCTTTTGGCCGCCGGCGGCGCGCTGTTGTGCGCGGTCGCCTGGGGCGCGATGGTGTGGACGCCCGGCGAGGGCGTCGCCACCTCCGAGGCGGATATCACTGACTTCTTCAGCGGCAAAGAGAGCTCCACGAAGCGCTTTCAGCGCGCGCTCGACCACCTCGGCCACGAGGCGCCGCGCGCCTTCGACCTCAACGGCAACACCGTGTATTTCTCGGTCAACCACGTCGACAAGAGCCCGGTCGATGTCCTCGCCGACTACCAGGACGAATTCGTCTACCAGGACCTCAACGAACAGAGCTACAGCTCGAGCAAATATCTGGGCAGCCAGCAGGCCCGAACCGACATGCTCACCGGCGGCGTGGTGCCCATCGAGATCGGCGATCGCTACGTGTCGATGGGCGGCGGGGTCACCGAGAATCGCGCCGACGACGACGAGGGTCTCGCCCGGCTGGCCGCCGAGTTCAACTCGGGGCGGGTGGACAAAAAATTTCGCGGCTACCGCCACATCGAGGCGTTTCGCGAGCCCAAATCGCGCTGGACGACGGTCGTGGCCTCTTGGAGTGACGAGACCTTCGACTATCGCAAGATGATCGCCGGCAGCCGTACGGCCGGCCAGGGCGCCGACCCGCGCGTTCCGGCCTGCCCGGGGTGTACGCGGCTGCAGCGCTTCGAAGATCTGGACGCCGAGCGCGGCCACGTCGACCACGTCTTCAAGGGCTCGTCAGACCCGGGGTCGACGCTCAATTTTTACGATCGCGTGCTCGTCGAACGCGGCTGGAGCCACTCGGAGTCGACGACCGTGCTCGAGCGCGCCCGCAAATTGCAGCTTCCGCTGCCCGACGCCGACCTTCGCCACTTCGAGCGCGGCTCGCAGACGTTGACCCTGGTGGTCTACGCCGGCGAAGACGGCGGCTCCGTGGCCCACCTGACCCTCAGCGATAGTTAACCCCCGAGCCCCGAGCCCGCAGTACCCCTGCACAAAAACTGCACATTCTCTGTGCGTTTTCACCATCGCCCCACCATCACCATTGCAACCCGAGCGGGCATCCTTCTTAGCAGATGACGAAGCGACCATGTCTTCTGCGACGAGATGCCCATGTCTGCCCGACTCGCCCGACTCGCCCGACAGCTCATCGACCGGCTGCGCGATGCGACGCCCGCCGCCATCGTCTTCGCCCTCGGGGCGATCGTGTTGGCCATCGAGCCGCTGCTGTGGCTGGTGGGCACCTGGACCGAGCCGGCCTACGACAGCCCGGGCGGCTGGATCTTCGTGGCGGCGCTGGGCCTCTTCGCCTGGAGCGCGACCAGCGCCCACACCGGCGCTGAGGCCTCGACGCGCCACGCCTGGTGGCTCCTGCTGGCCACCGCGCTGATCCGGCTGGCCGGCCAGATGCTGGCCATCAACGTGCTCGGCGCGCTGGCGCTGGCCATCGACGTGTACGCCCTCGGCGTACTCTGCGGCCTGAAATATAGAAAACGCGCGATCTCGCCATTTTGGCTCAGCGTGCTCTTTGCGTTCTCGCTGCCCGTCGAGCGCATCTTCCAGCGGCTGGTCGGCTACGGGCTGCAGCATATGTCGGCGGCCGGCTCGTGCAGCCTGCTGGGGCTGGCCTTCGACGACGTCGCCTGCGCCGGCGTCGAGATCACGCTGGCCGGCCAACAGGTGCTCGTCGACCTGCCCTGCTCGGGCGCCCGCGGCCTGGTGCTGCTGTCGGTGCTCTTCTCCGCGCTGGCCGCCCTGGTGCGCCCGACGCTTCGCCAAGCCGCCGGCGGCGTCGTGCTCGCGCTGGTCTCGGCCATCGTCGCCAACTCCATCCGCATCGCCGCGCTCGCCGTGGGCATCGCCTTCTCCGACAGCCTCGTCTTCGGGGCCATGGGCGGCATCGACGTCATGGCACAGCCCTGGCACGACCTCGTTGGCCTCGCCGCCCTCGCCATCGGCGTCGCGCCGCTGGTGGCCTGGGCCCGCCACATCAACTCCCCTCCCCACTCGAAACGAAGTGCAGAGAAGGGGAGGAGCAAGGTGGGGCACATCAACTCCCCTCCCCACTCGAAACGAAGTGCAGAGAAGGGGAGGATCGAGGTGGGGACCGACGTGGTAGACCGACCGAACGCTCCAGCCAACCCCACAAACGGCCCCCACCTTGATCCTCCCCACGCTGAAAAACGCGCGGGGAGGGATAGTCTCACCGACCATGTGGGCCGATCGGCAACCCTCGGCACCCTCTTCCTCCTCGCCGCCCTCGCCATCCTCTTCGCCCCCCAAAAACCCGTCGACGTCGCCCGCCCCATCGACTCCATCGAGCTGCCGTCGAATATCGGCGGCCACCCGGCGAGCCCCCGTGAGTTAAGCGAGCTCGAGCGTGATTATTTCACCCGCTTTGGAGGCGCGGCGGCGCGGGCGAGCTACGGGCCGCACACGCTGCTGCTGGTGCGCACCTCGGCGCCGATCCGCCACCTGCACGCCCCCGACGAATGCCTCGGCGGCGCCGGCTTCGACGTCGAGCTTCGCGGCGTCAGCGGCCAGGCGCTGCCCGGCGCCACCTACCTGGCCGGCGCCCCCGACGGCAGCCGATGGCGCGTCGTGGTCACCTACGTCTCCGACCGCGGCGAGGTCGCCACCAGCATCTCGGAGGTCGTGTGGCGCTGGCTCAAGGACACCGACACCACCTGGACCGCCGTCGAGCGATTCCACCCCGCCGACGCCCCCTACTGGGAAGCCGAGGCCTTCGACGCCGCCGTCGCCCGCGCCTTCGATATCCCTCCCCACCCGGAGCGAAAGCGAAGGGAAGGGGAGGACGCCCCACCTTGATCCTCCCCACGCTAGAAAGCGCGCCGGGAGGGCAGATCACCGTCACCCACCATCAATCGCAAAGGAGCCCCAAATGAGCGTCAAACCCAAAAAAGCCATCGCCATCGCCCTCGCAGCCGTCTTCGGAGCCCTTTGCTCCGTGGTCGCCGCCGGTATCATCATCTCTCAGGTGACCTCGACGATCGACGACACCACCCGCGCTCCGGACACCGCGCGCAAATACGTCGAGGAGCAGCGCCGCTCCGGGCCCGATCTATCCGAGCAGGCCTCGGATAGCTCGCCGCGGGTCGTCCGCCAGAAGAGCTCGGGCGATGCCTCCGGCGCGCTGGACGCCTACCCCGACCACGGCGGCCAGATGGTCGCCACCACGCCCGACGGCCGCGAGCTCGCCCTGCCGACGGTCAAATCCGATTATAACGTGGACGTCCGCGGCGACTTGGCCACAGTCACCGTCGAGCAGCGCTTCGAGAATCCCGGCGAGGTGCCACTGAACGCGCTTTACCAATTTCCGCTGTCCGAGGACGCCGCCGTCTTCGAGATGGTCATGCGCGTGGGCGACGAGCGCATCCGCTCTGAGATCCAGAAGAAGGCCGAGGCGCGTAAGACCTACGAGAAGGCCAAGAGCCAGGGCAAGTCGGCCGCCCTGCTCGAGCAGCAGCGCGCCAATCTATTCACCCAGGAGGTCGCCAACCTGATGCCCGGCATGCCGGTCGACGTGACGCTGCGCTACGTAGAGACCGTCGACAAGATCGATGGCCGCTACTCGGTGGTCGTGCCGCTGGTCGTCGGCCCGCGGTATAAGCCTGAAGATATGTCGAAGAATGTTCTGGCAGAGCCCGAAGACGGCGAGGAGAGTGAGGAGAGCGACAAGAACGACAAGAACGACCTGCCGACCGCCCCGCCGGTCGCCGAGCTCGACGCCCCCGAGACCATCGATCCCGAGCGCGTCTCGGTGCAGGTGCGCATCGACGGCGGCGTGCCCGTCCAGCAGATCTCGAGCGCGACCCACGAGGTCGAGGTCACCGAGTACAACCCGCGCGACTGGGAGGTCGGCCTGGCCGAGGGCCGCACCATCGCCAACAAGCACTTCGTGCTCGACTATGGCCTCGAGGGCGACGAGGCCGACGCCGGCCTGCTCGCCTATTGGGACGAGGAGTACGAGGAGGGCTACTTCAGCCTGCTGCTCGAGCCACCCGCCGAGCCCGCCAAAAGTGACATCGCCGCCCGCGAGATGGTCTTCGTGGTCGACTGCTCCGGGTCGATGAGCGGCCGGCCGCTGGACGGCTCGAAGGCGTATATGCGCCAGGCGCTCAAAAACCTGCGCCCGACCGACACCTTCCGCATCGTCGAGTTCAGCGACCAGGCCAGCGAGTATAGCACCCGCCCGCAGCCGGCGACCGACGAAAATATCGAGCAGGCCATCGCCCACGTCAACGGGCTGCGCGGCAGCGGCGGCACGCAGATGAGCTCGGGCATCGAGCAGGCCTTCGGCCCCGCCGAGCCCGACGACACCGTGCGCCTGGTGACCTTCCTGACCGACGGCTATATCGGCAACGAATACGAGGTCGTGCGCCTGGTCGGCGACAAGATCGGCGACGCGCGGCTCTTCGCCGTCGGGGTGGGCAGCGGCGTCAACCGATTCCTGCTCGAGGAGATGGGCCAGATGGGCCGCGGCTTCACCCGCTATATCGACCCCACCAAAGACGTCACCGAGCAGGCCCACAAGCTCGCCAAAAAGCTGCAGACCCCGGTGCTAACCGACATCTCCATCGACTGGGGCGAGCTCGAGGCGCGCGACGTCTCCCCAAAGCAGGTGCGCGACCTCTTCGCCGGCCGCTCGGTGCGCGTCATGGGCCGCTACAACACCCCGGGCACCTACGAGATCACCGTCCACGGCACCTCCGGCACCGAGGAGGTCAGCATCCCGCTGGAGGTCGAGCTGCCCGACAAGCCCACCGACGGCAAGGCCGTCGAGCTGGTCTGGGCGCAGGCCAAGATCGACCAGTACATGCACACCCTGACCACCCCCAAGCGCATCCGAACCACCGAGCTGAGCGACGACCAGATCCAAGACCTCGTCACTCAGATGGGGCTGGACTACGCGCTGGCCACCAAGTGGACCTCGTTCGTGGCGGTCTCCGAGAAGATCGTCAACCACCAGCCGGAGGACGCCGCCGACGGGCAAGTGCCCGAGAATCAGGTCGATGGCGTCAGCCGCAAAGGGTACGGCAAGCGTGCGTCGTCGACGCCCACGCACACCCCGCCGGGGACCCCGGAGCCGGGGACATTGGCTGGATTGTTGTTGGCGGCGTTGGCCGGGGCTGGGGCGGTGAGGAGGA
>JBKGZI010000193.1:0-10802 GCA_046545675.1 Persicimonas sp.
CAGGTTGAAAGAGAGCAAGAAAAGGCTTCGACAGGTTTTGCCTGTCGGGGCTTTTGTCGTTTCTTGGCGATAAATTGTGCAACGCAACCCGGTCGAATCCCATCCAAGAAGGAGAGCTGGTCACAAGGACGGCTCGCCACGAACTGCAACAACGGGAGGCGGAGATGACTCGAGGACTCGATTCGAAGGTAGTCGTTGTGCTCGGAGGTACCGGTGGTATTGGCTCGCAACTCTGTCGGGATCTGCGCGAGGCCGGTGCGCAGCTGGTCGTCGGCGGGCGCGACCAGGAGAAGCTCGACGCGATCTGCGGTGAACTCGACGCCAAGGGTTTCCAGCTCGATGCGACCGATCCGGAGGAGGTTGACGCCTGCTTCGACTTTGCTATGCGAGAATACGACCGCGTAGACGGCGCGGTGAATTGTGTCGGCTCGGTCTTCTTGAAACCCGCGCACCGTACAAAACCCGAGGACTATCGCCAGGTCGTCGCCACCAATCTCGATTCGGCGTTTTTTACGGTACGCTCGGGCGCCGCACGGATGCAAAACGAGGGCGGTTCCATTGTATTGGTGAGCTCCGCCGCCGCGCAGATCGGTCTCGCAAATCACGAGGCCATCGCAGCCGCCAAAGCCGGCATCATTGGGCTAACGAAGGCCGCTGCGACGTCCTATGCCAAGCGAGGGTTGCGGGTAAACTGCGTGGCTCCCGGGCTGGTGGAAACGCCAGCGTCGGTTCAGATCACGGCCAGTGAGAAGACCAAGCAATACTCGCTCGACTTGCATCCGTTAGGCCGCATCGGAACGGCAGAAGACATCGCGTCGGCCATCACGTGGCTGCTCGCCCCCCAAAACGACTGGGTGACCGGGCAAGTTCTCGGCGTCGACGGCGGACTCGGTATGCTCAAGGTGCATACGTAGCCAACGCCTCGGGCGCCGAAGTACCACGAAAACAACCACGCTCACAAATATTAAAGTTTCACATTAAGGTTGTTGGGACGCCTGCCAGAGCCTCTTTTCCTGTGCCTTCATCTCGCGCTCTTCTTCCGGCGTAGCGTGGTCGTAGCCTACCAGATGGAGCAACCCGTGAATGAGCAAAAAGTGCACCTCATCGGTTAGATGCCACGAGAGCTCTTCGGGTGACACTTGAAGTTCTCGGGCGACGCGCGCCTGGTGCTCCTTCGTCTCGACGAGCTGCTCGGCGTACTCGACGCTGATGACGACGTCACCGAGGGCAAAGATGTCGGTGTCGAACCGCCCGGGCACGTCCGGCTCGTGGAGCGGAAACGAGAGGACGTCGGTGGGCTTGTCTTCGGCTCGCCACTGCAGATTGAGCTGGTGGATGTGCTCGTTGTCGGTGAGGACCACCGACAACTCCGGGTCAGCTAGTTCCAAGGCGCGGAAGAGACTCGCGACCCTCGTCTGAATCGTCTCCTCGATGCGCTTTATCTTCGGGTGGCTCTTCGCTTTTGCCTGTGTCGCCATCTCGAGCGGCATTGCCTTCCTTTTGCATGGATTCGACTTTTTCCTTGGTGATCTCCCAGACGTCAGAGCTGGCGTCGGCCAGCGTCTGTGCAGGTTCGACGGCCTGATTGGCGACCTGCTCTTGCCCGGCTGTCAGACGGCGCGGTCGCGGCGCGGTGCGCTGGGTGTCCTCGCCGGCGCGATCGGCGGTCTCCGCACGGCCGGGGCGGCGATCTTGCTCCTCGGGATACTCCGGTCGGTGGTGGTAGATGCCCGTCAGGATCCGAGTAAACGCCTTGGCGATGGAGTTGAGATCCTTGAGCGTCAGGTCACACTCGTCGAGCTGGCCGTCGGTGAACGCCTTGTTGATCATCTTCTGGACCAGCCCTTTGAGCCGCGCTGGCGACGGGTTGCGCAGCGAGCGGCTGGCCGCCTCAATGCCGTCGGCGAGCATACAAATCGCCGTCTCGCGGGTCTGGGGCTTGGGGCCCGGGTAGCGATAATCCTTCTCATCGACCTCCGGGATGTCCGGATCTTCCATCTGCTTGGCTTTGTGGAAGAAAAATGAGATGAGACTGGTCCCATGGTGCTGGGCGATGAAGTCGAGGATCTCGCTGGGCAGCCGGTGTTGGCGGGCCATCTCGAGGCCGTCTTTGACGTGCGCCTTAATGATGAGCGCGCTCATATTGGGCTTGAGTTTGTCGTGGGGATTCTCGCCCAACTTCTGGTTTTCGGCGAAATACTGCGGGTTCTTCGCTTTGCCCGCGTCATGAAAGTAGGCACCCACGCGGCATAATAGCGGGTTGGCGCCGACCGTCTCGGCGGCCGCTTCGCTCAGCGAGCCGACCATCATGCTGTGATGGTAGGAGCCGGGCGCGCGGATGATCAGCTCGCGCAACAAGGGGTGGTTCAAGTTGGCTAGCTCCAACAGCTTGATGTCGGTGGTATAGCTAAATAGCGTCTCGAGCAGGGGAAGAACGGCGAGGACGAAGAAACTGCTCAGCACGCCGCTCGAGAAGGCCAACAGCATCGTGCGAAATGTCTCGAGCTGAAAGATCTCGCCCTCCAGCGACAGAAACGCCAGAGCCATGGCGACATTTGCCGCACCCACGGCGAGGCCGGACCAGGTCAGCGCCATGCGGTGCTTGACCTGCTGGACGGCCCCGATGCCCACCAAGCTGCCGATCAGCGTGTAGGCCATCATATACAGCGAGACGTCGGCGACCAGGCCGACCAGGGCGGCGAAGACCACCGTGAAGACGATGGCGTGCTCATTGTCGAGCACCAGCCGTATGAGCATTCCGCCAGCGGCGACCGGAATCAGATAATACCAATGAATAACCGGGCCCGAGTCGAAATGCTCGACGACCGCGACGGAGAACTTCGTGCCCAGCCAAGTCAGAAGGAGCATCAACACCAGGCTGGCGGCCATGAAGATGACGTCTTTGGTGGTCGGCGAGAAGTTGCGCACGTTTTTGCGCCCGAAGATATAAAAGGTCACCACTAGCAGTAGCACCAGCAGGGTGATACCGGCGACGACCTGCGAGCGATTGATGTAGCTGTCCTCTTCGAGCATCGCGTCGATGATGCGGTAGTCGCGCGCGGCAATAATATGGCCCTGCTCGATAATGACCTGGCCCTGTCGAAACTCCTCGCGGACCACGACATCGGAGACCGCCTCACGCGCGGCCTCACGCTTCTCGACGGTCTTCGCATCGTTATAAGTGGTGTTGGGGCGGACCAGGGCGGACGCCGCCGAGATGAGGGCGCGGCGCCACTGTCGGCCGCGTTCGGCCGACACGGTGCGGTCGACGGCCTGTTGAACCAGGGAGTCGGCGCGCGCCAGCGGCACGAAGCGCTGCTGGACGTCAGTGATATGATATTCGATGAGCAGCTTGTCGCCGCGCAATCGACGAAGGTAGACTCCGCGGTCGTTCTGATCGTCGACCAGCCCCATATCCTCGACGATCATATGAGTCATCACCCGCGCGACGATATTCTGGAGGGCGTTCTCGGCGCGATCCGAGAACCCCTCGCGAGCGAAGACCTCGAAGGTCGGCTCGGGGATGTCGGCGTCCAGGTAGGGCTGGAAGTGGTCCTCGCGCAGCTCGTGGGCCCAGTTGATCAAGCGGTCGCCGCTGATCGGATCGAGCCAGGCTTGAGTCGAGTCGATGTCGGCGGTCTCCTGCTCGATGCGCTCGAAGACCTGCGGGCGGTTGGCTTCCAGATACGAACGCGCGCGCTCAGACAGAGCTCGGCGCATCGACGAAAAACCGTCATCCACATGATCGCGTATCTGGTCGGCCAGTCCCTCCTGCCAGTCGAATACGGGCGGCACAGAGCGCTCGACACGCTCGCGCAGTTGTTCGGTGGCCTCCTGGTCGGGCTCTGTATAGGTGAAGTCACGGGTGGCTTTGATGTCGCTGGAGGCGACCTCACCGATCGAGGATTCATCGACCGCCGGCCCACGCACGTCGAAGCTAGCGCTGACAATCGCCACCAGCGCGGCAACAAACGCGCCGAAGGCGACGAATTGAACCAACGGATGGCCGAGCAACCGCTCGAGGCGAGTGCCTGGCGTGGTCGTCGACGGCGAGAACACGCTCTTTGATCCCTGCGTGCCTTTAGCCATAGAGAACGTCCATACTCAAAGTACCGAGTGTCGCGGGTGTATCGCGTGACGGGTCTGGCGATATCGGCCGGGCCCACCGAAAAAAAAATCCCGCTTGGGCTTCGATGGGACCATTATAGCGGTAAACGACCGCAGATGGCGAGGTCACGCGGTGCGACCGGCAAATCGGCCGACAAGACGAGAACGGATTGGCCGGTGCCGACATTTCACGGGCGACGGTCGGGCAATCACTTCTGGGCCTCAGCGTAGGCAGCGATCACTCGCTGGACCAGGGGGTGTCTGACCACGTCCACCTGAGAGAAATAGCAGAACTCGATGCCCTTGATATTCGCCAGAATATTCTTGGCATCCACCAACCCGCTGACATTGCGCGACGGGAGGTCGATCTGGGTAATGTCGCCGGTGATGACTGCCTTGGAGCCGAATCCGATGCGGGTCAAGAACATCTTCATTTGCTCGGTGGTCGAGTTTTGGGCCTCGTCCAGGATGATAAACGCGTCGTTGAGGGTTCGCCCGCGCATAAACGCCAGCGGGGCGACCTCGACGGCGCCTTGTTCGATCATCCGCTCGGCGCGGTCGTGGTCGACCATGTCGTGGATCGCGTCGTAGAGCGGGCGCAGGTAGGGGTTGACCTTCTCGGCGAGGTCGCCGGGCAGAAACCCCAGCTTCTCGCCGGCTTCGACGGCCGGGCGCACCAAGACGATGCGCTTGATCTCTTTGTCGAAGTAGGCCGCCAGCGCCATGGCCATCGCCAGGTAGGTCTTTCCGGTGCCCGCGGGTCCGATGCCAAAGACGATGTCATTTTGACGAATCGCGTCCACGTAGCGCTTCTGGTTGAGGCCCTTGGGCGAGATGACCTTGTTATTCGACGCCACGAAAATGGTGTCTGAAAAGATGTCGACCAGCGAGGCGTTCGGCGAGGAGGCCATCACCTGGACGGCGCGGCCGACGTCGGTCTCGCTGATCGGAAAGCCCTTCTTGCCCAATTCGTAGATCTGCAGGAGCACGCGCTTGGCCAATTTGACGTCCGGCGGGCTGCCCGAGATGGTCGCCTGGTCGCCGCGCGCGCCGATGTCGACCTCGAGGGACTCCTCGAGGATGCGCAGGTTGACGTCGCGGCGCCCGTAGATGAATCGCGCGACGTCGGATTCGTCGAACGTGACGGTTTCGCGGACGGTTTCCTCCAAAGCGACAATCCTTTCTATCGAGTCAATGTCGTAGGGCGGCTCATCAGCGACAGTTCCGGCGGTGTTGAGGCTCTCGTTGAGCGTCGGCCGGCCGTCGTATCATTTCGTCGGGGCCAACTCCAAGGTATATCCCGACGCGGTACGCCCATAGGCGAGACGTTCTCGTCCCGAAGGGTAATACAGATCAGATCGCAGCAACAAGCCGCGCTCGACCACCTCGGCTAAGTCGGCGGGATACCGGCCGTCGAGCCGAAAATAAACACCCAGAGCGAAGTGAATACGCTGCAACTGAGCCTCTAGCGCATAGCTCTCGACGCGTGAGTCGACTTTGGCGTCGGGGGGCTGGAAGAAGCTTGTGCTTCGGAAGGTCAGGTAGGCCCACACCCCCAGGGCGATGATCAGCGCCAGCATCACGGCCGTGACGGTGTGATGGAGCACGACAGCGCCGAGTCCACCGCCGGAGCCACCTTTGGGGGCACCTTTGTTGGCGGGCTGAGGGGTGTGGTCGTCGGGGTGACGCTCAGACATCGGTCGTCCTCCTGGTTCGACTGCTCGACGACACCTCAGTGGGGCTGATGCCACGCAGGGCCGCTTGCAGGACGAAGAAGCCGCCGATGCTCACCAACACCCACGCGATCGAGATTTGAGCGGCCCAATTATCCGAGAACAACTCGTAAGCCGGCCGCCACACGCCCATCGGCCGCCAGATGATCAGCGCGGCGAAGGCCATCACAAACGAAAGGACAAATCCGGCGAGGCCGTGGCCCGCCTGGCTGTGGCCGGTGCCCGGCAGGATAACCGACAAAACGCGACGCATGACGTCCTGAAAGCGCTCGCGCCGGCCCAGGACACGCTCGTTGTGGACCCGAGCGTTGTAGTCGAGCGAGGCTCCGGACACGAAGGTGTGATAGCAGGGCAGGCAGTATCGATGGTGGCCGGTCTGGGGGCCATCTTCCGGATCACGTGCCATCCCGCATTTGGGGCAAGGGCTGCTCGAGCGGCCGCGCAGTTGTATCGGCAGCGACAATAAAGCGATGAGCAGGCCGATGCCCCCCAAAATCGGTGAGCGATCCAGGGGGACCTCGGGCCCGGCCATGGCCTTCCAGACCGGTGAGATCAGCGAGACGTGCTCGGTGTCCTGTTCCAGGTGGCGACGCAGGAATACGTCACTGTCGAGCGGCTCGACCAGCAAAAAGCTGTTGACGTCGCGCCGGCTCATCTCCAGATGCATACGCACTGAATCCAGGTTGACCGAGATCGCCTCGTCCAGGGCCGCCGAGGCTGCGTCGCCGTCGTTGTTCATCTGGTAGGCGCGCATCAGGTTGAACGGTGGGGCCGGGCTTTGCGGGTCGAGTTGCTTGGCACGCTCGAGGTGCTCGATGGCCAGGTCGGGCTCGGCCTGGGCGATGCGCGTGGCGCCCAGGAGCGTCTCGACTGACCCCTCGATGTCGCTCGGCCAGGAGTCGAGGCTGCCAAGCAGCTCGCGCACATCATCCATCTGGGCGTCTCCACCTTGGCGGTACCGCGCCAGGGCGAGGGTGTAGGTCAACACAGGTTCGTCGCGGTCTGCCTGACGCCAGCGCCGATCGAGCTCAGCGGCGCAATCGGCGTCACAGTGAAGGTATTGGGCGTGCAGCAGCGACTGCGTGTCGCTGGCCGGCCAGGTCACCTGGTGGGACATATGCGCATCGATCAAGGGCAGGGCGGCGAGCACCGCGAAGATGACCAGCGTCACCACACGTTCGTTGATGCGTTGGACGATCGACATCGCCGCCAATAAGACGAGCATCGAAATCAACGGTGAGCGCATCAGCAGGCCCGGCACGACCATCAGGGCGACGATGAGGATGACCGTCTGATTGCTCGAAAAACCCCGCGGCAGCAGCCGCGCGCAGTCGTAGGCGACGATGCCAAAATACCGCAAGAGCTGGGCGAAGAGGAAAAATAGTACGGCGACCAGGAAGGCGACCAAGGCGTAGACGCTCAGCTTGAGTTCCCAGGCCAGCCTGGTGTCCAGCCAATGAAAGCCCTTTTTGACGCCCTGGATATAGCTGCCCACGATCGCCGGCAGGCGCCCCATTTTGTGGCGTACGAGGTGGGCGCTATGAGCGAGTTCGGGATACGGCAGGTCGGGAGACAGTGTGCGAGACTGGTCGTAGAGCTTCGAGGCGTCGCGCTCGGAGATCTCACCGCTCGCCACTTTGCTGGCCGTCGTGGTATACACGGCGCTGGAGTAGTCGGGCAGGTTGCGGTGGCCGAGGCTGACCGCATCGTGGTTCAACGCCTGGAGCTCTTCGAGGCCGAGGTTGCCATCCGTCGAGATCCGCTTCCACAGTCGCCAGTGAACGTCGAGGTTGACCGCGTCGACGGTGGGGGCTGGCACCGGCGATTTATCATAGGAGACGGTGTCTTCGTCCACGTTCTCGATCAGCGCGTCCATATCGGCGCCGATATCCTGAGCGAGGAGTGAGCCTGGCATGAAGATGGCCGCGACAACGATCAGGGCGATGAGCCCTCGGCCGACACGCCCCATTTGTGCGCGAATACCGGCCTCATGGGTCTGGCGTCGATTCATAAAGATGCGGCTCAAGAAACTGCGGGAGCGCCGGAGCGCTCAGTTGGTGCTGATTTCTGTCTCGGATATATCTTCCCGCGCATTCTAACCGGCCTAGAGAGATAACTTCAAGGTGAAATAGCCACTAAATTCGGCATCATCGGTCGTTCAAATCCCCTCGTCTGCTGGCGAATAAAACATGTCCAACCCCTCGATATTAGACGTGATTTCACCAGATGGCACTGCGCTCGAGCGCGGCCAAAAGCTCGGAGAGGTGGCCGCCGAGGTCGGTTTTGATTGGCCGTCGGCAGCCCAGGCCGTCGAGAAAGTGCGCGAGGAGCTCGATGAATTGCAACACGAGCTCGACAAACCCCCCCCGATCCCGTTGCGCTCGCCGACGAGCTGGGCGACTTGCTCTTTGCGGTGGTCAATGTGGCCCGCAAGCTCGACATCGACGCTGAAGAGGCCATGGAGCGGACCAATGACAAATTTCGAGCGCGTTTCGGGTATATCGAAAGCGAGGTCGCCGGCCAGTCGCGCCGCCTCGACGAGCTCGACCTTCAGGAGATGGAGTCGTTGTGGACGCGGGCGAAGTCCGCTGGGCTGGAGCCGGGGGATTCTTGATTCTGCCGACGCACATTCTCTATAGTCGAAGCGTCTGACTATCTAAGGCAGTCAAGCCGGCAATGGCCGGCGATGCTGTCGGCTCAAACTGTTCCAATCGAGTAAGTTCTGACTAACTAAGAAGTTCTGACTAAGCCACTGACGTAGGAAAACCCAATGAGCGACATACAGTCCACCAAGACGATGGCCGGGTGGTCGCGAGGCATACTCGTGGCAGCGCTCGCCGTATTTTCACTGACACTCGCCGGGGCATGCTCGGACGATGGCGGGGAGACCGGCGAGGGCGACGAGTGCGAGACGGCCAGCGATTGCAGCGGCGACCTCCGGTGTCTCGACGGCGTGTGCAGTCCCCTGGACGGCAATAATAATAACACCCCCGATGGTGGCGGCCCCGACGGCGGTGGCAATAACCAGGCGATCGAGCCGGAAGATTATTACGTCTCCTATGTCTTCCACGACAAAGACTCCGACGCCTATTCGCTGCGGGTGTATTCGACGGCCGACGATACCCATACCCAAGTCAGCCCCGACGGCGTCTCTTGTGAGTCGCACTGCTGGCTCAGTGAAGACATGAGTCATTTTGTGTGGGCTGAGCGCAACGCCGACAATTCCAGCAATCGAGACGTTTATCGAGCGTCCGTCGAGGATCTGGAGGCTCAAGACGACGGTGAGGTGATCGCCTCTGACGTATCTGGAGTCAAGGTGGTTGGAGACGTCGTCACCTATCAGCGCAATAATGATGGTCAGTATGCCGCCTACTTTATGCCGCTGGACAGCGGCGAAGAGACGACGCTGGGTTCGCTGGGAAGCAGCCAATCGACGCTCAATGGCTGGCATGTGGACCCAGATAGCGACATGGGTGTCATCTTTTCTCCGGAGCCGCAGGTGCTGAGGCTCAAGATTGGCGACCTCGGGGAGACGATCTCCGAGACCACCTACACGTTGAGCGCCGAGAATTATCAGGAGATCAGCGGAGGCTACTTCGGCTCGTCGATGCCGGTCGAGATTTCGGCGGACGGAAAGCTCATGGCGTTTGTCACCGAGGCCCCCAACAACTATGGCGCTTGCGATGTGGCCTCGGATTGCTCCGGCCCCGTCCAACGCTGCGGACGTTTCGGCCAATGCACTGCCATCGAGGTGACCGCGCACATCGTCGATATGGAGAATTTGAGTGCGTTGGGTGAAAGCTGCGGCGGTCCGGGCACCTGTGAGGGCGATATCCACGAATGCTACTCGCCGGACGAATCGAATACCGATGACGCGGTGTGTATCCCGGCGCGCGTGGCGGTGGGACTTCCCGACCAACCGGCTCAGCGGGCCACCCCGCAAGATCAACCAGCAGAGGGTTGTGAGCTGAGCAGTGGCCACGACGACTATCATTATACCTCACTGCGCGGCCCGCTGAGCTTCGACGCGAGCGGGAAGCTATACGTGGTCGGCTCCCGAGACTGTAATACGGTCGGTGACAGTGACGTGCTCCAGATCGATCCGGTCGACAAGACCTACGAGGTGGTTTGGGGCAACCCCGACGACGAGGGCGGCTACGACGGCGATTTGTGCTTCGATTACGACACCAGCGAGCCCGATGATGCGGAGTGTGTGCCGTATATCAACTCGGCGATGTTGTCGCCCGAAGGTAAAGAGTTGGCGATGCAGGCGACCAACCCGTGGGTCGGTGACCCCTCGAGGGCCACGGACAATATGGGGTTGTGGACGGTGCTTCGCGACGGTGAGGAGCAAGCCTGGGCTGGTGGCCAGGAGCTTCGCGAGACGATCGAGCCGATCGCTGTACACCCGGCTCCTTGATGGAATTGTAGCGCAAAGCGTCATTTAGCATAAAAAAAGCAGCCTCCCGGATTCCGGGAGGCTGCTTTTTTTATGGGGAGGCTCCTCTCGACGAGAGGCCGAACCAGCCATGATATGGTGAGGCTCAGCTTTCTTCTTCGTCCTCGTCTCCCGGCAGGAAGTCGTTGGCCGAGGGGAATTGGGTGACTTTGTCGCGCGCAATCTCCCAGGCCTTCTGGACAATCCAGGACATCGAGCGGTCCTGGCGGATCGATTCGGCGCGGATTTCCTCGAGGTAGTCTTCGGGGAAATACAGGCTCTGTTTCCTCTTATCGCTTGCCATGAGTCATCTGCCCTGTCGCAATAGTACGAGCTATTTATCTTATAGCCCGGACTCCTTGTGTTACTCCGGGCCAGCTCTTCTCACATTGACCTACCTCTACATACCTACGTGAACGGCCCCAAAATGTGAAGGGGCCTCGGACGCGTCCAGTACGTATTCAGCGCTCCGAGCCATGTGATTGGCTCGGGGCGCTACTATTTGCAGATCTGATCGGCGGACA
>JBKGZI010000194.1:0-10771 GCA_046545675.1 Persicimonas sp.
GAAGAGGCTGAAGAGGCTGAAGAAGCCGAAGAGGCCGACGATGCTGAACAGGCCGAAGCTGCTGACGAGGCTGAAGAAGCCGAAGAGGCTGAAGAAGTCGAAGAAGCTGAAGAAGCTGAAGAGGCCGAAGAAGTCGAAGAAGCTGAAGAGGCTGAAGAAGCCGAAGAGGCTGAAGAAGCTGAAGAGGCCGAAGCTGCTGAAGAGGCTGACGAGGCTGACGAGACGAAGAAGGCGGCGGCCGACTCCGACGAGACCACCCTCAAAGAGGGCTCGTCGGTCGACGACGCCTGGGCCGAGATCGACATCAAGGAATAATCGTCCCGCCTGACAATCAACGGCCAAGAAACCAAAAGCCGCCGCGTCGAACCCATCGACGCGGCGGCTTTTGTCGGTTTAGATAGATAACAGCGCACGGGCGTGCGTCTCGGGGCAGGCCCTAATCCTCGTCGCTGTCTTCCTTCTCTTTTTGAATCTCTTGGTAGAGTTCTTCGCGATAGATCGGAATCTCTCGTGGCGCCACGATGCCGATTCGCACCTGATTGCGCCGAATTTCCTTGACGACAATTTCAATCTCGTCGCCGATGCGAATCGTCTCCCCGACCTTCCTGGTGAGGGTGAGCATGCGCTGTTCTCCTTATCGAAAGTGGTGTCATCCGTGACAGAGACCGCGACACCTGAGGGCCAACCGACGCTCACCTTCCCTAGCTAACGTCAGGCGCAAAAACTGCTCGAATAGCGTCCTCGCACCCATTGTCCACTCAGCATTGTAGCGCTCAACGGAAAGATCGACAAATTTCCGTAAATTTCCGTAGCGCGGACACGGCCAGGACGCGCACTCTGCATATAATATGCTCTCGGCGCGTCCACATACAAACCTTAAGGGAGAACTTGAGGGTCAGCAAAAAAATTGTGCGATGATGTAGGATAGTGTGTGTGTACAGCAGGGATTCAGGGGTCCGGGGGTCCGGGGGTCGGGGTACAGCAGGGGTTCGGGGGTCCAGGGGTCCGGGGGTCCAGGAACGGCAGGGGGCAAGGGGCAGGGTTCAGGGGCTTAGGAACGGCGGGCTCAGGGCTTGGGGCCTGGTGGGGCGCTCGAATCACAGTGTTGTACCAAGAACCAAGAACCAAGAACAGGTCCAACAATCTGATCGGCTTCGAGGCGGCGCGTGACCGTCAGAAACTAAGAGTTTTGCTTGGTCCCGCTCAGACATCCAGCTCGTCGCTGTCGACGAGGTCGGCGTGGTTCATGATGAAGTCGAAGCGCAGCGAGGCGTCGCGGCCCATCAGGCCGCCGATGACGTCGTTGGTCTCCTCGCGGTCTTCTTGGCGGATCATCACCTGCAGCAGCCGGCGTTGGTCCGGGTCGAGCGTGGTCTCGCGCAGGGTGTCGGCCATCATCTCGCCGAGTCCCTTGAAGCGCTGGATGTTGATATTCTTCTTGCGGCGCCCCTTGAGCTCGGCGATAAGCTCGTCTTTGTGGGGATCGTCGAGCGCCCAGAAGGTCTCGTTGCCCCAGTCGACGCGATATAGCGGCGGCTGTGCGATGAATAGGTGCCCGTCGAAGATGAGCTGGGGGATGTAGCGATAAAAGAAGGTCAACAGCAGCGTGGCGATATGATGGCCGTCGGAGTCGGCGTCCATCAACAAAATGATCTTGGAGTACCGAAGCTTGGAGGCGTCGTAGTGGTCGCCGATGCCGCAGCCGAGGGCGTCGACCACGTTGGAGAGCTCCTTGTTGTTGACGACCTTCTTGAGGGTGGCCTGCTCGGCGTTGAGGACCTTTCCGCGCAGCGGCAGGATCGCCTGGGTGTGGCGGTCGCGGCCCTGCTTGGCGTTGCCACCGGCGGAGTCGCCCTCGACGATGAATAGCTCGGACTCGTCGGGGTCGGTCGACGAGCAATCGGCGAGCTTTCCGGGCAGGTTGAGCCGGTGGCTGACGGCCCGCTTTCGCTTGACCTTCTTGACGGCCGAGCGCGAGGCCTGACGGGCCTTGGCGGCCTGGATGATCCGGTTGGCGATCTTCTCGCCGGTCGACGAATTCGAGTGCAGGTATTGCTCGAGCTCCGAGCGCACCAGGCCGCCGACCAGTCGTTTGACGCCCGGGTTGTTGAGCTTGTCTTTGGTCTGGCCCTGGAATTGCGGGTCGAGCATAAAGATATTGATGACCGTTTTGACGCCCTCGCGGATGTCTTCGGTGCCGATCTTCAGGCTCTTGGGGGCCACGTCGTGGGTGTCGAAGTAGTTGCGCAGCGCCTTGTGCAGCCCGTCTTTAAAGCCCGACTCGTGGGTGCCGCCGTCGCGAGTGGGGATGCCGTTGACGAAGGTGTGGAACTCCTCGTCGGTATCCTCGGTCCACTGCAGGGCGACCTCGATGCGGGTGACGTTGTCGCCGTCGGGATTCTGCTCGTCGAAGTAGATCTTCTCGGTGTGGATCGGCGGCTCTTTGGACAGCTTTTGGATATGATCCAAAAAGTCTTTGATGCCGCCGTCGTGCTTGTACTCGTGGTATTCGTCGCTGAGATCGTCGCGAAAGACAATGCGCAGCCCGCTGTTCAAGTAGGTCTTGATCTCGAGGCGCTCGGCGATGAGCTTGGGGTCGAAGTCGACGTCCTCGAAGATCTCCTCGTCGGGCCGAAAGAAGATCTCGGTGCCCGTGCCGCGCACGTCCTCTTTGACGACCTCGACGCCGCTGCGCGGGATGCCGCGCTCGAAGCGCTGCTCGTGGAGCTTACCGTCGCGCTTGATGCGGGCGATGAGCACTTCGCTGAGCGCATTGACCACCGAGCTGCCCACCCCGTGCAGGCCGCCGGAGGTGATGTAATTCTGCCCGTCGAATTTGCCGCCGGAGTGAAGCGTCGTCAGGATGATCTCGAGGGCGCTTCGCTCCTCGTCGGGGTGTTTGTCGACCGGAATGCCGCGTCCGTTGTCGGTCACCGAGATGGATCGGCCATCGTCGTGCAGGGTCACCTCGATGGTCGAGGCGTAGCCGTTGATGGCCTCGTCGACGGCGTTGTCGACGACCTCCCAGATCAGGTGGTGCAATCCGGTCTTGCCGGTGCCCCCGATATACATGCCGGGGCGCTTTCGGACCGGCTCGAGGCCCTCGAGGATGGTGATATTACGTGCGGTATATTCGGTTGTCACAGCTTTCATATCCTGCCTGACTACGACCTGAACTTTCAATCAGTATGCGACGCGCCATAGGAAACACCAGCGCGTGGGATTTCGCAAGGGAATATCGCGACGGCGCCGGCAACAACGTGGGACAAACGATCGTATGGCCGCGAAATTCCGGCCCGGTGAGGTGTACGGGCTCTGCGGATATTGCTCATAGGGGATACTATGGGCATCAGGTCGATACTTGTGTTAGACTACCTTGCAGTCTGTCCACAGGCAATGTCTCTTGGCGCCAATTTCAGGGCGGCCGAGGATCATATAGCGCGCATTTAAGCGTCTGCGCTCGATACATAGGAGCCGACGATGTGCCCCCAATGGTTAAAAAACTTCCACGACGACGAGTCCGCTGCCACGGCGACAGAGTATATTATTCTGTTGATCCTGATCGCCTGCATGATCATCGCCATCGTCAAAGTATTCGGCTCGACCGTCTCCAAGAAATACGACCTGGCCAATGATACGGTGCGCAAAGAGGTACGCGTCGACTGATCGCGGGGCGTGCTGAGCCGCGCGGCGGTGACCAGATGACAAAAGATATTGTGCGGGTTTGTAGAATTTTAACGAAGCAAGTATAGTGTTGTGTGTAAGCCAACAACTAAATGAGGAAGAATAATGCGCGTACTCCCACGATATTTGTATCGCTCGGCGGTGCTTATCTGCGGCCTGCTGCTGGCCTTGGCCAGTGGTTGCGGAGACGGTGACGGTCGTCTGGTAAGCAGCAACGGCGGTGGCGGAGCCGCCGATGATCGCCAGGGCGACGACGGGATCGACGCACCGGTCACACCGGAGTTAGCGCGTGACTACATCATGGAACAGGACGCGGTGATCATGCCGTGGACCCGTGAGGTCAGCGGTGACCTGCTCGATCAGGCCGAGCTCGAAGAAGATCGGATCAGCTTTCCGGCCGCCGGCAACGACGACAGCGTCGGCCAATACGAAAAGGGCGACGTACTGGTATCGGCGGACACCGAAAAGCCATTTTTGCGCAAGATCACCGATGTCGAGGTCGTCGACGACCAATACGTCGTCCACACCCGCCACGCCAAGCTGGGCGAAGCGGTCTATCAGGGCGGCGTGAACACCGACGAGCAGACCGCCGGCCAGCGCGGCGAGCCCATGCGACAACAGGGCGACTACGACACGCGACGCCAGTTCCTCGAGCCCGACAAAGAGAGCTTCGGAGACGGCTCGACCTCGGCGCCGCATCCCGACGAGGAGGCCGACCCCAACTTCCCGATCGATATCTCCATGTCCCCGTCGGTCAGCGTCACGCCGAGCTTTTATTTCGACATGAAGATCGAGCCGACCGCCAACACCAACGCCAATCACAACCACTTCTACTCGCCTCACCAGCGTTGCCCGGGCGGCGACGCCAGCTATTGTGACCCCCAGGTGGGCGGGCCGAATATGAATTATGAGAGCTATTGCGCCCCCCACAACGGCACCGCCGACGTGTGTCAGTTCCGCCAGGACGGCTTCACGGCCAGTTGCGATACGGTCGTCGGTGCGCTGGACTACGCCGAGGAAAATCCCGACTGCCAGGCGATGTTCGACAAATTCTACAAAGGCGAGTATGGCGACGAGGCCTACTCGAGCGATATCTGGAATAATAGCGCGTGTGACTACTGGGGGTACGGCTATTGGATGCCGCCCCACCCGGTGCATATGGACTGGGCCAAGGAGAACTGCTCGGGTGCGGTCAAGCGCCTGGTCGTCGACGCTGAAGTCGACGCCAGCGCGACCACCGGCGACATCACGATCGCGGCCGAGGACTGGAGCTCCGACGACAGCTACACCGTCTGGCAGAGCGAGGACAAGCTGTTGGCGCGCAAGGTCTTCTTTATCGGCTGGCTGCCCGTGCTCATCACCTCCAACGGCTCACTTCGCGTCGAGGCCGAATATGAAGCCAGCCTCGAGGCCAGCTTGACCTTCGACGGCATGACGCTCAGCGGGCTGACCTTCGGCGGCGGCTTCGCCAAATACGCCTCCAGCGCCTACGAGGACGACAAGGGCGTGACGGTCGACGGCCAATTCGAGCGCTACTCGCAGGGCAATTACGGGAGCTGGCACCAGACGCCGCTGCGCACCCCGACGCCCAGATTGGAAGGCCTCGAGCTGCAAAATAAGGAGGTGCTGGCGACCCTGGAAGGCACGATGTCAGCGAAACTCTCGGCCATCCCGCGCGTCGACCTTCTGCTCTACGACCTCGCCGGCCCCTACGTCGAGCCGCTGATTCCCTACGGCGAGATTCAACTCGCCGCCGGTGGCTCACTCAGCAGCATCGACGGTTTCGAGGCGGCCGGAGGAACCTGCTCCGACAGCGCCGCGAGCATCTGTGCGCGTGTGGGCGCCCAGGGCAAAGTGGGCATCACCGCAGAGAATATTTGTGACGGATGCAATTGGGACACCCCTCTGTCGTACAATACCTGCAGTGACTACTGCCCGGACAACGAAGAGGCGCTTTGCGGAAAGTGGTGCTACGACGGCAACGACGTCGAGCCGGTCAAGATCGACCTGGAATGGTCCAGCGATTCGGTGGATCTGGACCTGCGGATGACCTCGCCGGACTACGTCGACTACCAGGATCGCACGCCCAACAGCAACGGCTGGGTACACTCCGGAGATACGTGCCCGACGAGCTTCGGAGGGGGCTGCAACGGACAACTCGAAAACGGCGTCTACACCGAGTCCATCTGGCTGGACGGCCAGGCGACGATGCCCGACGGCTCCACGCTCTACGAGATCGAGGTCGAAACCTTCGACGCGATGGCCTCGGGTCACAGCTTCGACCTGCAGGTCTACCAGGACGGCCAGTCCGCCAAATCCTTCAACCGGAGCGCGCCGGCCAACGGCGACACCACTACCATCGAGTTTACGCTGCCCTGACACCGCGGCTAGCGACCCACCTCACACCGAAATCCCCGGACCGGCTCACACTGCCGGTCCGGGGATTTTTTTTCTCTTCTTCGAACAAAGCTTCGTCTGCATAGAATCACGGCGCGCCCGGCGCGCGCTCGGAGGGGCGGTGTGAGACGGTATAGCCGAGGTCCTCGACGGCGTGGGCGATGGAGCGCGCGCCGATCTGATCGTCGTCGTAGCGGACCGTCACGATCTGTGTCTCCAGGTCGGCGTCGGCATCCTGGACGCCGCGCTCGTCGGTGACGGCGGCCTCGATGCGCCGAGCCCCCTCGGCGGTGTCCAGATCGGGGACGAATAATTCGAGCATGTCTTTCATGAGGTCTCCGCCGTCTCTGTGCTTATTGCCAACTGCATTAACGGGTGGTGTTGGGGCGTCCGGTGGGCGCGAGGATCTCGCCGCTGTAGTAGCGGGAGTCGGCCGAGGCCAAAAAGACGTAGCTCGGGGCGAGCTCTGCGGGCTGGGCCGGCCGCTTCCAGAAGGTGTCCGAGCCGAACTCCTCGACCTTCTCGGCGGGCCGTGTCGCCGGGATCAGCGGCGTCCACACCGGCCCGGGCGCTACGCAATTGACGCGAATGCCCCGCTCGGACAGCGACTGCGCCAGACTCTTGGTGAAGTTGTGAATCGCGCCCTTGGTCGCCGCGTAGTCGAGCAGGCTCGGGTGGCCGCCCAGGCCGGTCACCGAGCCGGTATTGATGATCGAATCTCCCTCGTCCAGATGCTCCGATGCAGCCTGCGCCACCCAGATATACGCAAAGATATTGGTCCGGAAGGTACGCTCGAGCTGCTCGGCTGAGATGTCGGTGAAGTCGGTCTGCTCGCAGTGAATCGCGGCGTTATTGACCACGATGTCCAGCCCGCCGAGCTCCTCGACGGTGCGTCTGACGACCTCCTGGCAATGCTCGCGCTCGGCCAGATCTCCGGGGATGCACACCGCACGCTGGTCGGCCTCGCGCACCCAACGGGCGGTCTCCTCGGCGTCGTCGTGCTCGTCGTAGTAGGCGATGGAGACGTCGGCGCCCTCGCGCGCGAAGGCGATCGCCACCGCGCGCCCGATGCCGCTATCACCGCCGGTCACCAGCGCGCGCATGCCGGACAGCTTCTGGGCCCCGCGGTAGCTCTCCTCGCCGTGGTCGGCCTGCGGGCGCATCTCGGACTCGTGGCCCGGCCACTCCTGCTGCTGCTCACCCGGGCCGCCTTTGGCCTTCTTCGTGGCCTTCGGATCCTGGTCGGCGTGAAGCCCCTGATGGGGCTTTTCGTCTGGTCGTCTGGGCTCATTGCTCATGACGTGGCTCCGTGGCGATAAGGCACTTTCCCTGTGGGAAATTTGGACACCAGGGCGTGGCGAACAATGGGGGCATCCCGATTGCCCCCCGTCGGCAGATTCGCTAGGCTGGGCCAACGTTTCCCACCACCATTTTTGGGGCGGCTTCATGCATTCGTCACAATCATCGTCTGTTCTCCGCTTTGCTGGCGCGGTCGTCACCCTCTGTCTGTTGATCGCGGGGTGCGGCGAGGAACCGGAGAATGTCCCTGTCGATGCCGAGGAAGGTTTCGCAGGGGCCGCCGACTTCGACGTATTTTATATCTCCGACGACGAAGGCTATGTCGTCTACTCGCCTCGTGCCGAAGACGGGCATGAACCTTGGCGAGAACTGTATCTCCTGGAGACCGACACGGGAAGCCGGCACCGGCTCGGTGAAAGCTACCCGCAAGACGATCACCAGTTCCAAGGGCCCTACGACGTCTTCTTTCAGGCGCCGCAGGACGAGCGTCTCTTCTATCTCGTTGGCGGCAATGAGGATTATGCGCTCGAGGTTTGGTCGCCCGATTGGAAGGAGACACTCGCCGAGGGGATTCGAAGCGCCGAGTACATGCCACGCCACGGGGTTATCCTGACGACCCGAGGCGACGGATTGGGCTACCGCGATTGGTCTAGCTTCGACACGACCACCGGCGAGGAGACGCCGATCGCAACGCGCGCGCGCCTGGCGGTCGAAGGCCCCCGGGGGCGCTATTTTCTGTTCGAAACCAACTCCTCGGGCAACTCTCGGCTCATTTTGTGGGATGCAGAGGACAACGAAGCCACCACCTTGGACGACGCCCCTGCCTTCTCACACGCCCAGCTCGGCTTTGTCGTTGGCGACGAGGGCGTCACCCATATTTGGTTCGAACGTAGAGCTGACGATGGTCCCAGCGACTCTTCGTGGACGCTCCCCGGGCAGCTCTGGGTCTACGAATTGTCCAACGGCGAGAAGACGCTGCTCGACGACAATCTATTGACGGTGCGCACTCGTGGTAGCCGCCGCGACCGACCCCAACACCTGGGGCGCATCTTTTGGATGACTGTTCCCGAGGCGCCACCGGAAGCAAGCGAGTCTCGATCGACCGTCCTCAAGAGTTGGGACGGCCGATCCGAGACGGTGCGAGTCTTGAGCGAGAACTTCCCGGATCCGGGAGCCGACTACCTATTACGGCTCAGCGATGACGAGCGTCTGGCCGTCTTTGGCGTCGAGCCCGATTATGGAAGTGAGTTACGCCTCGCCGCCTACGACTTCGAGGCCGACGAGACGAGTGTCATCGCCGACGACGCAATCCGGAATTCGGTGCGCATGCTCTCCGGTGTGCCGGCGGTCCGCTATGAAACTGCGTACGGCACGCAGTCCTACCCGAGAAACTCGACGCACCTGTGGCACGCAAACTTCTCCGCAAGCACTACTCTGGCCCACCACGCCCTCAGCGACGACTACTGGCTGGGCACGAGCCTAGAGAGCAACACCGGCGCCTTCCTAACGCGCCGAGAAGAAGATGAAGTATTTGATCTTAACTTCGTCGACTTTTCGGACCTCAGCGTCGAGCCGTTCGGACAGCTTCCGGATCCTCCCGTCCAATATCATCCTGATTGGCTCGCGCCGGACGGAAACCGGCTGCTTTACGCCTCGGTGGATGGCAACTCGCCGATGAGCCGCCTGTGGTACGTCGATCGGCATGCTGACGAGCCGACTGAGCTGGGAGAATTTGAAGCAAACTCGGTGTACAGCAGCATGCGATACGATCGAGATCTCGCGCGCGGCTTCGTCACAGGAGACGTCCCATGGAATCCATCGCCGATATTCGCCTGGTCCGACGGTGTGCGCGTCGGCCCCGCCGACGATGCGCTCGTTTCCCACGTCACGCCGACCGATGACTGGGAGCATCTCTTCTTCATCGCCAGCGACGAAGCCGACGCGACCGCAGGCGAGCTGAGCAGATTTTCGTTCGGGACGAATCAGGCCACCACACTCGCCGAAGGCGTCAGCCAAGAAGCCCACCGGGTCGTATCGACGTTCGAACTCTCGAAAAATGCCGACCTCCTGGCGTATCTGGGCGAGGCCGACGGCGGCTCCTGTGCGGAGCGCTGCGCGGAAGGCACAAGTTGCCTGTCACAGTGCACCCGGCCCCTACTCGCGCTCGACCGCCCGCATGCCGAGGAGCCTACGAGCCCGCAACTAGTCGACGAGTCTGCATATCGAGTCCTAAGCGTGGGCGAAGACTGGGTGCTGTGGGTCAGCGCTTCGAGCGGTGAGGGCAATCAAAACGGCTCGCAGGATCACCTGCGACATCTCCGATTCGCAAAGATTCGATAGACCGAGCGAATGGGTACGATCGAGGGCTTTTGACGTTAAGGCGGCGCCTTGACGGCAACATCACTCCCCAAAACCCGGCACACCCTCGACCAGCTCGCCTTGATAGATGGGCTGGCCGTTGAGCGAGATGGTCACGTCGTCTGCGCCCAGGTCGATGACGATGTCGGCGCCCATCTCGTCGAGCTCCTCGAGGTGGACGGTCGCCTCGGGGTAGCGGCCCAGGTCGCATAGGGTTCGGATGGCGTTGAGGCGGGCGGGGATCCACATCGGGCTGGACTCGACGGCGCGCTCGAGGTGGTCGACGGCCTCGTCGTCGCGCTCTTCTTCGGCCAGACACAAGCCGTAATCGTTGAGCGCCGGGGCGAAGTCCGGGTGCTGCTCGATGACCTCTTCGAGCGCGGCCATGCACCCTTCCAGGTCATCCTGGGCGCGCAGGCCGGCGGCCCTGTGGTAGGGGGGCTCGGGGTCGTCGGGGTCCAGCCGCATGGCGGCCTCGAAGGCCTCGTCGGCCTCCTCGAAGCGCTCGAGCTTCATGAGCGCCTGGCCCTGGTTGTCCCAGTGGACCGCGCTCTCCTCGACGGCATTGGCCGCCTCGAAGCAATCGAGCGCCTCCTCTGGCCGGCCGGCCTGCATGAGCATCCAGCCGAGGTCGTTTTGGCCCTCGTAATCGCTCTCGTTTTGGTCGAGGTATTTTCGATAATACGAGATCGCCGGCCCCAACTCGCCGGTCTTCATGGCCTGTCGGAACAGTTTTTCGGCTTTCTTTTTGGTCGGCGCGAATACGTCGATCATCGGGCTTCCTCGCTGGCGGGTCTATGTGTGGGTCGTCCAGATAACGCACTCAGCCATATCAGATCTCGGCGAATCGGGCATCCGTTTCGAGCGGCAACACTGGGAACGCCCGGCGGCTGCCAAGACCCCGGCGCGGTTTATCCCGCCGGTGAATCAGCTTGGGGGCGCTAGCGTCGCGCTCCGTCTTAAAGACCCCGGCGCGGTTTATCCCGCCGGTGAATCAGCTTGGGGGCGCTACAGAGCGAGCCCCTCCTGCACC
>JBKGZI010000195.1:0-10765 GCA_046545675.1 Persicimonas sp.
AACCAAAAACCAAGAACCAAGAACCAAGAACCAAGAACCAAGAACCAAGAACCAAGAACCAAAAACCAAGAACCAAAAACCACCTCAACAATCCTTTCACACCCAACGGTCAAGCACTTAACAAATCGCTCATAACGCCGAGAATCACCCCGTGATGTACCGAATCGCCGCAGATATCGTCGTCGTCCTCCACCTGCTCTTTATCGTGTTCGTGGTCTTGGGCGGAGTGCTCGTGCTGCGCTGGCCGCGGGTGGCCTGGGCGCACCTGCCGTGTGCGGTCTACGGGGTGCTCATCGAGTGGGTGGGTTGGATCTGCCCGCTGACCCCGCTGGAGCACCGCTTGCGCGATATGGCCGGGCACGGTGGCTACGAGGGTGGGTTCGTCGAACACTACCTCTTGCCGATCATCTATCCGTCGGGGCTGACCGCCAACGTCCAGTTGGTGTTAGGGGCGGCCGTCCTGGTCATCAACGTGGCGCTATACGCGGCGGTCATTTATCGCCACAAGAAATAAGACCGACGCAGCATACCCTCTCAGCATGCTGCGTCGGTCGGTGTGACTTGGTGGCGCTCGAGTTCTAGCTCAACCAGCGTCGGATACGCCCCACGCTGACCAGAAGCAACAAGACGGCCGCCTGGCCGGCCAGGCCGACCGGCGAGCCGGCCGAACCGGTCGAACAACCCTCGTCGGAGCCGGAGAGGTTGGCGCTATCGTCCTCGATATTGATGCCGTCGCCCGGCTCGTAATCGTCGTCGCACTTGTCGCCGACGCCGTCTGAGTCGACGTCACTCTGGTCGGCGTTGGGGGTAAACGGACAGTTGTCGTCTTCGTCGTCGATGCCGTCGCCGTCGCTATCGTCGTCGCAGGCGTCGCCCTCGCCGTCTCCGTCGGTGTCCTCTTGTCGGGAGTTGTCTACGAACGGACAGTTGTCGTCTTCGTCGTCGATGCCGTCGCCATCACTGTCGTCGTCGCAGGCGTCGCCGAGGCCGTCGCCGTCGGTATCGCGCTGATCGGGGTTGCTGACCATCGGGCAATTATCGTCTTCGGTGAGAACACCGTCCTCGTCGGGATCTCCGTCGGGCTCACCGCCAAGCCATATCGGCGTGTCGTATCCACCTTCCTGCGCGGCGATTTGGCCGACGGTGCGGATCCATTCGTCCCAACCGCTGACCGATGAGTACACCGCCGATTGGCAGCCTGCTGCGCCGCGGCTGAGCGCGCCGAGTACGCGTCCCTGCTCATCGAGGGCCGCGCCGCCGGAGTCACCCTGGCAGGTGCCGTCATCGCCGAGCCACTCATTGTCTTGTACCGAGGTGTAGCTCGGGCAGTCGTCTCCGTCGCACGCCACCTGCAGATCTTCGAGGATACGACGCACACCGGCTCCGGAGCCGTCTCCGGTGTGTCCGTAGCCGATCGCGGAGTAGACCTCGTCGGCCTCGACCGGCTCGTCCAAGCGCGGCTCGATCGGCTCGGCGTCGGAGGCGGGTACGTTCTCCGACAGGACCAACAGCGCGATATCTTCACCGCACATATCTCCGTTGCCGTCGGGCAAGTGGATCTCGGAGCCGGTGACGTAATCGGAGCTGCGCGACAGGTACGGATCGGTGGTCACGAAGACGCGGTCGGCGCTGTAGGTCGAGCCGAACTCGCTCTGCCCACAGATGACTTGCTCGCTGGATACCTCGGAGATGCAATGTTGAGCGGTGAGCACGAGGTTGGGGGCGATCAAAGTGCCGCTGCACATGCCGCCGCTGTCGTAGGAGAACATACCCACCACAGCCGAGTTCTCGGTGTCTTCGACGCCGCCCTTGATCGACTGCTCGAGGCTGGCCAATTCCTGGGGATCGTGAGGCTCCTCGACACAGCCGCTCGCCACAACGGCGACCGACAATAGCGCGACGAGCCCAAGAGATTTAACCGACGATACTCGAACCATTAATGACTCCATTTTAGCAGCTCCATGCCAACTATCATATCATTGCGCGAGACGGTGTATCCCCCCTGCAAGATGCTTTCCAGTTAGAAATCTTACACCGCTCCAACCGACTACAAGCCCCCTCGACGCCGATCATATGCTCCCGCGGCTGTCTCATCACGACCGGCGTCGGGATCATAGACAACCAGAGCGCCGGTCGCGATCGACTCGCCGGCGCAGCGGGGACCGGCCGTAGATGTAGCGGAAGCGAGGCCCGGATCATTCCCGGCCCCGCTGATGGAAGGAGAAAACGCGGCTAGAAGATCGCGCGTTGCGACTCAGGACTCGAGCAGCGCACCCATCTTTTCGAGCAGGCGCCCGATATCTACCGGCTTGGTCTCGAAGTCATCGCAGCCGGTCTCGAGCGCCTTGGTGCGATCGCTCTCCAGGGCATGGGCGGTCAGCGCGATGATCGGAATCTGGGCGATCTCATCATCTGCTTTGATCTGGCGGGTGGCCTCCCAGCCGTCCATGACCGGCAGGCTCAGGTCCATCAGGATCAGGTCGGGGGCTTCTGTGTGCGTCTTATCGACCGCCTGCTCGCCGTCCTCGGCGACCACGACTTCATAGCCGCGCCGCTGCAGGCGGCGGGCGAGCATGTCACGGTTCATCTCGTTGTCTTCTACCAATAAAATCTTTGCCATCTCGGTCTTCTCGCTGTCTCAGAAATCACTACTTGGGAATGCTGTGATTATTCATTGCAGATCGGCGCGCAGGGCACTAGCAGGCGCCGAATTCGCGGCCGCCTCGTCTGCAGATTGCCATGTCCGAGGCGCATCCTGGTTCTCCCCCAGATCGAAACGACCGACCAACTCGCGCAACGCCTCGGAGAGCGAAGCCAACTCCGAGGCCGCCACCGTAACCTGGCGAATCCCGGACACCCCGTGGGTGACCAGTTGGGAGAGGTCCTCCATGGTGCTATTGACCTGCCCGGTATTCTCGCGCTGGTCCAGGGTCACCACTTTGATCTTGAGCGCGGCGTCGGTGGTATCCTCCGAGCGTACCAGCCCTTCCTGGCAGGCATTGGCGGTGGTGCGCGCCGATGCCTGGATGTCGTCGACGAGCGTCTTGATCTTGCCCACCGACTCCTTGGTGTTCTCGGCCAATCGTCGCATTTCATTGGCGACCAGTCCAAAGCCTTTGCCTGCCTCACCGGTGCGAGCGCCCTCGAGGCTGGCGTTGAGCGCCAGCAAATCGGAGCGGTCGGCGATACTCTTGATGAGCTTGAGGATCTCGGCGATGCGCTCGCTGTGCTGATTGAGCTCCTGGATGCACTCGCCGATCTGGCGGTTCTTATCGCGCGTCTCCTCGGCGGCCTGAAAGACCTGTTGGGCGCTGTCGGCGATCGCGTCGGCCGATTCGACCAGCTCTTCGACGGTGCGCTGTGTCTGTTGGATGCGATCGGCCTGGTGGCGCGCCGAGTCCTCGTGCTGGTGGAGCACCTGGAGCATCTCCTCGGTGGAGCTGGCTACCTGTAATGCGCTGCGGGTGATCTTGTCGACCAGCTCGCGAAGGCCGGTGACCATCTCGTTGAACGCGCTGGTCAGGTCTCCGTCGCCGGCGACCGAGGAGGTCAGATCTCCGCGGGCGATATTCTCAGCCCGGCCGGCCAGCGTGCGAAGATTGCCGATCATCATCCCGAAGGCGTCCCCGAGCTCGCCGGGCAGCTCCTCGTCGAGCGCGGGGTTATAGAGCTGATCGTTGGCGATAATGTGGGCTTTGACGGTCAGCCGGCGTAGCTGATTGGTCAGCTCGGCGAAGCTGCGGTTCAGATCGCCCTGGCTGGCGCTGGTGGGAACGTCGACAGTCGACAATTGGCCGGTCTCGAGCACCTTGTCCTGTAGCGACTGCACGCCGATATAGCCGTTGGCCAGCTCGGTCGCCTCGTCGCTGAGCAGGCGAAGCTGGGTCAGCAATTGGTTCACGGAGGTGGCCATCCGACTGACCTCCTCGCTGGAATCGAGGGTCAGCCGCGGCTGAGACAGATCTCCGGCCGCCAGTCTCTCGACCGCCTCGGTCACCGCGTTGTACGGCTCGAGGGTTCGTCGCACGAACCACACGACGAGCGTGCCCGAGGCCGCCGCCACCGCCGCACCTGGCCACGACTGATAGGCAAGCGATACGCCGACGCAAAGCGCGGTCATGGCTCCGACGGCCACAGCGATCTTTTGCCAACTACGCATTTATGTACTTCCTGGCATTCATCGAACTCGGCATACGAATCAACGGCCGGCCCCCAATAGGAGCCGGCCGTCGAGCTACTCGTCGAGGATCCCCATGCTAACCTATGGAAGGCTAGTAAGAAACCCACCAATCGCGGCCGAAGTTTGCTCGGGGTCTTCAACCTGCAGATAGTGGCCGGCCCCCGAGAAGTACTCGAGCTGAGCGTTGGCGATCGGGTCGGCGACGGTTTGCTGGAGAAACGCCTGGGGCATGAACGGGTCGTCAGAGACCAGCACCAGCGTCGGCGCGGTGATCTGGTCGAGCATGTCGGCAAAGTCGGCTTCGGTCCAAGCATCGAGCGACTGGCGAGACGCTTTGGGGAGCACCGTGCCGGCATCGGCGACGAGGTGGTCGAGGTCGGCCGGGTCGAGGTCGACCGACGAGATGGTGAAGATAAACGCCTGCAACTGCGGATCATCTGCAGAGGCCCAGAACAGCTCGTAGATATCCTCAGGCAGCGGGAACCCGGAGGCCGGCACCGGCGACATCAGCACCAGCGCAGACAGCTCGGAGGCGTGGCGGGCGGCGTATTTCTGGGCGATCGCTCCGCCCATGCTGTGGCCGACGACCACGTAGTCAGCGGCGTTGGCGTCCGCGACCACCGCTTCGATGTCTTTGAGGTAGTTCTCCAGCGAATAGCCGCCATTGGGCTTGTCCGACTCACCGGTGCCCCGAAGATCCGGGATGATCAGTCGGTAGTCGGACGATGCGAGTTCGTCGATGAGGTTGTCGTAGACCGCTCCAGAGACACTCCAGCCGTGGACCAACACGATATCCTGCGCACCCGAGCCGACCACCCGATAGGCGATCTGCTTATTATCTTTGGTGGTGGCGTGGTGGGTTGTTGTGGCCGCGTTCAGCGCCTGAGCGGTGGTGCTCGTGGTGGTATCTGTGGGCTCCATCGCCTCCTGACAACCCGCCAGGCTCAATAGGCCGATGGCCAACGAAATGACTATCCATACAGCGTTCTTATTCATCGTTGTTTCCCTTCTCACTAATGATGACAACAAATGGACTACGACAACGCTCACTCCATCCAGCCTCCTCGCGCTCGGTTCGTTCATCGGCAATTCATCGGTGCCAGAGCTTCCAGGTCTGGAGCAGGGCTGGAAGCCCTGGCACCGTTAGTTATTAGATGGTCATTGACTAAAGAAATCGCTCAGCACTTCGGCCGTCTCGGCGCTGCGCTCGACCTGCACATAGTGGCCGGCGCCTTCGATATGGGCGAATTCGGCGTTGGTGATGGGCTCGACGATGGCCGCGTTCAGGAAGTCGGGCGGCAAAAACGGGTCGTCGCTGCCCACCACCAGCGTCGGGGCGGTGATGTCGCCGAGCCTGTCGGCGAAGCCGCCCCCGGTCCAGGCCCGGTATGATTTTTGGATGCACCCAGCCGGGATCTGACCGGCGTCGTCGAGCAGCCGAGCTTGGTCGGCCGGCTCGAGATCGAGGCACGCCATCCCCAGGATCGCCGCCTGACTCTCGCGGTCTTCTCCGGAGTTGAAGAAGAGCGCGTCGGCCTCCTCGGGCAGCTCCATGCCGGAGGCGGGCACCGAACACAGCAGCGCCAGTCGCTCGACGCGCTCCGGATAGGTCGCTGCAAAGAGCTGGGCTACCTGCCCACCCATGCTGTGGCCGACCAGGCCGAAGCTGTCGACGCCGGCGTGGTCGACGACCGCGCGCACGTCCTCGACATAATCGGCCAGCTCGAAGGAATCGGCCTGTGCAGCCGTCTCGCCGGTGCCGCGCATATCGGGCACGATGATGCGCCACTGGCTGGGGTCGAGAGCCTCGAGCAGCGTGTCCCATACGGCCCCGGAGACCATCCATCCGTGCACAAATACCAGGTCACGCGCGCCTTGGCCGATCACTCGGTATGAAATGTCGAGGCCGTCCTTTGTCTTCGCTTTCGGCATCCGTCTCTCCTGTGGTGTTGGGGGGTATGAGGCTCCGGTAGTTCAGCGTTGAATGGGTTCGTGTTGTTGCTCGGACTTATTGGCCTTCTCTAGCGGCGCGGCGTCGACACCGGTGATCTCGAGCACCTCGGAAACCACCTGCTCGATGGAGCTGGCCTTCTTGCTCAAAATGCGCTGGACGGACTTCTGGAGCCGCTTTTGCTCGCTGGAGTCGAGGTCCATGGCGGTGACCACCACGATCGGGATGTCCTGCCAGCGCGGCTCCTGGCGCATGATTTCAGCGACCTCGAAGCCGTCCATCTCGGGCATCATCAAATCGAGGATGACCACGTCCGGGCACTCGGTGTCGAGCTCTTCGAGCGCCTTGCGCCCATTGCAGGCCGTGCGAACCGTCCAGTCGGATCGTCGCAGGTGGCGGGCGATGAGCTCGCGGATATCGTCCTCGTCTTCGACCACCAGCGCCGTGCCGCCGCTCTCGGAGTTAAAGCGGGCCAAGACCCGCACCAGGCGGTCTCGCTGGATGGGCTTGACCAAATAATCGGAGGCTCCCAGCGCGTAGCCGATGCTCTTGTCGTCGATCATCGTGACCATGACGACCGGAATGTCGTCGATCTCGGGATCTGCTTTGAGGCTCGACAGCACCGACCAGCCGTCCCTTCCGGGCATCATCACGTCGAGGGTGATCACGTCCGGGCGGAGCCAGCGGGCGTGGTCGATGCCCTGCTCGCCCTCGAAGGCCGAGTAGACGCGGAAACCGCGCGGGCCTAGAAACCGGCGCATCAACTCGTGGACGTTGGGATCGTCGTCGATGACCAAGACCGTCGGGCCGTCGCCGTCATCATCGAGATCGGCAGTCGACGCAGCAGCGGCCACGTCGGGAAGCCACTTGGCGGTGGAGTGCTCCGACAGCGAGCCGGTCTCGGCCGAGGGAAGATAGACGCTGAACGTGGTGCCCTCCCCTTCGACGCTGTCGACGCGGATATACCCGCCCATCATCTCGCAAAATCGCTTGCAGATGGTCAGCCCCAGGCCCGTGCCTCCGTGTTGCCGGGTGGTCGACTCGTCGGCCTGGGTAAACGGCTCGAAGAGCCGCTCGATCTGATCGGAGGGGATGCCGATACCGGTGTCACGCACGTCGATGCGCACCCCGGGCAGACCGTCGATGGTCTCCTCATGGGTGAGCAGCTCGACGTGGCCGTGGTCGGTGAATTTTGCGGCGTTGGCCGTCAGGTTCAAAAGCACCTGCTTGAGCTTGGTGCGATCGGCGACCAACTCCCCCTCATAATCGGTGGTCTGACCTATCGTATTGGCATTCTTCTGGGCCACGGGGCTGACCGTCTCGACGACCTCTTCGATGAGCTCGTCGAGGTCGAAGCCGGCCAGGTGCAGGTCCATCTTGCCGGCCTCGACCTTGGACAGATCGAGGATATCGTTGATCAACGCCAGCAGGTGGTTGGCCGAGCGTAGCACCTTGTCGAGATCATTTCCGATGCTATCGACGGGCAGCGAGCCGGGGTTGTCGCGACCGAAGGAGAGATCTTCTCGAATGAGCTCGGTGTAGCCGATGACCGCGTTCAGCGGCGTGCGAAGCTCGTGGCTCATATTGGCCAGAAACGCGCTCTTGGCCCGGCTGGCCTCCAGGGCACGTTCTTCGGCCTCGCGCCGCTCGGCGACCTCGGCCTTGAGCTTTTTGTTGGTCTCGACCACCTGCCGAGTCCGTTGCTCGACGCGCAACTCGAGCTCGTCGCGGGCCCGGCGAATCTCCTCCTCCATGTCCTTTCGCCCGGAGATGTCCTGGATGGCGACCAGCGATCCCCACTGCTCGCCATCATCGTCGTGCATCGGCTTGGCGGATACCAGCGTCCACACCGGGCCCCCACCTTTATGGGCGAATTGATGGTCGAACATCTCTTCGACCCCCTCTTCGCGGCGCTTGAGATTCTCACGCGCCTTCTGCGCCCAGGCGTCGGTCATGAAGTCAAAGAGCATGCGCCCGACCATCTCGTCGCGCGAATACCCCAGCATCTTCGCCATACTCGGGTTGGCGTAGACGATCTCGCCGCCGATACGGCAGACCAGAATGCCATCGTTGATCGTCTCGACGATGGTGTCGAACGGTAGATTCCACTCGCTGCGGTCAGCGTCGGTTGTATGTGGTGCAGATTTTTCGGGATTCTTCATCAAAGCGGTACCTCAGGCCCAGACATAACTCTTTTTAGTTATGCAGAGGCCTACCGTTTCGCACAAGCAAAACCATCAGAAAAGACCGACAGATGTAGACAGATCACTGTTGGGTCTGAGTATGGTCCATAAAGGCCCTTCTTTCAAGGCTCTGCCCAGCGGGTGGCTTGTGAGGGCCACCGCCATCTGAGACACTCGGCCAGCGATTCTGAAATGCATCTTGGACCTCGCGCGTCGTATATATCGCGACAGGATCGAGCAGCACGACGCCACAAGATCCGATGACCAATTTCCAACACCCTCATGAGCGCGCATGCAATTTGTGATCGTAGGAAACGGCGTAGCGGGGATCGAGGCGGCGCTGGCCATTCGCGAGCGGCTGAGCCCGGACGAGGCGGAGATCACCGTGATCAGCGACGAGACCGATTATTTCTTCTCGCGCACCGCCCTGATGTACGCCTTTATGGACAAGCTCGAGCGGTGCGACCTGGAGCCTTACGAGCGCCGGGTCTATGACGACAAGCGTATCGAGTTGGTGCGCGCACGCGTCGTCGACCTCGACGCCGCCAGCCAGTGCGTCGGCCTCGATAACGGCGAGTCGCTCGACTACGACCGCTTGCTGCTGGCCGTGGGCGCCAGCCCGCGCATGGTGCCGTTTCCGGGGCTCGACGACGTCCAGGACGGGCTGGTCCATTTTGTGTCGATGGGCGATCTGGACCAATGTGAGCGACTGCTCTGGTCGACCGAACAGGCGGTAGTCGTCGGCGGCGGGCTCATCGGCGTGGAGCTTGTCGAATGCCTCAACCACCACGGCGTCGACGTGACCTTCCTGGTACGCGAGCCGTGGTTTTGGCCGGCAGCGCTGGGAAAGGAAGAGGCCCAACTCGTCGCCGAGCACCTCTCCGAGCACGGCGTCGACCTGCGCCTGGAAGAGGAGATGAGCCAGATCTTGGTCGACGACGACGGCCGCGTCAGCGGCGTCCTGACCGACCAGGGCAACAAGCTGCCCTGTCAGATGCTCGGCGTCGCCATCGGCGTGGTCGCCAACATCGACTGGCTCGACGCGGTGGCCACCCCGCCGGCCCGAAACCGCGGCATCCTGGTCGACCGCTCTTTTCGGACCACGCTGCCCAACGTGTGGGCGGCCGGCGACTGCGTCGAGATCGACAACGGCCAGCGCCCGGGCATCACCGAGACCATCTGGTACTCGGCCAAGCGCCACGGCAAGCTCGCCGCCCTGAGCATGCTCGGCGAACCGGTCGATTATCACCCGCCGATCTTCTTCAATAGCACCAAATTCTTCGAGCTCGAATTTACCACCGTCGGCGACGTGGTCGGCGCGCCCGACGGCAGCACCACCCTCTTTCGCAAAATGCCCGATGAGACGATCAGCCAGCGTATCGTCGCCAACGATCACGACGAGGTCATCGGCTTCAATATGCTCGGCTCGCGCTTCGACCACACCGTGCTCGAAGATTGGATCAAGCAAAAGCGCGACCTCGAGTGGGTGCGACGCCACCTCGACAAGGCACAATTCGACGTCGAGTTCGGCCGCGTGCCGCTCGAGAAGATGACTGAGAAGGAGGTCAGCTGATGCGACAAAAAGGAACTCTCGGCTGGCTCAAGCACGATATCACCCACCGGGGCGTGACCGCCTGGATGCTATCGGCGGCGCTCTTTGGCTTTTATGTCCTTCTTTACTGGACCGACTGGCTCGATGGGATCAGCACCGCGCTGGGGCTGGGCAATAAATGGACGCTATACGGGCTCATCTACACGATTGCGGTCAGCGTCGGCGGCGTTTACGTGATGCGCAAATACCGCCACAACGCCTACCAGATCGTGCGTACGACGGTGGTGATCTTCGTGCAGGTCTCGTTTGCGTTTGCCATCCCGCTGATCCTCAAATTTTTCAATCAACCGGAGGTCTATCTCAGCTACCTCTGGCCGCTCAAGATCGAGTATTTCTACCCGTCGACCATCGCCAGTTGGCCGCTGCCGTTCATCATCTGGAGCATCGCCGGCTCGCTGGTGCTGGTGCCGGTGCTCGGGGTGTTCTTCGGCAAGCGCTGGTATTGCTCGTGGGTATGCGGCTGCGGCGGGCTGGCCAACACCGCCGGCGACCCGTTTCGCCAGTTGTCCAGCAAGTCCAGCCGAGCCTGGAACTTCGAGAAATACTCCATTCACATCACGATGCTGATCTCGTTCGTGGTCACCGCCGCGGTGGTCGCCAGCTTCTTCCTGGGCGACGCCCACCCTGCCCTGAAATCGGCCTCCGGTGAGTTGCAGACCGCCTACGGCTTCGTCGTCGTGATGATCTTGTCCGGGATCGTCGGCGTGGGCGTGTACCCCATCGGCGGCACACGGGTGTGGTGCCGGTTCTTCTGCCCGATGGCCGCCGTGCTCGGCCTGGTCCAAAAGAAGGGCAAATTTCGCATCACCGTCAAAGACGATATGTGCATCTCGTGCGGG
>JBKGZI010000196.1:0-10745 GCA_046545675.1 Persicimonas sp.
TCAGTCCAAATAGCACATCGTGTGGCTCTGGGGGTATCGGCGGAAGTCGTAGGAGTTGACGTCCGGGCAGTTGGCGTAGATGGCCGATTTGAGGTCGGAGACCTGCTGCCAGCTAAGCGCCATGGAGTCGAAGACGATGGGGAAGCTGTCGCCGCTTTGGACCTCGGCCATCAGGTCGTCGTATTTGCCCTGGCCGGTCTCCCAGATCTCGACGAAGTTGCTCTCGTAATCTGCGACGAGCCCGGAAGCGGCCTCGCCGGTGTAGACGACCAGGTTCTCCATGGTGTTGTGCTCGGCGTTGTCCGAGTAGTTGTAGCTGCCCGACAGCACCGTGTCGCCGTCGATGATCATATATTTGTGGTGCATCTGCTCGGCGTAGGTGTAGTGCCAGCGGTAGGCGTAGAATTTGAACCGAAGCTCGATATTGTCGGCCCGGTCGACGTCGAAGCTATAGTGGTAGGATTTGTCCAGGCAGTCCTGGCGCCGGGCCTCGGAGTCGCCGGCCTCGTCGAGGCAGTCCTGACGGTCGTCGACCTCGGAGTCGTGGGCCCACTCGCTGACGTACTCCTGGCCGTCGAGGTAGACCTTGATGTCCATGTCGGGGTTTTGGGCGGCCTTGGCGAGCAGCGCCTCGGAGATCGGGCGCGAGCGCAGGTGGCCGCTGGCGACCCAGATGGAGTCTTGTGCGCCTTCGATATGGCGGACGATCTCGTCGGCGACCGTGTCCAGGCCGCGCCGGACGCTGAAGGTCTCTCCGTAGCGATCCGAGTAATAGGTGCGGAAGTTGTCGGAGGTAAAGACGGCGTCGACGGCGGGGTCGTCGGGGATGGACGATTCGTCGACGGTGTCGGTCTCGAAGAAGTCGTGGCCGGCGCCGATATCGTAGTCGCGGCTGTGGGCCCACAGGTGGTTGAACTCGCGCTGAAAGCGCATGTTCAGCTCGGGGTTGCCGGCGGTGATGACGGTATTTTCGTCGTAGCGCGTGCCGGCCGAATGCGACCAATTGGCGCTGCCCGTCACCAAGATGCCCGGTGCTGCGGCGGCATCATCCGAACTCTCATCGAGAACCTCGCGCGGCCCGTCGATGAGCGCGTATTTGTGGTGCATGATCTTATTGATATAGCGCACGTCCACACCGATATCCTCGAGTTCGGCCGAGGTCGTGCCCGCGCCCTCGTCGCGCTCGTCGCGCGCCGGCTCGAAGATCATCCGGACCTCGATGCCGCGCTGCTCGGCGCGCTCGAGCGCATCCATGATGCGCGAGTCGCTCATCGAGTACATGGCGATGTCGACGGAGGTGTCCGCCTCGTCGATGAGCTCGGCGACGCGCACCAGGTGCGAGTCCTCGTAGGGCTGCGGGCTGAAGATGACCTCGGTCTCGCCGGTCCACGCCTCCAGGCATAGCCCGTCGACCATGCTCGCCAGCTGCTCCATGGCCACCGGGCCGACGTAGTAGACGTCGTCGATCTGCACCAGCGTCTCGAAGAGGACATCGTCGTCGGTGCCCGCCTGGCCGTCGGCGCCGTTTCGCGCCTCGATGATATTGCCGGCGGCGCGGCTGTGCAGCCCTTCGTCCTCGAGGTCGGCGGCCCCGATGGCCGGGTCGTTGACCAGGTCGAGGACCTTGTCGGCGCGACATCCCCCAAACATCTCGTCTGCTTTGCCGCCTGTGAGGGCGACCTCGTCCTTGCCGTCCGGGCTGGCCGCATCGGCCGGATTGGCCGAATCGGCGTTGGTGTCGGCACAGCCCAAAGCTGCCAGAATGCCGAAGGCGACTGCCACTGCGAAGACGCGACTGCTCACTGCGAACTCCTACTTATAATTATGACCCGCGGATTCTGGCGAGTGAGCCGCGTTGTGTCAATGAGACCGGATGCGGCAACCAACGAGAACCGAAACGCCGCGAGAGAGCGACCCCTAAATGGCCCAAGCCCTTAATAGTGGATGTGGGAGATCGGCAGGATGTACAAATTTCCGATGGGACGTCCTGCAGGACAGCAGCATCTTCTATTAGAGGCTGAGGCCATTTAGGGGCTGCGTGATGCGAGTTGGCTCAGATTCGCGACCCGAGCAGCTCGTCGACGATCTTCTCGGACTCCTCCCACAGCCGCTTGGCGAGCTCGGCGTCGCGCGCTTTGCCGCTGGATTTGGCGATATTGCAATCGGCGAGGTATTCGCCGTTGATGCCCGCGGCGCCGGGGTGGACGGCGGCGAAGGTCTGAGTCGCCGCACCCTGCTCGGTGCTCTTGAAGAAGAGCTTGCCGCCGAGCACCATGCCGGCGCGCATAAATGCGTTCATATTGCGGCCTAGATTGGTGTCGATGACGCCCGGATGGATGGCGTTGGCGACGCGGTCGGTGTCGTCGGCCTCGAAGCGTCTGGCCAACTCTTTGGCGAAGAGAAGATTGGCCAGCTTCGACTGCCCGTAGGCCGGCCACGCACTATAGCCGTGCTCGCCGCTGAGGTTGTCGAATTGGATGCCTTCCTTGGGGGCCATTTTGTGCCCGTAGCTGCTGACCGTGACCACGCGGCCGTCGTCGGCGAGCTGGTCGAGCAGGCCGGTGACCAGGATGAAGTGGCCGATGTGGTTGGTAAAGAATTGCTTCTCGTAGCCGTTGCATTGCTCGAGCTCGGGCAGCGCCATGATGCCGGCGTTGCAGATGATCGCGTCCAGCGGCCGGCGGAACTCTCGGGCGGCTTCGACGCAGGCCTGCACCGAGGCCGGCTCGGACAACTCGCAGACGAACGGCTCGGCCAATCCGTCGACCGAATCGCAGGCCTCGCGGGCCTTCTGCTCGGTGCGAGCACATCCCAGAACACACGCGCCGCGCTCGGTGAGCACGCGCATCGTCTCGTAGCCCAGCCCGGAGTTGCACCCGGTCACCAGGATATGCTTGTCGGTCAGGTCGAGGTCTTCGACGACCTGTTCGGCGGTCGATCCGGCGCCAAAACCGGTGGGGCCGGTGCGTTTGAAGAGTGCGGCGAGGGACATGGTTTTCCTTGGTTGGGGGTTTCTTGGTTTGGGGTTTCTTGGTTTGGGGTTTCTTGGTTGAGGGTTTCTTGGCTCCGAGCAACCCTCAACCAGTAGTTCAACCGACCAGCAGGGCCTCCGGACATCATCGAAGCCGGTTTAACCCGAAGCCCACGGCAACCCGAAAGCCAAGAAACCAAGTAGTTCAACCCACTCTGGCGATCACGGTATGTGATCCGTTTCGGTGGCACCACTGGAGCGACGCCGTCCCTGGCGTCGGGGGCGTCATGCGACGCTGGCCTCGAAGGCACGGAGGCCTTCGCTCCGGTTGGCCGGCCACCGAACTGGATCATACACGCGATCACGGCCCCCGTTGCACATCCCAGCCGGTCTGGCGTATTGTGAGGCCAGTCAACTGACACCACCTACTTTTGTCCACGCAGGAGCTGTTTTGAGCTTTTTCAAGGATGTCCGCAGCAAGCTCGCCCAGAAGGAATTCAACCCGATCGCGCCGGCCCAGGCCCGGGCGCTCATCGATGCGTTGACTTTGACGATGGTCGCTGAGGGTGAGGTGCAGGAGGTCGAGGAGACCGAGGTTGGCCGAATCCTCGACGAGCTCGGCGAGCGGACCAACTTCGACGTCGAGGCCTATCTGCAGGAGTCGATCACATCGGCCAAGCAGGCGATCGGCGACCAGGATGCCGTCGACCGCAAGGCCCGCGATATCGCCGCGCGCCTCGACGACGAAACCCTGCGCGAGGAGGCCTACTACTTGGCCAGCCGCATCGCCGTGGTCGACATCGAGGTCGTCTCCGACGAAACACGCGTGCTCCAGAGCCTCGTGGCCGCCTTCGACATCCCCCGGCGCCGCATGGCCCTGTTGACCCAGCGTCTTCGCGAGCTTCTATGATCAGAAGATATCCCCGACAACCACGCCCAGCCCCATCGTTGCCGGCAGGCGCATGAGCACACCGGCGCCGGCCCACCACTGGTCGCGGCCGCCGATGCGGGTCAGGGTGCCCTCCACAAAAAAACCGATCGAGCTTTCGCCGTAGGCCAGTCCGCTGACGCAGGTCACCGACTGGTCTTCGTCGTCTTCGTCGTCCGAATAAGGGTCCTCGAAGTCGTCCTCGGAGGTGTCCTGGCAGCCCGACAGCGGGTTGTCGTGGAAGCCGTGCCACTCCATTGACAATTGCAGCGAGCCGGCGGCGCTCAGCGGCCCATCGGAGGAGGCCGACGACAGGCCGTGGCCCTTGGCGCGCACGCCGAACCGAGGCACGGTCGCCTCACGTGCGGGACCGTCGGCCGGGGCCGTAAACGACTCGCCGTATAAGAAGCCGATCTCCAGGAACGGCCCGTGCAAAAAGGGCCGCGTCGACCCCGGCACGAATTGATAGCCGATGCCCGCGTCGATGTGGCGCATGCCCAGGGAGGGAAAGAGCTGCAATGGGTTGACCGAGCCGCGCAGCGGAAAGACGACGTCGACCTCGGAGTCGTCCGACTCGGCGTCTGCCTGTGTGACCCGCGGCGCTACCCCGAACTCGACCTGCGCCGGCGGCGTCGCCCAGGCAAACGGCAGACACCCCGACAGCAGCAGCGCGAACGCCCCGACGAGCAGCGTCAGCCACGCTCGAGTCGTCCTTTGATTGCGATTCTCACACTCCACCGGCTGCTTCCTCGTTTAGATGGTGCGATGATAGCGCGTGAGGGGACCATCGCAAACCTGAGTGCCGCGAGGAAATTTGTCGCGATGTGGCCGCGTTTAACCTGCGAGAGGTTGCGCTTACGTCGTTTAGGGGTTGCGCCTACGTCGAATAGTGTCTATTTTTGAGATGTAAAGGCATCGAGTAGCTCGTCTAAGGAGATCGTGATGGCTGTTGACCCAAATACATCGTCGGTCGAAGAGCAGGTTCGTCGTATGTCGCCAGTAGCGGCACCCGATGAGCAACGAGAGGAGTTTGCCCAACTTTTCCGTATGCTCGAAGACGTCGCTGACGATGTCCGGCAGAGTGGTGATGCGATGTGTCAGATCATTGGCCCTGAAGGGCAAACTGTCACGCTTCCCGAGTCGGTATTTTATCTGCTGGAGCGCGTCGTGGAAGTCTTGGCGCGCGGCGACGCGATCACGGTTGTTCCAGTTCACAAGGAGCTGACCACTCAGCAGGCCGCGGATATTCTCAACATAAGCCGACAGTACCTGGTGCGGCTGCTCGACGATGGTAAAATCCCGTTTACCCGGACGGGCACTCATCGGCGTATTCGCTTCGCCGATGTGATGACGTACAAAAAGGAACGCGATCGAGAGCGAGCCGATTCATTGGATGAATTGACACGTCTCAGTCAGCAATACGGTGGCTACGACGAACTTCCGTAAACAGGGGGGGGACATGGTCCCCGTGACATTTCGCGTCGTGCTTGACGCCAACGTGGTCTTCCCGTTTTCTTTGCGAGATACTCTCCTGAGAGCTGCAGCCGCGGGTTATTTCCAGGTGTATTGGTCCGGCGACATCCTCGATGAGACGACCAGGAATCTGATAAAGACGGGGACGATTTCTGAGCAACAGGCAGTACACCTTGTAGAGGCGATGACGGCGGCGTTTCCCGAAGCGATGGTCGAGGATTACGAACCTCTCATCGACGTGATGCCCAATGATGAGAAAGATCGGCATGTCGCAGCTGCGGCGGTAACAGCCGGTGCACAGGTCATCGTCACGAACAATCTGAAGGACTTTCGAGTTCTGCCGGAAGGCGTCGAGGCACAGTCGCCGGACGAATTCTTAGTTGATCTCTTCGATCTGGACAGCCAGGGAGTTGTGACCCTTTTAAGGAAGCAAGCCCGCGCATTGAAAAAGCCGCCTAAGACGTGCGAGGAACTGATGGACGGGCTGGCGAAGACGGTCCCGTCTTTCGTCAAGGCTGTTCGCGAGTATCTCAGTGAGCCCGACTAAAGGCGGCCGGGGCGATTAGTCCAAGACGCATATTATGTGGTTTGGGGGATAGCGCCGTGTGATTGACGAGCAGCCTTGGCCCTCTCAACGCGCCCACGAACTGCACGCCCGGTCTACTTGCCTTCCCACACAACCGGTTCAATCGCACCAATCACCTCGTAAACAGCGCGTAGATTACTCGTCCGAGCTGCAAATCCGTCCCGAGCGACAAGTGTTGGTCATCGCCGGATGGCTGGTAGCGAAGTGACACCCCCATGATTGTCCCTTTGCCACCTATGCCAATACCCAGACCGCCGAATGGTCCCGGAGCCTCCCCAGACATGTAGCCAAGCTGCGCGTAAAACCCGAGTTCACTGCGTTTCATCGGAGCAGGCGTAAGAAAGTACGCCGCTTGTCCAAAGGTCGCTAAGCGCCACTCCGAATCTGGAGAAAACCGCCACTGCGGCTCGAGCCCCACGGCGAACTCCCATTGCTCATGCACATAAAATGCTGGATTGATGGGCCAGCGAAGCGACCATCCGGGGCGATCCGCGATCTCATAATTCACGTCTGGCAGCACAAGTAGCAACGCGCTTCCAAGCAACGTGGGGGCTAAGCCACGTTCACCTTGGGCGGACTGGTGCGACCGAGGTTCGCTGGCATATAGAGTCGGAGGCAGGATTCCATGCAGCAACATATATACAGCAATGACGGCGGCGAGGTGAGTGAATCGCTTTAACTTGTTTCTTCTCGAGTAATTCACTGGTCCCAGTTCTTGTAGCAGCCTGTCGGAAGTCTGGCAGCTTCCTCACTTGGTTAGATAGTGCGATGATACCGTGTGAAGTGGTCGCCGCAAACCCGTGACGCCGCGAGAGGGCGACCATCGCAAACCCGAAGTGCCGCGAGAAAGCAGCCCCTAAATGGTCCAAGCCCTTAATAGAAGATGTGGCAGATCAGCAGGATGTACGAAGCCCCCAAAAAACCAAAAAGCCCCGGCCACCCAATGAAGGGGGGCCGGGGCTTTTTGTCGCTTGGCGACATCGTTAGCTAGGAGCTAGCGGCGTCGCGCCAAGCAGCGAGCGTGGGTCAAAGCTGGACCACGTTCTCTGCCTTGGGGCCTTTGGGGCCTTGCTCGACGTCGAATTCGACGGCGGCGTCTTCAGCGATGGTTTTGAAGCCGGTCTGTGCGAGTGCGTTGAAGTGCAAGAAGACGTCGTCTCCGCCATCATCGCGCTCGATGAAGCCGTAACCTTTGTCTTCGTTGAACCACTTTACTTTGCCTTGAACTTTCGACATGTGCTTTCCTTTGTAGTGTGATGCTCTTTTACATGAATCTTCGAACTACTCGCGACGGACTTATCCGTCGGCGAGACCAACCCGAAGGGTAGATATCGAGGGCTCGAATCGTCGAGCACTCAGTCTCTCGGATGGACCAGCTAAAACTGAAATCTTGTTCAGGCAAATCTACGAAGGAAGGTGCTACGTTCCAACAATGCTGATTGCGCGAAACAACCAAATACCAGATCAAAGGCAGGCTTTCCTCAAGATGTGGTGCCGGGATGTCCCCGTCACGAGGACATCCGTAACAGCCGCCCACCGGTAAAGCAAGCGCAATCTGGCGGCCTGTCAGCCCTGCCCGAGCTTCGCCGTCGGCCGAGAAGCCTACTCGCGCACTTTGGAGGGGTCGTCGTCGGGCAGCTTGTAGCGAGGCGTCTTGGGCGGAAGGAACCACTCCCAGGGCCGGCGGACCAGTCGGCCGAGCAGGATGGCCACCAGCTCTCGGGTCTGGTCGAACGTGACCTGGCGCGACTCCAGGCCGGTGGTCATCGTCAGCAAGAAGCTGATCAGGAAGTTGAAGAAGCCGATGCCGATCACGCCCAGCGCGGCGACGGCCGCCACCTCGGCGGTGAATGACTCCGGGGCCGTAAACGCCGACACGCCCACGTGGGCCGAGGAGAAGGCGATGTGTCGGATGTCGAAGGGCAGACCCAAAAAGACGCCGATCGACCCGGCGAAGCCCAGGAAGAAGCCCAGGGCGACGTTCCCGGTGATCATGCTCAGGTTCTTGGCCACGAATTTGGCAAGTTTGTCTCGCTTGTCGCCCAGGACGGCCAGCGCCGGGTGCTGGGCCAGGCGGGACTGGAGGTTGGCGTAGACCACGTGGTTTTCGACCACGCCGGTGATCACGCCGGCCAGGAATAAGAAGACCCCGGCGATGCCCGCATAAAAGAGTGCGCCGGAGGCCCAGGGATGGACCGAGTCGAGCAGATAGGCGGCCTTGTCGAGGTCGGCCGCCGGCGTGTTCAGCCAGGCGTCCAGGCCGAAGGCGAGCAGCCACGCCACGGGCACCGCGCAGATGAGGTTGCCCACGAAGGCGATGAATTGGCTGCGCCAGGCCAGGATGATGATATCGGCCACGCCTTCGAGTGCGCCACGGCGGCTGGCCGCCGCGTCCATCTTGCGAGCGATGGAGGCGGCGAGCACCGCCGGCTGCTTGGTCGCCAGGATCGAACCGGTCAGATATAGCAGCACGAAGCAGGTGGCGTAGTTGAGGCTGAAGACGAATCCTTCGGCCGCCAGAGATAGGGGCAATTTGCCCAAAAATATTTTGAACAGGGCGAAGACCGCCACGATCGCCCCGCCCTGGATCGCCGCGCGCAAAAACGCCCAGTAGCCGGTGCGCGAATCGGTGATATATTTCTGGCCCTTGCGGGCGCTCTCCTCGGTGATCTGGAAGGCGAGCAGATCGGCGCTCTCCTTGACCAGTCGGCTGAGGTTATTGGCGTTCTGAGCGGCCTCGATCAGCGTGCGCAACAGGCGCACCGAGCAGTTCACGAAGTCGCTTTTGCTCTGAGGGTGCACCAAGTGGGCGAGCAGCTCGAGGCGGTCGAGTTGTTGGAGCAGACGCCGCGACAGCGCGGTCAACCGCAGGCTCGTGCCGTAGATGGACTTATGATTGCGAAGATAGATGATGATGTCGCGGCACTCGCGCACCTTGTCCATCAGGCGGGCATAGCTGGCATCATGCCCCGGCTCCAGGCGGTGTTCCTCGAGGAAGTCGTGGGCCTCGATGGCCAGATCGAGGAAAGGCGATTCGTAGTCCTCGACCTCGTAGAGCTTGGCGTTGAGCTCCTCGTCGATGCCCAGCGCTCCGACCCGTTGGGCGAGTCCTTGGACGGCCCCAAGTAGATCTCGGTGGGCGTGCCCGCCGGCGTCGCGCTCGTCGACGATCAGGCCGAGCAACTCCGCCCACGCGACGTGGGACGCCTCGACGATCCACTCCCAATCGCCGGGTCGAAAGATCGCGTCGATCTCGCGTCGAATATCGTCGGGGTGCAGTTGGGCGGGCAGCAGGCGGCGGGCGAGTCGCTGGCGCAATTCACGGCTGAAGTCCACATCGGCGAGGATGCCACTCTCTGCGAGTGCGTGGACCAGGCGGCTGTCGTTCAATACCTGACGCACGGCCGCGTCGAAGGCGTCGCGCTCGGCGTTGGCCTCCTCCAGGACCTCCACCAGGGCATGGAGCCTCGCGTCGATCTCTTCGGTCGAGGCGTCGGACGAGGGACGGATCAGATCGACGAGGCGTCGAAGGGCGTCGGCGCCCTCAGACTCCCGGAAAATATGCGATACATCTTCACGCATGCAGGCTCCAACTACAGACGACACTCTCGCGCTCGGTTGGGATAATACGGAATCAGCTCGAACTCGCCAGCCCCAATGTGTCGCGTGCCCCGCACAGATGGCAAGCGAGTTGATTCCCTCGCGGGCGGTATGGGATAAGAGGAGAGGAAATACAAATCAAAACAGATGGAGTGACGATATGACGCTCGAGTATATGACAGGGTTTGGAAACGACTTCGAGACCGAGGCTCTGCCCGAGGCGTTGCCCAGGGGGCGCAACTCCCCGCAGCGCTGCAACTACGGGCTTTACGCCGAGCAGCTCTCCGGCTCGCCGTTTACCGCGCCGCGCAGCGCCAACGAGCGCTCCTGGCTGTATCGGATTCGACCGTCGGTGCGGCATATGGGTGATTACGAGCCGTATACCCAGGATCTGTGGCGAAGCGCGCCGACGCTGCACGAGGGAGCGCTGTCGCTGGGTCAGCGACGCTGGGACCCGGTGCCGATGCCCGACGAGCCGATGAACTTCGTCGACGGCGTGCGCACCATCACCACCGCCGGGGACGTCGACTCGCAGAGCGGGCTGGCCTCGCATATCTACCTGGCCAACGAGTCGATGGACAACGAGTACTTCTTCAACGCCGACGGTGAGCTGCTCTTCGTGCCCCAGCAGGGCGATATCCGGCTGGTCACCGAGCTCGGCATCATGGAGCTCGGCCCCGGCGAGATCGCCGTGGTGCCGCGCGGCATGGTGTTCCGCATGGAGCTGGTCGACGGGCCGGTGCGCGGCTATTTGTGCGAGAATTACGGCGGCAAATTCACCCTGCCCGAGCGCGGCCCGATCGGCGCGAATTGCCTGGCCAACGCGCGCGACTTCAAGACCCCGGTCGCCGCCTTCGAGGACGACGAGACCGAAAGCCGCATCTTCGTAAAATGGTGCGGCCGCCACTACTCCACGACCATCGGCCACTCGCCTCTGGACGTGGTCGCCTGGCACGGAAATTACGCCCCTTATAAATACGATCTGCGCGATTTCTCGCCGGTCGGCGCGATCCTCTTCGACCACCCCGACCCGTCGATCTTCACGGTGCTGACCTCGCCGTCGGCCGAGGCGGGCACGGCCAATATCGACTTCGTGATCTTCCCGGACCGTTGGTTGGTCGGCGAGAACACCTTCCGCCCGCCGTGGTACCACCGCAATATCATGAGCGAGTTCATGGGGCTGATCT
>JBKGZI010000197.1:0-10691 GCA_046545675.1 Persicimonas sp.
GCAACCGTCTCTACAATACGCCCGTAAGCGCCCAACCAACCATGAAACCCATCTCCAACCCTCCAAACCCCTGGGCCACCAACCAGGTCGAGTGGCTCGGCGAGCCGCCGGAAGCCGAGCTGAAGGTCTATGAGGAGCGGGCTCGCTCGATCCTCAATACGAATAGCAGCCCGGACATCCCCTTTGGCTACAGCGTCAACCCCTATCGGGGCTGCTACCACGGGTGCGCGTATTGTTATGCGCGGCCGACCCATCAATACCTGGATTTTGGGGCCGGCACCGACTTCGAGCGCAAGATCGTGGTCAAGAAGAACGCTCCCGAGCTGCTGCGTCGCGCCTTCGAGAGGCCCGGCTGGGAGCGCGAGCCGGTGGTGTTTTCGGGGGTGACCGATTGCTATCAGCCGCTGGAGGCGAGCTACGAGCTCACCCGGGGCTGCTTGAGTGTCTGTGAGGAGATTGGGAATCCGGTGGCGATCGTCACCAAAGGCTCGCTGATCCGCCGAGACGTCGAGCTTCTGGCCAGTTTGGCCGAGCGCGCCGGGGTGCATGTATATTTGAGCATTCCGTTCGCCGACGACGCGCTCGGCTGGGCCGTCGAGCCGCACGCCAGCGCGATCTCCCAGCGATTTCGCACCCTCGAGGTGCTCGGCGAGGCCGGCGTCGAGTGCGGCGTGGCGTTGGCACCGGTGATTCCCGGACTCAACGACAGCGATATCCCGGCGGTGCTCGAGCGAGCGGCCGCCTGCGGGGCGACGCGCGCGTTCATGACGCTGCTGCGCCTGCCTGCTGAGGTCTTGCCGGTCTTCGAAGAGCGGGTGCGCCGGCAGCTTCCCGAGCGCGCCGACAAGATATTTAGCACCGTGCGCGATGTGCGCAGCGGCGAGCTCAACAACGCCGACTTCGGCCAGCGTATGGTCGGAAAGGGCCCGCGCTGGAAGATCATTTCATCGCTCTTCGAGACCCAATGCAATCGACTGGGGCTCAACGCGCGACAGGGTGCGGGGACGGCGGTGGGGCTGACGAAAAAAGGCCCGCTCCAGGGATCACTTTTCGGTGAGCACTAAAGCGGGCTTGAGGCTTGAGGCTTGGGGCTTGGGGCGTGGGGCTCGAGTTTGCCATTCCCCAAGCCACAAGCCCCAAGCCTGACTCTCTACTCGACCGCGTCGAACGAGTAGGTCGCTTGCGCGCCTACACCCGAGCCGTTGTGGACGAGCACCGAGACTTCGTAGGTGCCTGCGACGTCGGGCACGAACGAGATGTCCGCGCCTTTCTTGTCGAAGAATACCTCGCTGCCGTCGGGGCGATCGAGCAACACCCACTGGGCGCGCTCGAGGTTGTCCTCATCGACGTTGGTGGACTGGCGAGCGCTGAAGCCCGCCTCCGCGCCCACCGAGGTGGAGTCGTCGCCAAAGCCGGGGGTGATCTGAGCCTCGATCTCCGAGGGCGACTCATTCGGATCGCTGGTCAAGAAGAGGTCGAAGCCCGAGCCTGCGTCGTTGGAGTTGAATTCGAGCAGCACATTGTCCATCTCGCCGTCGCCTTCGTAGTCGAGGGTCATCAGCTTGAGGTCGCCGGCTTCGATGGTCCCTTCGGCGCCGCTGACGCTGAAGTTATCGGCCGAGCCCGCGTTGGCGCGGAAGGTGGCGTTGTCGATCTCCAGCGGTTGGGTACCGACGTTTCGGACCACCAACTGCCGCGATGCGCTATGTCCGTCGTCGGCGCTGAACGTGAACGCGTCGGGATGGGCGAAGCCCACCGGAGCGTCGCCGGAGTCACCCAGCAGCAGCCCGCCGGCCTCTTCGGTATAGCGGTCGCTGTCGACATAATAATTGTACACGATGTCGAAGGTGGCGATGGTCCCGTCCTGGCCGGCGCCGGCGAAGTTGACGTCGATGTCGACCGACTCGTCGGGTCGGATCACTTTGTGGCCGCTGGGGATGGACGATTCAAAAGTCTCATCGTCGATGGAGAATTCGTAGACATTGCTCAGCGTCGACGGGTCCAGCGACAGGCTCTGCATGGTCAGCGGGGCGTCGCCCCGATTGCTGACCGTAAAGCGCTGCTGGGTATCCTCGTGGAAGTGCAAGACGTTCGGCTCGATCACGATCGCGGGCAGCGAGGACTGTTTGGAGACGGTGATCGGCAGGTTCGTGACGGTGCCGTTTCGCGCCGAGGAGGTGATCTCGAGCTCGGTTCCCAGCGCCTCTTCGTCACTCTCCCACTCGTCGGTGTCCGGGGCGGTGAAGTCAACCGACCAGGTCTTCGAGGCACCAGCGCGTATCTCGGTGGGCAGCGAATCGCCCTCGACATTGAAGAGCTGGCGGTGCTCGCGAAAACGCATGTCGGTGATGTCGAGCGCCTCCTCGGCATGGTCGTTGGTGATGGTCAGGTCGCGGGAGGCGGACTGGGCTCGCTCGACGCCGCTGAAGGTCAGGTTGGTCGGGTCGAGCGCGATCTCGCCGCTGCCGTCCACCGCCGTAAAGAAGATGCGCAGGTTGCCGTCTTCGACGTCGCCGGAGTCGTTATTGGCGTCGGTCTCGATGAGCAGCTCGCCGCAATAGTTGTCCGGTACGTCGCGCCCGCTCGGGGCAGCCGGGCAGTCGATGTCGTCATTTTCCCCGGGCATGACCACCGTGTCGATGACGTGGAGTTGGTCACGCGGGACCGTAATCGGCGGCTCTTCGCCGCCGAGCCGGATGCAACTATCCGTCTGGTACGAACAGTACGAGCCCGACTGGCACTCGCCGCTGGCGTCCAAGTTGGCCGCGTCGGGGTCGTACTCGCACTCGCTATCCTCGATTGCTTTGCCGCGAATGACCAGCCGCTCGGGCCGGTTGATCCACTCGATGTTGGTGATGGTCATCTCCGCATCGCCCTCATTTCGCAGCTTGATCGCCGTCTGAGCCTGGGTGCGCGTGGGCGGGTTGGGCGGCTGCAGCGCGAGCGTGGCCGTCGCCGGCTCGGACAGTGACAGTGCCGGTGTATCGGCACCTTCAAAGCTATTTCCACCGCACGCCGCAAGTAAGGCGGCAAACGCGAGCGCGCAGATCAACAGAGGGGTTCTTTTCAGCGGGATGCTCATCGGCAATTTCTCCTGCATCTATTCTTCGATAAATTTCGCGACGCTTTGACCCTGTTAACCTACGCGTGTCGGCCGCACATTGCAAGAAGTGGCGGGCAACGCTTGATTTATGAGGCTGAACTGGGGGATGGTGTTGGCATTGGAATATTGTGCAAACGCAGCCTCGGATGAGTCCCATGAAGTCAGCACGCCGATGTTATGTCTGGAGTCTTCTCTTCGCCGTTTTAGTGGTCTGCTCCGGCTGTGGCGACGATCCGGCCACCGACGACGGCGATACCGCCGGCGGCGATATGACAGATGTCGCCGACGTGGGGCCGGACGGAGCTGACGCCGGAGACACTTCGGACGCCTCGGACGCCGCTGACAGCCCGGACGCCTCGGAGACAGACGCCGACGCGGGGCTCGGGTTCTTATGCGAGCCCTGCGTGGAGGACTCCGAATGTGGATCCAGCGAGGATCGCTGCCTGCAGATGCCCGACGGCGTCGCCGGCTGCACGCGCAGTTGCGAGCCGGACACCGAAGGGACGTGCCCGGAGGACTTCTTCTGCGCGTTGCTCGACGAGCAGACCCAGGACTACCAATGCGTACCCGAGTTGTTGACCTGCGAGGACCGCTGTGTCGACGTCACCTGCGGCGACGGAGAGGTTTGCGACCCGTGGACCGGTGAGTGCGACCAGCCGTTGGGCCTCTGTGACCAGGAATGCACCACCTCTGCGGTGTGCGGAGACGGCCCCGAGGACCAATGCATCACCATGCCCGGCACCGACGGCGAGCGTGTCTGCCTGACCGGCTGCAACCCGCAGTCCGAGGACAGGGAGTGCCCGCTGAACTACTTCTGTAATTCGGTCACCGACGATGAGGACTCCGAGGAGGGCATCTGCGTGCCGCTCGAGGGCACCTGCGTGGACCGCTGCGCCGACGTCGAATGTGACGCAGGTGAGAATTGTGACGTCCTCACCGGCCAATGCGAGCAGGTCGAATTTGGCTATTGCGAGAGCGGCTGCACCAGCGACGCCGAATGCGGCGGGCCCAACGACCGCTGCTTGAACCTGGGGATCGACGACGGCGCCCACTGCTGGCAAGACTGCGCCGACGACGAGGACGTCTGCTCCGACAATTATGAGTGCGCGCGCCTGACGGGCACCACCGTCTCCATTTGCCTGCCGCTGGGGCGTACCTGTGGGGATTGTGACGACACCTCGTGCTATCCGGACGGCGTCTGCGACCCGGTCAGCGGCGAGTGCGTCGAGCTGGACACCGATTGCACCGAGACAGGGTGCGCCGAAGGTCTGCTCTGCGATCCGGTCTCCACCGATTGTGTCGAGCCCGGCCGCGCCTGCGCCGGTGATTCCTGGGCCGCCGACTGTGATAACGTCGTCACCGCCTGCACCACCCGCCGCGCGGATACGCAGGGCACCTGCGAGGAGATCTGCACCAGTGATTCTCAATGCCCGACCGGCGAGAGTTGCGTGGACACGGAGCTGCGCCGCTTCTGCCTGCCTGATGACCTGGGCAGCCCGCTGACCTGCGGCACGCTCGTCGAGGCGAATACCTCGGTGGGCACTCCCTGCGGCTCCGGGCTGAGCTCGTGTCCCAATGACGCCAATATCTGCGTGCAGGGCGGAAACCTCGACGGCTTCTGCTCCAGAGCATGCACCGACGCCACGGATTGCGACGCAGGCCAGGCGTGCCAGGCCGGCCCGAGCGGCCAGTCGATCTGTGTGCCCGCACAATGCGGATGTGCCGCCACGCCCGCCTTTGGCGCCGCGCTCTTTTCGGCGTGGAACCAGGCGCTGCCGAGCCTCGAGATCGACCAATGTGACCTGTGGATCGATCCGCAGCTCGCCTCGGATCTGACTGAGCTCTCCGACACGCCGCTGGCCGACGCGGCCATCGAGGCGCTGGTCGAATTCCCGATGGCCGGCGTCGTCGCCATCGAGGAGCACCTAGACATCCTCGACACCGCGATGAGCAGCCAGACCGCCGGCCCCACGGCCGGTCTGGAGGCCGCGGCGGCCACCCTGGGACTTTCGGTGACCGGGTCGGCCGGCTCCTATACCTACTCGGGCAGCGACTCGAAGCTCACTCAGGCGGTCGCCGACTTCATCACTGAGGCCGGCGGTACGCCAGATCTCACACAACTCGAGACCCGGGCCCAGGACGTGCCGGCCGACTTTCAAGATGTGGCCGCGCCGATCATTTCGGCGGCCGCCGACGCGCTGGCCGCTCGCGAAGCTGCCCTGCAGGCGGCGGGCTGGGACGCCACACAGCGCGCCGAGGCATTCGCCTGGGCCCCGTACCTGGTCTTGCCCGGAAGCGGCTCGGCCGGCACCGCGCCGGATCTCTCCGATCCGAGCGTCGCCGCGCTCTACGATGATTTTCCGCTCGAGGCCGTCGCGCAAGCCGCCGCAGATCTGAGCGCCACGATCGAGCAGGCCAGCGCCTCTGCGAGCGGGGCGTCGACCTGGACCGGGTTTACGTATGTCGTCGACACGCCGGGCGGAAAGATCGTGCTCGGCGACGCTGCCGACACCGACTACGATCCGACCGCCAATAGCGACTACGACGGCGAGATCGCCGTGCTCATCGACGCCGGCGGCGATGACACCTACCGGGTGGCCGCGGGCGCGAACACCAGCGTCGACCACGGTGTGGCCGTGGCGGTCGACCTGGGCGGGGCCGATACCTACACCTATACCGACGTGGCCGACCCCAACGACTCGCCGGAGCTACTGCCCTCGGACGCCGACGGCCGCCAGACCCCGGCCGGGTCGCTGAATCAATACGACGGCCCCGTCTCGCTGTCCGACACCGCCCGTCAGGGCGCCGGGCGAGTGGGCATCGGCCTGTTGATGGATTTGGGCCCCGAAGACGACACCTACCGCAGCCTGCGGTTGAGCCAGGGCGCGGCGCTCTTCGGCGTCGGCCTGCTCTACGACGAGAGCGGCAACGACGGCTTCGAGGCCGAGGCCTTCGCCCAGGGCGCGGCGATGAAGGGGCTCGGCGTGCTGCACAACCCGGCAGGCGACGACGACTACTCGGTGTGGCACGCCGGCCAGGGCTACGGGACGGCCTCCGGCGCAGGTGTACTCTACGAGGCTAATGGCACCGATAGCTACGAGGCGGTCACCGGTGAGGCCAGCGGAGACGGCGTGCTATATCTATCCACCGCAGACCGCGCTCGCTCCAACCGCAACCTCGCGCAGGGGGCCGGCGTAGGCCTGCCCGCGACCTCTCAACGGGCGGGCCTCGGCGGCGGCATGGGCTTGCTTCGCGACTTCGCCGGCAACGACACGTACACCGCCGCGACCTACGCGCAGGGCTACGCCACGGTGCGCGCCGCCGGCGTGCTCGCCGACGCCGGTGGCGACGATATCTATAACGGGCGCGGGATCGTTCAGGGCGCCGGCGACCTTGCGGCGGCAGGCGTCTTGCTCGAAGAGGGCGGGGCGGATCAATACAACCAGAACACCATCATCGCCCAAAACGGCCAGGGAACCGGGCGTGAGTTGGGTTGGGGGGTCCACTTCGACGCCGGCGGTGATGATACCGTCACCTATATGACCCCGGGCGGCGGCGTCGGCCTCGACGGCGGCCTGGGCTTCGCCTTCTTCGCCGGCGGTGTCGACAGCCACACAACTTCGACCGAAGCCAGTTGGGGCTACGCCAACAACGGCGCCTCCGCCGACTCGACACTCGCCGACGTGCTCACCGTGGGCATCTTCCTCGACGCCGGCGCCGACACCGATAGCTACACACGCCCCAATATCGACACCAGCGACGTCGGAAACGACAGCCTGTGGCTGCAGCCGGACGTGGCTACGTTTGACGTCGAGCGGGGTGTTGGGGTGGATGAGTAGAGAGGTTGGAGTTGCGTGAGCGGCGACCCTCTCTGGGGGTGCGCCTCGGCGAAAAGCGCCGAGGCTTACCCCCAGCTATGGTTTGGTTTCGTGGTCATGCGATCATTCGGGCGGTACGTTTTGGTTTCGTGGCCGGGCGATCATTCGGGCGGTACGGTTTGCCTGTGTGGCCATGTGATCATTCGGGTGGTTCGTCTTTAACTCGATCGACCCGTGATGTGGTTTAGTGCGGAATCCAAACCATAGCTGCGGGTAAGCCGACGCCGGGGGCGCCGCAGGCGCGCCCGGGGGGGCGCACCCGCAGAGAGCCACGGACGCTTGCCACGTTCGCCATGTAGAACCTCAACCACCTCGGAACTTCATTCCTCTTTCCCACCCTGCCACTCTCTCATTCTCCGAGCGATCTCCGCCTCATAGCCATTCTCCGACGGCTCATAAAACCGCTCGCCTTCGAGTTGCTCGGGTAGATAATTTTCGCGCACGTAGTTCCCGTCGAAATTGTGCGGGTATTTGTAGCCGCGGCCGTGGCCGAGCTGCTTGGAGAGCTGGGTGGGGGCGTTGATGATATGCTTGGGGATGGGCAGGTTGGGGTGCTCGACGGCGGCCTTTCTGGACTTGCCGTAGCTGGTGATGACCGCGTTCGACTTCGGGGCGCACGCCATATAGGTGACCGCCTGGGTCATCGGAAGCACGCCCTCGGGCAGTCCCATGAATTGGAAGGCCTGCATCGCGTTGGTGGCCACTTGGAGCGCCTGCGGGTCGGCGTTGCCGATATCCTCGCTGGCGAAGATCAGCATGCGCCTGAGCACGAACAGCGGGTCTTCGCCGGCTTCGAGCATGCGATTCATATAGTAGAGCGCGGCATCCGGATCGCTGCCGCGCATGCTCTTGATGAAGGCGCTGACGGTGTTGTAGTGGTGCTCGCCGCCTTTGTCGTACAGCACCATGCGGCGCTGGATGGCCTCCTCGATGTCGGGCTTCTCGAGCGTCTGGCGCCCATCGGCCCGGGCCGCCTGGGCGGCGGTCTCCAGGGTGTTGAGGGCGACGCGGGCATCGCCCGAGGCGGCCTGGACGATCGCCGCTCGGGCGTCCTCGTCGAGGTCGAGGCCCAGCTCCCCGAGCCCCCGTTCGCTGTCTTCGAGCGCGCGCTCGACGATGGTGATGATCGCCTCGTCGCCGAGCGCCTCGAGCACCAGGGTTTTCGAGCGCGACAGCAGCGCCGAGTTGACCTCGAAGGACGGGTTTTCGGTGGTCGCGCCGATGAGCGTGATCGTGCCGCGCTCGACGTGGGGCAGCAGGGCGTCTTGTTGCGCCTTGTTGAAGCGGTGGATCTCGTCGATGAACAGGATGGTCTCTTTTTGGAAGAGCGGGCCGGCGGTCTGGACGCGCTCGACCTCGCGGCGGATATCTTTGACGCCGCTCAATACCGCGGAGAGCGTGACGAGCTCGGCGTCGACCTGGTCGGCCAAGAGCTTCGCCAGCGTCGTCTTGCCCGAGCCGGGAGGCCCCCATAAGACCAGGCTGGGCAACGTGCCGCTGCTGACCGCGTTGGTCAGAAAACGATGCTCGCCGAGCAGGTGCTCCTGTCCGACGAATTCGCCCAGCACGCGCGGCCGCATGCGCTCGGCGAGGGGGGCTCGATTGGGCGAATGATTGGATTGGATAGGCATGCAGAGTGCGGTCGCAGGAAGGAATTGATTTTCGCCCAAATTGCGCCGCCACGCCGCTCAGCTGACTGGCGCTAGAGTTCTTGGTTCTTGGTTCTTGGTACAACGTTGCGGGTCGAGCGCCTCACCAAGAACCAAGAACGTGTACGTCAGGCGATAAACTTCCCTCCAGACACTAACGCTTCAAAACCTGAGTGATATTCGTGGTCCCACTCAGTCGAGCTCGGTGGGATCGATACGGGTGCCCGCGGTGCTCGGGAGCACTCGGCCGGCGACGCGGAAATTGCGGAAGGAGTCGTTCTCCTTCATCAACTCGAGGCGCCGCTCGCGGCAATTGATGTGGTTGGGCGGAAGGTCCGGGAATTCCTCGCGGACCTTCGCTTCGAGGTGCTGGGGGATGTCGATAAAGGCCGTCTTATAGGCCTCGCAGGTCTGACACTCCATCTTGGGCTGGCCGCCCTCGTAGACAAAGCCGCACGAGGTGCAGGTCCACAACATCGCCTGAAAATAACCGGTATACTTCGAATCGTCAGCCACGGCGTCACTCTCGTATCAATAAGTCGGTTCCCAGGGCTTCGAAGCTTCGCGCCTCAAAGCCGGGTCCGTGGTACATGAGACAGCCCCGACAGATCAAGATCCACCGCGAGTCTCGACGCGCAGGTACACGAGCAGCGATTTCTTCATCTCGGCGGGCATCTCGCGCTCGAGCGCCTTCTTGCATATCGTCCCGGTGTTCCGATACGTCTCCAAAAAGCGCAGGCATGGCGGGCAGGCCGAGAAGTGTTGCTCGAGCTCCTCGCGTTCCTGCTCGTCGAGCTCTCCCTCCAGATAATCGACCAGGTGTTTGAGCGCCCCGTCACATTTAGATGTCATCGTTTCACTCGTCTCGTCGTCAATGAACTGGCCAAGCGTCTGAGCGGGTCGTCGGAAGGGATCACGCCTCCACATATTTGCCGAGGGTTAAACGGAACTGGCGCAGGCTAGATTCCGAGATCGCCTCCGGCCGCGTCATGATCGCGTATTGGAGCGCTCGGCTCGCGTCGCATTCTTCCTCGCGCTCGAGCGGGAGACTCGGGACCACGTCATATAGGATGTCGCGAACTCTGGAGACGTTTCGTTTCATATTCGACATCACCTCGCCGATGTCGACGTGGTCGGCCTCATACCAGACGTCGTAGTCGGTCGGCAGGGCGATGGTCGCGTAGCACATCTCCGCCTCCCGGGCGAGACGGGCCTCGGGCATGGCCGTCATGCCGATGAGGCTTGCGCCCCACTGGCGATGCAGCTCGCTCTCGGCCTTGGTGCTAAAGGCAGGCCCCTCCATGCACACGTAGGTGCCCCCGTCGTGGGTGTGGATCCCCGCGCTGTGGCACGCCTGCACAAGATAATCGCGCAGCATCGGATGGAAGGGGTAGCTCAGCCCGACGTGAACCGCGACGTCCTCATAGAGGGTGTTGGGGCGCCGGTAGGTCTTGTCGATGATCTGGTCCGGGATCACGAAATGCTCGCCGGGTACGATCTCCTCTTTGAGCGAGCCGGTCGCGCTGACGGTGACCAGCCAGAACACGCCCAGGCTCTTGAGTGCCCAGATATTGGCGCGATACGGCACCGTCGAGGCCACATACTCGTGGTGCAGCCCGTGGCGCGGCAAAAACGCCACCCGCCGGCCCTCGATGCTCGCGATGGTGATCGGTGCGCTCGGCTCGCCGAAGGGCGTGTCGACCCGGCGCTGCTCGATGACCTCGAGGCCCTCCATCTCGTAGAGGCCGCTGCCGCCGATGACGCCCACCGGCACGCGGTCGTCGCCCAGATGACTGTAGATATCGCTCATAAGGAACTTCCAGTTGGAGTGAACCGAATTCTGCTGACAGCGCCTTTATAGCGTCAATGGGGCGGGGCGGGCAACACGCTCGAACGCGCGGATGCGATTGATGATGGGCGGATGCAGAGCGCAGGGGGCGGTGGCACCGCGCGGCCGACACATGGGTGCGGCACGCATTTTCCGGGTTGAAGAGCCCGGTGTGTCTGTGTGACACACCGGGCTTTCGGGCAGCGAGTTTTGTCGGTCGCGCTCAGGGGCAA
>JBKGZI010000198.1:0-10667 GCA_046545675.1 Persicimonas sp.
CAAGAACCAAGAACCAAGAACCAAGAACCAAGAACCAAGAACGTAAACGTCTGACGAGACATCTGCAGCGCAGCGAAAATTCCTCAAAAAGCAGCGAATAAGCGTAGAGCGGCTCAAAACCCGTATCCCACCATCACATTGGCCACGTGGTACATATCCGTGGTCGACGCCGCCTCGCCTTCCAGCGCGGCCAGCTCCGGGCTGGGGAAGCTGATCTCATAGAAGCGGAAGTCGTAGCCGATGGAGGCGTCGATGGGCTCGAAGAGGGTCAAGTGCAGCCGGCCGGCGGCGTTGACGCCCACGCCGAAGTCGGCCTCGCCCAGCGCGTTGCCGGACATCTCGGCGTGGACCGTCGGCAGCGCGGCGCCGCCCAAGTGCAGCTCGGCCAGCTCGCCGATTCCATAGGCCAGCCCGGCGCCGGCCCGAAGATTGATATAGCTGTGGCCCGTATAGTCGTTATTGGCGGCGATGCCGATGGTCACCATCTCGGCGCCGACCTTTCCGTGCAGGCGCACGTCCGAGCTCAACCCGGCGATATACTTCACGTCCGCGCCGACGTTGGTGTACGAGCTCGCGTAGCTGGCCGCCTCGCCGTCTTCGCCGGGAAAACTGGTGCTGAACGGTGCGAAGGCGCCAAAGGCGGTCCCACCGATGGCGGCGCGACCGCTGTCGAGCAGCGTAAAGATGCCGCTGACCTCCCCGCCCACGCCCACAAATGGGCTGGCGTGGTCGAGGTTATAAGATGCCTCGGTGTCCAGAACCATGCTGCGCCGGCCGAAGATCACGCCGACCGTGGGGGTCGCGCCCACCGATAGGTCGGAATGATTCTCCCGAAACCGCTTCGCCGCGCGCTGCTTGGCGGTCAACTCCCGGTCGTCCTCCTCGCCGAGCAGGTCGACTTCAGTGTCGGGCTGTTGTTTTTGCTCCATCTCCTCGCGGTATGCGCGCACCTCGGGCACCAGCTCCTTGAACGCTTTGCGCAACGCCTCGATCGCCTCTGATTGGCTGGGTTGGCCGCCCGAGATCGTATAGCGCACGTCCTGTAGCTCGTCGCCGCGAGGACCAATGATGACGAATTGCATGGTCCGCCCGCTCCCGAAGATGTCGATCAACAAGATCGCCTCGGCCTCGACCTGCTCGATCATCTGGCGGAAGTCGTCTTCGTGCTCGACGCGCTTGTCGCCGGCGCGAAAGTCGTCGAGCGAGACTCCGTAGTCGGCGGCGGCGTCGAGCAGCTCCTCGGGCGGCTTCAACGACATATCGTCGCTGGCCTCGAGGATCTCTTCGACCACCTCATAGGCGCTCTCGCCGTCGGTGGGATCGCTGTTGACGAAGATCAGGCGAAGCGGCGCGTCGTCGGCGGCCAACGCCGACTGCGGGGCCACCGTCAAGCCGACCGCGAGCAGCAACGCCAAGGTCAGGCCGTACAGATAACGCCGGCACCTATCGGTCGTTCGAAAGGACATACACACTCAGCACGTCAGTACAGGTCGTCGGAAATACACTCCATTTTTGCCACGCGGCGCAACCGGGGGCAAGCAATCGGCGCGATAAACTGGCTCCTGTCGATGAAATAGCCACAGATTTGAGCCTCGGTGTTGACCGAAACGAAAGGTGCGCGTTAAAGCAGTAGTGCTTCGTACACAGGTCTCCTCGCCACCTCTCGGCCGAGCAGTAGATATGCCCGATTTAAGCACTGATTTTCCGCGCTATATCGTCATCGAGGGCCCCATCGGCGTCGGTAAGACCACCCTAGTCAACCTGCTGGCCCAGCGCCACGGCGCCAACACCGTCCTCGAGATTTTCGAGGAGAACCCGTTCCTCGCCCAGTTCTACGACGACCGCGACGCCTACGCCTTCCAGACCGAGATGTTCTTTTTGCTCAGCCGCTACAAGCAGCAGGAGCATTTCTCCCAGCGCGACCTCTTCTCGCGGCTGTCGGTCAGCGATTATCTATTCGTCAAATGCCGGCTCTTCGCCAGCCTGACGCTGTCCGACCACGAGCTCGCCCTCTACGACCGGATGTACAATATCCTGCGCGAGCAAGTGCCCCAGCCCGACGTCGTCGTCCACCTGCACGCCCCGCTGGAGGTCCTCAACGAGCGCATCAAAAAGCGCGGCCGCTCCTACGAAAAGGATATGGACCTCGAATACCTCGAGCGGCTGCGCTCGCTGTACCACAACTTCTTCGCCCACTACGACCAAGCGCCCCTGGTCGAGGTCGACACCTCCGAGATCAACTTCACCGAAGAGCCCGACGCCGTCGACGACCTCATGGATCGCGTCCAGCGCGCCTACCAGGCGAGCATTGCGTCGCCGAAGGCGATCGAGTTTTGAGGGTCTTTTTGCGACGGCCAGAGGCCGTCACTCCATTAATCTCGCCACTCGATGGTCTCGCCATCTCGGCGCAGCGCGGCGAGTTCTTCGCCGGTCTTGGGGTCGAGCAGGAGGATGGCGGAGTCGAGGCAGACGGCCAACTGAGAAGCGTCGGGCGAGAGAGCCAGGCCGCAGACTTGGCCGTCGGGCAGCTCGGCTTTCCAGCGGTGGGTGCCGTCTTGGAATGCGCGCAGGCCGATGGTCGAGGCGTCGGTGACGGCGAAGCCGACGCGTAGTTTTGGCGAGGCGGCGACCCAATCGCCCTGCTCTTTGATGCTCCAGGCGACGAAGGTGTCGTCGGCGAGGTCGACCACGCGCAGGTCACCGCTGGCAGTGGTCGCAACGAGGTGGCTGCGGGCGTAGCCGAAGGTGTGGGGCTCGGCGGGCAGTTGGACCAGCGCGTCGACCCGGGCCGGCTCGCGCGGATCCCAGCGCAGCACCTTGCCGCCGTGGGTTCCCACAAAAAGCCGGTTGCCCTCGTCGAGCTGGGCCGTGCCGCGCAGCGGGGAGAGCTTGGCGGTGAACTCGGAGCTCTGGCGGCCCATGAAGTCTTTGAGGTTCTTGGTGGAGACCTCGTCGAGGTCGCTCTCGCTGCTATTCCAGATGTGCAGATCGCCGTTGGACGCGGCCACATAGATCCCGCCGCCGCCGGGGAAGAACCCGAGCGACTCGACCTGGGCGATATCACGCATGCGCAAGACGGCCTGGCCGTCGCGAAGGCGCACGACCACGGGGTGGTCATCGACGACCAGCGCCAGCTTCGCCGACGGAGAGAGCGCGCGCACCGCGGCCCTGTCGGCCAGCACCCGCTCGACGCTGCCCTGGCGGGCCTTTGGATCAATGCGCGCCCAGGTGCCGTCGGCGTAACCCACGTGCAGCTCGCCGTCTTCAGCCCAGGCGAAGCTGGCCAGCTTCGCCTCGTCGGCCTGCGGCGCAAACGCCTCGATCTCCGGCTGCTCCTCGTCGGCCTGCCGGGCCTGCTCGGCCTCGGCGCTGGCCTTGTCGCCGTCGTCCCGGGCGGCTCGGGACGACTCCGACGAACTACAACCGGCGGCCAACAGCGTCGCCACGATCAACACATGCAAATACTTCATTCTCCAGCCCATTCGATATAGCGAGTGTCAGCAAAGAAGCCCATCAACGCCAGGTCGATCTCCTCGTCGGCGCCCTGCCACAGTCCCCGCGCGCATTGCCACACGGGTTGGTCGTCGGCCAAGCCGGGGCATTCCCCGCGCTCGACGACCTCGGCCATCGCATAATTTGGCGGCTCGTCGCCGTCGCCGCTCCAGACGGCAAGCGCCGCGGCCGGTTCGCCTTCTGGCTCATCATTGTCGGCACGGTCGCCGTCGGCGTTTTCACGCTCGGCGGTCTCGCCGTCAGCACGCTCGCCTCCAGCACCGTCGTCGGGCACCACTCGAAAGGCCAACTGGCAGGCCTGGCGCCACCTGGTCAGGATATTTGGGTCGACCCCGCGCGCGCCGATACGGCCGGCCGCGGCGAGCTCTTGTGCGGCGAGCCGGGCGATCTGCTCGTCGGGCGAATTGAGGACCCGGCAGAGCTGGAAGATCGCCCCCACACGAAGCTCGGCGTCATAGGCCGCCGCGCCGTCTTTGCCCTCGACGCGCCACGCCTCGGGCTGGCCCCGCTCGGCGAGCGCGCCGACGCCGGGGATCCAGACCTTCAGGTCGTCGGCGAGTTGGGCGGCTGTGCGCTGGTCGAGGTGGCGTATGGCGGCGGCGAGGATATCGGGCCCCTGCTCCGGCGAGATCTGATAGAGGATCTGCTGGCAGGCCTCGCGCGCTCCATAATCGGGATGCAGCGCACAGAGCCGCAGCCAGCTATAAAAGTCGGCATGCTCGGGGCGGTCGCGCGTGCGGCGAAACTCCTCGAGCGCCGATTCCATAATACCGGCCGGGGCTTCGAAGGCCTCGGCCTCGGCCCAAAACGCGTCCAGCTCGTCGGCGAGCTCTAGATCGTCGTCGATCTCCTCGGCGAAGTGCCGGCGCACCAGGCAATTCCACGGGGCGTGGGGGGCGCGTTGTTCGACCGCGCCGACCAACTCGAATTGCACCGTATTCGACAGGGTGCCCGTCTCGAGCGGCTCGGAGAGCCTGTCGCAGGCGGCCTCGGCGGCCTCGCGCGGCCCGTGTCGGAACACGGCCACCGCATCATCGATCTGCCAATCGATCCCCTCGTAGCTCGACCGGGAGCGTTCGGTGCGCTCGACGAGTTCTTGCTGGTGAGCCACGACCGGGTCGTCGGCCTCGGGGGGCACCTCGGGCGGGAGTCGGTCGCGAAAGAAGATGAACAGCGCGATCGCGATCAACATGCACACCGCCCAGGCGTACACGATCCCCACGTCCAGTTCGGTGAAGTCTTCATGCTCGTCGGGGCCCGGAATGTGCAGCTTTTCGGCCATGACTGAGCGCTTCTGTGCAAGTGCGGGTTTAGAGCGATAGCGTAATCAGCAGGATAACGGTCAACAACCCGAGCGTCGCCAGGGCGATGATCGCCCAGATGGGACGCGTCGACGCCGACGGCTCGCCGCGCTCCTGGATGGACATATTACGCTCGAAGCGCTTCTGGGGATAGTCCAATTCGGGGAAGGTATAGCTGAGCGTCTCGGTGTCCTCGTCGTAGTGCAGCTCGATGTGGCCTTCGGCACCGAAGTCATTGAGCAGACTCTGAACTTTGGCGCTGGGCATCTCGAGGCGGCTGTTGAAATAGGACAGATCGATGGTCTGGCGCTTGGCGCCGGCGGCGACCCTCAAGATCTCGTGCTGCTCGCGGGTCTTTCGCTCCCATTCCTCGTCGGTCTTCAGGGCGTTGATGGTCCGCATCAACGCGTGGAGCTCCTCGAGATGCTCGCCCTTGTCGAGGTCAAATTCGCGCAGGCTGTACAGGTCGGGATCTTCGAATTCGAAAAACGAGAGGCCATCGCGCTGAATACGGCGAACGCCGCCGCCCTCTTGTTCTTCGAGACTCTCCAGAATACGCGCCACGCTCTGCACATCGAGGGGCAGATACGTGGTCACATACAGCACATGGGTGACGTTGTCGCCGCTTCGCCGGGCCAGCATTGCCGCGACTTCGGAGACCAGGCGCACACAATTGGGCCCGATTCGAAATCTGTTGGTGTCGACCATTTCAACTCCTCGATTCGTTCGCCGGCGCGATACTGCATGGATCGCGCCCACGCAAACGACGTTCGGGCATGCTACTGTATACGTCGAAGTTATCAAGGGGGGTTGGATTCCGTACGCCCCGTCTTCGAGTTACCTGTCCAATCCCCATTCTCTCCCGGTCTCTCCGAATATTCTTGGTGCTTGGTTCTTGGTAAGGCCTTCCCATCGGCCCGTTAAAGGCGCTTCCCAGCAACACCAGGAACCAAGAACCAGCTTTTGAGGGCCGCGAAAATCCTCTATGGTGAGAAGGTATCAACATCTAGCCGCCGATCGCGGAGTCTCCTTGGACCCCATGCGCATTCTCATTGCCGAAGACAGCTCGCTATTTGCGACGGTGCTCGGCGACATGATCGAACCCGAGCCGGACATGGAAATCGTCGGGCTGGCCACCAACGGAAAGCAGGCCGTCGAGCTATGCGCCGAGCTCAGGCCCGACCTGATCCTGATGGATATTCATATGCCCGTCATGGACGGGCTGAAGGCCACCGGGCAGATCATGGCCCGGTGCCCCACGCCGATCCTGGTGGTCACCGCCGACCCGTATCGAGGCGGCGTGGATCTATCGTTCAAGGCGTTGTCGGCCGGGGCGCTGGACCTGGTGGCCAAGCCCGACGAGCTGCCGATGCGCGAGGCCGAGCGGCTCGAATTGCTGCGCAAAATGCGCATCCTCGCCGAGGTCCCGGTGGTCCGCCACGTGCGCGAGAGCCTCGGCTCGGGCGGGCGCTCGGCCTCAAAGAGCTCGTCGGCCAAGGCCGATCAAAAAGTAGCGACGCCCCATTCGAGCGCCAAAAAGTCGAGCGCCAAAAAGTCGAGCGCCAAAAAAGACGGCGCCGAAAAACAAGGCAACGTCGCCGGCGAGTCGACCCCGGTGGTGGGTATCGTCGCGTCGACCGGCGGCCCCAAGGCGCTCGCCCAGATGCTCGGCGAGCTCCCCGCCGACTTCCCCGCACCGATCCTGGTCGTACAACATATAACCCGCGGGTTTTCTGCCCATCTGACCCGCTGGCTCGACGGCAACTCCGCACTCAGGGTGGTCGAGGCGACCCACGGCCAGCCGGTCCGCAGCGGCCACGTCTACGTCGCCCCCACCGAGATGCAGATGGAGCTGGCCGCCTCCGGCCTATTGAAGGTCTATGATGGGCCTGCGGTCGCCGGCCATCGGCCCAGCGGCGACGTGCTGCTGCGCAGCCTGGCCCGCCACGTCGCCCCGCGCGCGGTCGGCATGGTCTTGAGCGGCATGGGCCAAGACGGCGCCTTCGGCATGGCGGCGCTGTATCGAAGCGGCAGCGTCACACTCGTCCAGGACGAGACCAGCTCGATCGTATACAGCATGCCGCGCTCGGCGCTCGACCGCGACGTGGTCAGCGAAGTCGTCGAGCTGGACTCCATGGCCGAGCGCCTCGCCCAAATCGTCGCTCAGTTGGTCGAGGAGCACGCATGAGCCGCCCCTTCCAAGCCTCGCGCCTGCCGGTGGCGCAAGCCTGTGCGCTGCTGTCCGAGTGGACCGGACTGGAGCTTCGCGGCACCGCCCCGAGGCGAGTCGACGAGTTCCTTCGAACCCGCGCTACCCAACTGGGCTACGTCTCCAAAGACGCCTACGTCCAGCACCTGCACGGGCTCGATCCGCGCGACGAAGAATCCCAGCGCCTCATCAACCTGGTCACCAACGGCCTGACCGCGTTCTGGCGCGATCTACCCCAACTCGACGCGCTGAAGACCGTCTTCGACAAGCTCGCCGATTCGCGCTCCCAGGCGCGCCCCATCAACGTGTGGTGCGCCGGATGCTCGAGCGGCGAGGAAGCCTATACGGTCGCCATGATCGCCGCCGAGCAAGACGTGCCCGTCCACGTGCTCGGCTCGGACCTGAACACCGAGTCGCTGGGCCACGCCCGTGAGGGCGTCTACGGTGAGTGGAGCCTGCGACGCACCGATCCGGCCAGGCGCGAGCGCTTCTTCACGCCCACCGACGACGGGCGTCTGCGCATCGCACAGGAGCTCCAGAAGTCGGTCGATTTCGTCCACCACAACATCCTCGAGGCGCCCCCCGAGCCGCCCACCGGCGAGCAGTGGGACGTGATCATGTGTCGCAACGTGCTCATCTATTTCTCGACCGAGGCGATCAAACAGGTGCTTCGCCACTTCAGCGAGAGCATCCATAACGACGGGTACCTGCTGCTGGGCTCGAGCGAGCAACTACATACCGGCAATATTCCCAAGGCGCTGGTGCCCTTCCGCGCCGCGCGTCAGGGCGGAGGCTTCGTCTATCGGCTGCGCGAGACGCCGCCGGGCAAGACGGTCGCCTTCCCTGCCCGCGAAGAGCCCCAGCTCCACCCCGAGGAGGACTTCCCGACCCTCGACCTGCAATACCAGCCGTCCCTGGAGGAGGAGACCAGCGACATCAGCACGGAGGTCACCGAACACAAGGCCGCCCACAACCTGCTCGATCGCGCCGTCAAACACCTCCAAGAAGGACGCACCGAGGCAGCGCTGGCCTGCTGCGAGGCGACCGCCTCCTACGACCCGTTCGTCCCCGAGACCTATTGTCTGATGGCTTATATGCTCGCCCGGCAGGGCGCGCGCGCCCAGGCGCTGGACACCTACCGAAAGGCGCTCTTCCTCGACCCGTTCAATTGGATCGCGGCGGTGGAGAGCGCCCGGCTCTATATGCGCCAAAAAGACGCCGTCCGCGCCAAACGCGCGCTGCGCCAGGCCATCGAGGGGCTGCACTCCGGGCGCTCGCCGTCGCGGGGCATGAAGCAGGTCTGCGGGGCGATGGAGCGCGCGATCACCGACCGCAAAGCGGCCGAGAAATTCTGCGCGCAATATCTCGAACGGCTGCGTGGCCAGCGGTTCTTGGATTGAGCGTGAATGGGATTAGTCGACCGGTAAGCCACTCGGCACGCTCTCCGGGACCACGTCCTCACAATCGTCGGCCCCCTCGCTGGTCAGCGCTTCCATAAATGCCACCAGATCGTCGATCTGTGCGTCGCTGAGCTCGGGGGCGTCTTTGGCCCACGGGTCGAGCGTCTCGAGGATGCGTGCGCGGGCGTCGGGGTCGTCGAGGAGCAGCTCGCGAACCTCGTCGGGCAGGTGGCCGGCGTCGTAATCTCGCAGGCCGTCGGCCGCGGCGAGGTGGTGGCGGATGGTCTGCTCGAGGGTCTCGAAGGCGCCGTTATGCATATAGGGCGGGGTGAGCGCGACGTTGCGAAGCGTGGGCGTGCGGAAGGCGAAATCGTAGGCGGGGTTGTTGCTCACCCGGCCGAAGCCCCGATCGTAGGGCTCGTCGGGATAGGCTCCCGGGCCGAATTGCGGCACGGCCAGGTTATAGGCTTTTTGGTCGGTAAAGAGCGTGCCGCCGTGGCAATCGGCGCAGCCCGCCTCGCCGAAAAACAGCGCGCCGCCGCGTTTTTGCTGCTCGTCGAGCGCGTCCTCTTCACCGGCCACATAGCGGTCCCAGGCGCTCTCGGTAAAGCTGAACTCGGCGATCTGGAAGGCAGCGAGGGCGTTGGCTGCGTGGACGAAGGTGAGATCGTCGGGGGCGACGCCCGGGTAGGCCTCGGCGAACAGCTCCTCGTAGCCGTCGAAGGCCAGCAGCCGGTCGATGAGCTTCGCCCATATCTTGTTGAAGAGCCCGTCGACGATCTCGCCGAGCTCGTTGGGCTCGCCGAAGATGTCCTGATCCCACGGCTCGCCGCGCATCTCGTCGCGCTCGGCGACCGGAAACATCGCCTGGGCGGCGAGCAGGTTGTCGAGCCCGTCGGGCAGCCTCGAGCCGGCCGGCGTGATCATCTGGCCGTCGCGGCCCAGCCGGACGCGCTTGTCCCAGAACATCGAGGTCCAATCGCTGACACCTCGGTTGAAGACGTCCGAGGAGTTTCGGGCGGTAAATTCGCGTCCCTCTCCCAGGTGGCGCACCTCGCCGTCGATCCGGGCGCCGGTGCCCACGCTCAGCGGGATGTCGTCGCCGGTCATCTCGCGGGGGTGGTGGCACGAGGCACACGAGGTGTCGCGGTTGCCGCTGAGCTCCCGGTCGAAGAACAACGCGCGGCCCAGCTCGACCCGGGCCGGGTCCTGGGCGGGCGGCTCGGCGATGGGCTCGATTCCATGGGCGTCGATGGCCCGCTCGAGCTGCTCGTCGGCGCTGAGATTGGGCTGCGGCCCCGGCTCGGGCCCGCAGCCCTGCCAGACGAGCACGGCGAATATCGCGAGCAACAAAAACGCTATATGGTGAGACGTACGCGCCATATCGGCTCGAACTCGACGAAGACGAAGAGGTTTTTCCTGTTCATTCAAGAGTAAATTCAATATACATGCCAGCCGCACGATTGGGGAGCAGACCGGCGCTCGAGCGTACCCAGCCGGCTTTGACGAGCCCCCGAGCATGTCGCCGCACCGGCGGAGCCTGACATTGGTGCCACAGCCGGCGCCGCTCCCCTCAGAAATTCATCGTCGAATCCCAAAGATACCACACCGGTCACCTCATCGGCCGGCCAAAGGCAACGTACCATGGCAAAGAGCGAGAATCTGGTCTGGATGGATCTGGAGATGTCGGGCCTCGACCCCGAATTGGACGTCATCCTCGAGATCGCCACCATCATCACCGACGCGCACCTGGAGATCATCGAGGAGGGCCCCAGCCTGGTGATCAGCCAGCCGGAGTCGGTCATCGAGTCGATGGACGAGTGGAACACCACCCACCACGGCGACTCCGGGCTGATCGACCGCGTCCTCGAATCGGAGCTGACCCTGCGCGAGGCCGAAGAGCAGACCCTCGCCTTCATCCAGCGCCACACCGAGGAGGCCAAGGCCCCGCTATGCGGCAACACCATCGGCCAGGACCGCCGGTTTTTGTATAAATATATGCCGGAGCTCAGCTCCTGGCTGCACTACCGAAACGTCGACGTCTCCTCGATCAAGGAGCTCGTCGCGCGCTGGTACCCCGAGGAGATGCACGCCACCGTCAAGCAGTCCAACCACCGCGCCCTCGACGATATCCGCGGCTCCATCGAGGAGCTCCGGTGGTATCGTGATTATGTGTTCGTGAGCCAGTATTAAGTACAAGCGCGTAAGTCTTGGGGATAACGAGAAGCTCGAGACACTCGATGC
>JBKGZI010000199.1:0-10620 GCA_046545675.1 Persicimonas sp.
TGCTCTCCTCGTCCTGCTCGCCGCGCGGATCTTCGCGCACGTCGGTGCTCTCCTCGTCCTGCTCGCCGCGCGGATCTTCGCGCACGTCGGTGCTCTCCTCTTCTTCGAGGTCAGCACCTTCGGGTTTTTCGGGGGGATCGGTGACGTTCGTGATCTCTTCGCTGTCGGCGTGAAGCTCGGAGCTGTCGGCGTCGAGGACCGTCGGCGGCTGTTCAGCGGCGTCGGCCGCCGCCGCATCGGAGGCCTCGTCGAGGCTCTCCTCGTCGTCTTCGTCCCGAGGCTCATCTTGGTCGCGGACACCCTCGTCGGACTCGAGTTCGGCGCCCGGCTCGACCTCGTGCTCGGCGGCGACCGCTGAGGGCGCCTCGGTCACGATAGTGTCCGGCTCATTCGCCTCCTCCTGATCGATGACCGCGAAGATGTCATCGAAGGCGGCGTGCTGGCCGATCGGCTTCCAGGTCTTCTCGTCGGCGTTATAGATCAGGTCCGACGGCCTGATCACCCAGTTGCGGATCAGTCGCTCTACCTTCTCTTCCGACTCGCATTTGTACTGCCGTATGTCGGTCTTGATATGAAACATTCGGTCGCCCGAGGCCCTTTGCTGCGACTTAGGTCGCTATGAGATTTCTACTCTCCACAAATACCCCGTCAGCGCCCTATCATCAACCAGACTCTGTGGCATCAGCAACCCGCCAGATCCGTGTTGCGGACCCAATTCGAAGGTCTACGGGCCGAGATCTTGGTCGACCTCTTCGGGAACTTCCTGCGAGTGGGTCGGGCTCTCCTTCGCGCGGGTCTTCCGCCGGCAATCCTGGACCTCATCGGGGTCGTCGGCCAAGCGCACCTCATCGTGGTCGTAGACGTCGGCCAGAAACTGCGGGCGGCCCTGATCGTCGACGCGCACCGTAATATATTCGGTGAACACGGGTAGCTTATCGGCGAGCTCGATATACTTCTGGCGATCGCTTTCCAGGAGGTCGTCGAGCTCGAAGCTCTTACCCTTGGGGTCGTTGTCCAGGAGATGGCGCGCCAATTCGATCGGCGTATGCACACGCATGCACCCGTGGCTGTAGGCGCGCACGGGGAACTCGAAATACTTTTTGTGGGGCGTGTCGTGCATGTAGGTGTTGTGAACGTTCGGAAAGATGAACTTCACCCGCCCCAGCGCGTTGCCCTCGCCGGGTTTCTGACGGATGGTCTCCTTTCCGCCCATGGTGACCTTTTCGTACCCCTTCTTGTCCAGGTAGTCGGGGTCGTCTCGAAGCTTGGGCTCGATCTCCTCGCGAACGATGCGCTCGGGCACATACCAATAGGGATTGACGATGATGTGGTCGAGCTCGGCCATCTGAACCGGTGTGGCGTTGGGGTAGACCCACTTGCCGGTGTCCCGGTCACATGTCCGGTTGTTATTGCCGGTGACCACCCGAAAGCGCATCTGGCGCTTGCCGTCGCGGAAGACCTCGGCGTGGAAGTCCGGGATATTGACCATGATGAAATCACGCTCGCCCTGATACTGCGACTCGCGCCAGCGCTGGATGGCCAGCTCGATCTGCTCGATGCGTCGGCTCACCGGCAGGTTCAAGCTGCGCCAAAAGCCCGCCGTTGGCTTGCCGTCGGGCCGAAACTGGTGGGTCTCTTGATAGCTCTCGACCGCTTCAATGAGCGCCTCGTCGACGACCATGGGATCCGGGCGAGGCTCCTCCTCCTGCTCGGCAGCAGTCGTCTCGGCGTCGGCCGCCCCGTCGCCGGTGTCCTCGTCTGCCTCGTGGCCCGCCGTCGGCGCGCCCTCATGCTCGTCCGGCTCTGATGCTGACGGTGAGCCGGCTTCCAACAACTCAGCGTCCAGACTTCCGGTCGACAGGAATCCCTCGGCAGCCAACCGTTCGCGCAGTGCCTCGACCCGCGGCGAGCGCGCGCCCAGCTCGACTTTTGTCGGGCGTACACGTTGCCAGCCCCCATCGGCAGCCAGCGCACGGTAGCGCGCCAACACGTCGAGCAGCTTTGCATATTGAGGGTGGGCCGGGGCGAGCGCGTGCATCACCTGCTCGGCGCCCTCGGCGTCGTGTCGACTCAACTCCTCGAAGGTCTTCTCCAGGCGCCCGTAAATCAGCGCTTTGGAGCCGCCGGCGTCGCGAAGGTCTCGCCAGTCTTGGCGCGCCAGATTGAAGTGGCGCATGTCTCGGGCGTAACGCAGCGCCCCGTCGATCACTCGAAGCTCGAGCTCGGCGGTCTGCTCGGCGGTCTGCTCGAACGCCCCGAAATATTGCTGCATCTGCTCGGTGATCCGCGGCGCCGGGCTGTCGAGCCGCTGGGCTTGATTCTCCTTGTCCTGCGTCTTCGCACCGGCCTCTTGGCTGGTGCCGACCAACGCATTCAACAGTCGCGTGCGGGTCTGTGGGTGATCGGGTTCGAGGTCGTGCCGACGCATCCAATCGACCAATGCATTGGCCTCCTCGGCGCTCAACTCGACCGGCTGCCAGTGCTTCTCGCCGGCGACGTCCCGCTCGAGGCGCGCCAGCAGCGTCTGAATCCGGGCCACGTGGTACGGCGACGAGTCGAGCGCGTGGCGCTCGGAGTCGAGCAATACCTCGAGCACAGTCTTGCCGCGCGAGGTCAACCCGTCGGATTGAGCGTAGGCTTTATGTTCATCCCGGCCCTCATAGAGCTTCTCGAGCAAGTCGGCGTATTTGATCCCGCCGTCGACCCGTGCATTCCACGACCGGCTCGCCTCGCGGCTGACATAGCTGGTCAGCGCCTTTCCGGTCGCGACGGCCTCGGCGTGCTGGCGAAGCTCACCGTCGAGGTCGGTGAGCAAATTCTCGACGTAGGTGCGCGTCGGGTCGGCCGGCGCGGGGGGCGTCTCGCTGGCGGCCGTGGCGTCACGACAGCCGGCGACACCGGCCGCCATCACCAGCGTGAAACCACATAAGAGCGACCATTTGATTATTTTGTCCATCGTCCTCAGACTCATCCGAAGCTGGGGCTCAACGCACCTGCAGGTATTGGCGGCAGCGATCGCCGAGGTTGGAGTCGGGCTCGATCTCGAGGCACCTCTCGAAGTGTCCTCTGGCGGAGTCGTCGCCGCGGCGCTGTAACATCTTGGCCAGATAAAAATGTGGCTCCGCGTAGCCATTGGGGCACTTGCGAATGGCTTTTTCGTACTCACGCTCGGCTTTACTCAACCGAGACATTTCCTCATAGGTTCGCCCCAGGTTATTGTGCGCCAGACACATCTCCGGCTTGAGGAAGAGGGCCATCTTGAAGTGCTCGATCGCCTTCCTATGTTTGCGCAGATTGAAGTAGGCCCAGCCCAGATTGTTGTGGGCGAGCTCGGGGGTGGTGTATAGCGGCTGGTCGAGCAGCTCCTCGAATATCTCGGCGGCTGCCCTCCACCGCTCCATGGCCAGATACACCGTGCCCAAATTATTCTGGGCGAAGTGGTAGTCTGGCTTGAGGCGTAGCGTCTCCTTGAAGTGATGGATCGCTTTGGTGTAGTCGCGCCGGCCCATATGGATGAACCCGCTCAGGTAGTGAGCCTCGTGATGATCGGGGTTCATCTCCAAGGCCGTGTGCAACTCACGAATCGCCAGGGGCAACTCGTTGGACTCGAAGTAGCCCGCAGCCATCTGGTAATGCCAGTCGGCGTCTTTGACATTGTCTTGCTCGTCCTTTTTTTCATCTGCGCCCGCACAGCCCGTCGCCATACTCATGGCGCCGATGCCGAGCGCGAAGATCAAAACCAAGACTGCAAGACGCTGGAGAGACTTCATCGCTGTTCCCAAGTGAAAATGCTACGCTGTGCCGTCACAGCGAACGAATGAGCCGCGTCCACTGTGGCACGGCTAACGAACTTTGCAAGGTTTTCTGAGTCGTTATGACGCTATCTCGCGCCGAAATCGAGCTTCTCCTCGAAGAGATCGCCCCGCTGGCCGGCCGGTGCGTGATTCAGCGCGTCTATGAGGCCGATCGACATACGCGCGTATTGCAACTGCGCGAGCCCGGCCACACCCATCATCTGCTGCTGTGTACGAAACCGAGCTTCACCCGGATTCATTTCGTCGATCAGCGGCCCACGCAGCCAAGCAAGCCGTCGGCGCTGACCATGCAGCTGCGCAAGTGGCTCGGCGGCTCGCTCCTCGAGCAGGTCCGGCAGGTCAACGACGACCGGGTCGTGCGCTTCGATGTCGACGCGGTCGATCCCGCCTGGGAGCCTCCCGAAGACCGTGATCCGAACCTGCGTGCCCCGCGCGTGCCCGTGGCTCTGATCGTCGAGCTCGTCGGCCACAACGCCAATTGGTTTTTGGTCGACGACGACGACACCATCCTGGGTCAGCTCGACTCCAAGACGCTCGGCTCGCGCGAGCTGGGGCCCGGCAAACGCTATGAGCCGCCCCCGCCCCCGCCCGACCCAACAATCGGCGCGAAGGTGCGCTGGGAGCTCGACCGACTCGATCCGGCACGCTTCGAGCGATCGGCGCGCGTCGACCGCTACTACAGCGACGAGATCCGCCAAGACCGGCTGACCTCGACGCGCCAAGAGCTTCGCTCCCGACTCGAGCGCCGCCTCGAGCGCCTCGAGCGCCGGATCGTCCACGTCGAAGCGGATCTCGAGCGCGCCGAGCGCGCCGAGCAGTATAAACGTCGCGGAGAGCTGTTGCAGTCGGCCTGGGGGGAGGTCGAGCGCGGCGCCGAGTCTGCCAGAGTCCCCGACTTCTACGCCGAAGGCATGCCCGAGGTCGAGATCCCGCTCGACCCATCGCTGAGCCTCCAGAAAAATATCGAGCAGTATTACCACGAGTATCACCGCCTCAAAGACGCTCACCAGAAGATCGAAGAACGCCTCCTGGAATCCATCGAGCAGCGAGACGAGATCGAGGCGGCGCTGGCTGATCTCGACGAGGCCGACGACGACGTCGACGCGCTCGAGGCATTGGCCGAGCGCCTCGAGTCGACAGGACTGCTGCCGCCCAAGCGCAGCCCGCAACGAGCACGCGGCGGCGACAAGAAGCAGCGAAAGCCGTATCGACAATTCCGCAGCAAGCACGGCACGCGCATTCTGGTCGGCCGCGGCGCCTCCGACAACGACACGCTGAGCACCAGCGTCGCGCGCGGCCGCGACATGTGGTTCCACGCCCGCGACTGGGCCGGCGCCCACGTCGTCTTGCGCATGCGTAAAGATCAGGACAGCCCCAAGGGTCAAGACTTGCTCGATGCCGCCACCCTCGCCGCGTGGTTCTCACGCGGTAGAGAGGACACGCTCGTCGACGTCACCTATACGCACGCCAAATACGTGCGCAAACCCAAGGGGTTCCCGCCGGGGCGAGTCACCGTCGCCGACGCCTCGACCGTCGGTGTGGCCATCGAGAAGGCGCGCGTCGAGCGTCTCCTCAGCACCGAAGAATAAACAACTCCACACGCAAAAAAAAAAAGCCCCGCACTGCAAATCTCAGTGCGGGGCTCATCGTCTTATCGGGCCGATGGTTACTTCAGAACAAACGGATAGTTGATCGTCAAGGAGTCTTTGGTCTGCGGAAATTTCATCTGCCTGACCACACCCTCGACGCACGTTCCCACGTCGGTTCCCTTGAACTTGCCGGTGGTCACGCTCGCGCTGCTGACCCGACCCGACGGCTTGACCGTGTAGCGCACGAATACCGTGCCCAACAGGTTCTTCTTGTTGTTATTCGACGCGCAACTATTAACGCGACCCCTGTACTTACGCACGGTGCTCTTGACCATGCTCTTGGACAACTTGTCGGGGACGTTGGCAGCCGGCGCCGATCCGCCGCCGGAGCTTCCGCTGCCGGACTTTTTCTTCTTCTTGCCGATGATATCGTCGAGGTTGTCTTTCTTTTTTGGCGCCTTCTTCGCAGACGCTCCCCTCGAGGAGCCGGTCGACTTGCTGGGGGTCTTCTTCTTGGCAGCGACCTTCTTCTGCTTCTTTTTCTGCTCTTGCTTCTCGGCCTTTTTCTCTTCTTCGTCCTTTTCTTTGTCCTCGTCCTTTTCCTCGTCGTCTTCCTCGGGCTCATCGGCCTCTTTCGCGGCCTGAGCAGCGCTGGCAGCCTCTTCTTCGGCCTTCTTGGAGTCCTCGTCGTCGGCCTGAGCTTTTTCGTCTTCTTCAGCTGCGACCGGCACCTCTTTTTCGACGACCTGTGGCTCGCTATCGTCGTCTTTATTGAGCACGAGGACCAGCGCCGTAGCCAAACCGGCGACCAGCAAAAAGCCGCCCACCGACAGGCCGATGATCAGCCCCTTATTACTCTTGTGGCTGCCCATCGGCATAAGAGCGGGCATGCTCATCGTGCCCGCACCGAAGGGATCATCGGGTGCGTCGGGTCCGCCACCGGCGGGTCCGCCCTGATCACGACCCTTCATGACTTTATGAGCCGAGGCGAGCGCCTGGATGTCGATGAGTCCGGAGCCTTCGGTGTTGGGAGCTCCGCCCGCGTCGGCCGGACCTGCGCCGACACCACCAGCTCCGGCGGAATCGTTGCCGCCCCCCACAGCCTCGACCGAATCGAGGCTACTGAGGCTAAACAGCACCGAGTTCTCGCTGCGTTGGCCGATCATGTCGTTGGCCGACTGCATACCCCCGTCTGCGGCGCTGGACTGCGCGTCGTCTGCCGGGCCGGCATCATCAAACCCACCAAAGCCGTCATACCCTGAATCGGCGCCGTCAGCCTCCGAATCGAAGGAAGCAAACATGCCGTCATTCGACGGCTCGTCTTCGTAGCCGCCAGCATCGTAGCCGCCGCCGGCGTCGTAGCCGCCGCCATCGTCGTAGCCGCCGCCATCGTCGTAGCCGCCGCCATCGTCGTAGCCGCCGCCGGCGTCGTAGCCGCCACCAGCATCGTAGCCGCCGCCATCGTCGTAGCCGCCGCCGGCGTCGTAGCCGCCGCCATCGTCGTAGCCGCCGCCATCGTCGTATCCCGCCGCGGCGTAACCGTCGTTCGACTCGGCCGCCTCGCCCTCGAAGCCCTGGTAGGCAGGCTCGGCTGCCGCATCGGCTGCGCCGGCCGCACTGGCGGCCGCCGCGTCTTTCTCTTCGAATTGTTGACGGAAATCGTCCGCGGGCATCACGGTCGTGGCGTCTTCACTATATCCATCGGCGCCAGTGTCCGCCTCCGGAGCTGCGCCACTGTCGAAGCCACTATCGGCGACGTTGGTCGCCTCATTCGCACCAGCGTCGTGCTGGACGAGGTGGGCGAACTCATCGAGCTCACTCACCGCCACCCAGTCTCCGAGACCGTCGCGCCAGGCGAAGGTATCTGCACCGATCTGGCCGGACGTATAATACGCCTCGACCTCCTCGGGGGTGATCGGTCCTGCCTGATCGCCGTCGATCACGACATACCATTCGGCCGCCCCTGAAGTGCCGCCATATGCCCCGCTCATCGACGAGTCGCCTGCAGAGTCCGCCTGCTGAGCGGCCTCTTGCTGCGAATCCCCCTTGACGACGATGACATTGCTACACTTCTTGCAGCGTATCTTGAAAACTTTACCTTGAACCTTCTCGTCGGCAATGGAGTACTTGGCTCCACAGCTCCCGCAAACGATCTTCATCGTGAAAAAACTCCTGTTCGGAGTATGGATTCTTGCGACGATGGACGGTGGCGTGCATCGGTTGAAACGATCGACCCGCCCAGGCTATATGCCCGCTGGCGGGTCGGGTGAAGCATCGGCGGCCTACTGAAGGGCTGCCTCTTCGGTGGATTCTTTGATCTTGGGCATGAAGCTCTTTTTGATATCGAGCAGACGCTCGAACTTGGCCTCTCCCTTACCGTCCATTTTAATCATGTCCGGCGTCTTCAACTGACCGTCGACGAGCATGTCATCGAAGTCATAGAACTTGGAGCGATCCTCGCCTCCATCTTGGGCAAAGACACTGGCGCTGGTGAGCACAAAAGCCAGAACAACAAGCAGTCCGATGATTTTGCGCATGATGTTGCCTCCTGCAGATCTAAAAATCGAGCCAGTTGAAAATACCAGAGCCTTATACGAAGCGTCAACGCGACACTGAAGTCTGCAAGCGCAGCCTGCGTCCGCCGAGGCTCGAGCCGCTTATTCTTCGTCGGCGGCTTCCTCGGCTTCCTCGGCCTCCGCCGTCTCACTGGCGTCCTCACCGTCTTCGTCCTCCGCTTCGGGCTCCTCGACATCCTCGTCGCCCTCCTCGGAAGTTTCTTCAGCTTCTTCTTCAGCTTCTTCTTCACCTTGTTCTTCAGCTTGCTCTTCGGGCTCCTTTTGCTGCTCGGACTCGAGCTGGCTGGCCAAAAAGTTCGCCATCGACTCGTATTGGGACTTCTTCTCCTTGTCGTCGACCATCTCCGTCAACTTCTTGTAGTAGGCGATCGCCTCCTCGGGGTCGTCCAACTTGCTCTGGTACAACTCGGCGAGCCGCTCGTGGCTGGACACGTGGTCAGCGTCACACTCGTCGATATAACGCTCGAAGTTCTCGGCCGACTCGGCATAGGCTTCCTCCGAGGAGTCATAGGCTCCCAGTCCGAAGTCGGCGGCCGCTTTGCCCAGACGCGCAGTACAGTGGCTGGGGGCGATGCGCACCGCTTCGCCGAACTGTCCAGAGGCACGCTCGTAGTCGAGGAATTCGATGAGAATCGCGCCCAAGTTCAGCCGGCTCTCCAGATAATTGGGGTCGGCTTCGTTGGCCTTCTCGAATTGAGTGACCGCCTTGGGAACGTCGTCCTCCATCATGAAGACCAGTCCCAGGTTGTTGTGGACGTCCGGATCCGGGTCGTCTTTGGACAACTCGAGGGCCTCGCCAAATGCAAACTTCGCCAGGGACATATTCTCGCGCTTCTTTTGAATCAGACCCAGCGTGTTGAACGCACCGACGTTTTCGTAATCCTCGCGCAAGACCTCACGGACGAACTTCAACGCCTTCTCATCGTCGCCCTCCTTGAGCGCGAGCACGGCGAGGTTGTTCTTGGCGGTGAGGTTATTGGGCTGGCGTGCGACGACCTCTTCAAAGAGGGTCAACGCGCGGCCGTATTGCTCGGTAACCGCGTAGGCTTGCGCCAGCGCCACGGTGTGATTGAGCTCCTCGGGCTCGATGTCACGGGCTGTCTCCAGATGCTCGACCGCCTCGTCGTAGCGCATCCGATTGGAGTAGACGACCCCGAGGTTATAATGCGCCTCGGCGAAGTTCGGCTCCTGGTCGACGACCTGCTGAAGCAACGCCACGACCTCGTCGTTGTCCGGCTTGTCCTTTTGAAGCTCTTTGAGCGCTTCTTGGAAGGTCTCGAGCGTCTCGAGGCTCATTCCGGTCTCTTCGGCCATCTCCTCGAGGCGGTCTTTTTTGACCTCCTTGACCTCTTCGTCGGGCTTCGGCTTGGAGCTGCTGCAGGCGACCATCTGGCCGGCAATAAAGACAAGCACGAGCAAGCCAAGGAGCGAGCGACTTTTCGTTTTGAGCAACTTCATCATGGGTGAGTTCCCCAGGTGCAATGATCTCTGCTTTGGTGCGGCATTTGAGGCGCCGCGCATCGCTTGGTGTTTCGACATTATTTACCCGCCTGTGGGCCCTCGGAATCCGAGCCGTCTTTGTTGTCGGGCGACTCGCCGGGAGCACCCTTGTCGTCGCCGGGCTTGTCGCCAGGCTGGGGCTCGGGCTCGACCGGCTTGCGCTCGGCTGCACGCTTGGCGATCGCCTCGAGGTCGGTATTGGCCTCGGGGACGAAGAAGTTGATCCGGCCGTGCGAGGCGTCCACGCCTTCCTGCTCGGTGATCGGATAGGACTCTCCTTCCATGCTGCTGATCTGTTTGGCCGACTTGCTCGACCACTCATTATAGGCCTGGTACTGAATCGCCAGGCTTTGAGCGTAGCGGAAGGCCTCCAATGCCTGCTCCTCGAGCGGGAAGATCTGGTCCTCGAGAGCGAAGCGGTATTGGTCTTCTTGCTCGGCACTCAGACCTTCGGGAAGCGGCAGATCGTTGAGCTGCTGAGCAAAATCACGGTACATCTGACCGATTCGATAGGCGCTGGCGGTCAACCACACCTTGCTGCCTTCAGAGCCGGTCTCGCGAGCCATATCGATGATTTCGCGGTAGATCTTCTCGGCATCTTGCTCGAGCTCGCCCTTTTCCTGCAGGCTCTGCTTGAGCTTGCTCATCGGGAAGGCGAATTTGACGTTTTTGAACTCTTCGTAGACCCGCTCGGCCTGATGGAACCGCGCCTTGGCGGCGAAGGCCACGGTGGCGTACTTCTGCTTGTCTTCTTCGAGGTCGTTCCACAGCTCGAGCGACTTGTCGAAGTAGTCGTTGGAGACGTTCTCCCAATTCGGTCCCTCGATTTTTTCGACCAGCAGCCCCATCTCGCTGTTGAGCATCACGTGCTCTTCGGGGTCGAGGTTGTCGAGGTCGGCGTAGTCTTCGAAACGCTCCAGCGCCTCGCTCCAGCGTTCTTTTTCCATCTCGAGGTAAGGGAGGACCAACTTGACCTTCTTGATCTGCTCCTGCTCCTCGTCGATGTCCGAGTACAGGCGGATGTATTTTTCGTAGGCGTCGATCGCTTTGTCCCACTGCTCCATATTATCGAGCAGATAGCCGGCGTTATAGACCGCCTGTGCCGACTGCGGGTGGTCCTTATATTCGACGGTCTCATCG
>JBKGZI010000200.1:0-10620 GCA_046545675.1 Persicimonas sp.
TGTATGATGAAAAGGCAAAATGCCGTCAGTCCAATCACTTTGCCGACCTTTTGCGACAGCCTCATGGTGGCCGGCTCGCCGAGCCACTCGCGACTCGAGTAGCCAAATAGCTCGAGATAGGCCGGATTAAAGTAGGCGGGCCGTCCAAGAACCCCCTCGCGCTCGATTTAGAAACGTGCTAAATAAGTAACAACAACGCGTGAAACGACCATCCCGCCCGGGCCCGAGCTGGAGCGTTTCGCGACGAGTGTGCCAACAATGACCACAACGCGGCGAGTCGCGGCCAGGCAACTCGCAGTCAAGCGTTGTGCAACATCGACTCGAACCCCATTTAAAGGTCTTATGAGATTCAAATTGAGCACCGTTGTACTTGCGGCGCTGCTGGTCTTACCCGCCTGTAAAAAGGACGAGCCATCAGAGCCCCAAGAGGAGCCCAATCAACAAGAAAAGCAGGAGCAAACCCCGCTGGAGAAGGCCCGCGAGAACGCCGAGGTCTTCGAGCCCCTGCCCGAGCAATTCGAGAGCGAGGACAATCCGATTACGCCGGCCAAGGTCGACTTGGGCCGCAAGCTCTTCTACGACACCCGGCTGTCCAAGGGCCAGGATATCTCGTGCAATTCCTGCCACGGCTTGGACACCTTCGGAGTCGACAATCTGCCGACCTCCGAGGGCCACAACAAGCAATTCGGCGACCGCAACTCACCGACCGTCTACAACGCCGGCAACCAGATCGCCCAATTCTGGGACGGCCGCTCCGAAGACGTCGAAGATCAGGCCACCGGCCCGGTGGTCAACCCGGTCGAGATGGCGATGACCGACGCCGACGAGGTCGCCGCCCGACTCAACGAGATCGACGGCTATGACAAGCTCTTCGCCGAGGCCTTCCCCGACGAAGAAGATCCGGTCACCCTCGACAACCTCGGCAAAGCCATCGGCGCCTTCGAGCGCAAATTGGTGACCCCGGCCCCCTTCGATGACTTTCTCGAGGGCGACGACGAGGCGCTCACCGACCAGCAGGTGCGCGGCCTGAACACCTTCGTCGAGGTCGGATGCACCTCCTGCCATGTCGGCTCCCAGGTCGGCGGCACCATGTACCAGAAGCTGGGCCTGATCGAGGAGTGGCCGGACAAGTCCGACAAAGGCCGCTATGAGGTCACCGAGGAAGACGTCGATATGATGAAGTTCAAGGTGCCGGTGCTGCGCAATATCGAGAAGACCGCGCCCTACTTCCACGACGGCTCCATCGAGACCCTCGACGAGGCGGTTCGCCTGATGGCCAAGCACCAGCGAGGCCAGGAGCTCGACGACGAGCAGGTCGAGGATATCATCGCCTTCTTGAAGTCGCTGACCGGTGAGATCCCCGAGGACTATATCCAGAAGCCCGAGCTTCCCAGCATGGAGAAACAGGCCGCGGCGGGTGAAGAGCCGACCTGAGCTTGGCGCATCGCCAGCGGTGACCGGCCCTGAGGACAGTAGCCCCCACCACCGGCAGCTCCAGTTGCCACCCCCGGCGCCCAGCACCCCGCTGGGCGCCGGTCCACCGCTGGCATATTTCTTGAAGTTTCCTCTCGATGACATTAGCGGTACGCTAATAAATATAAAAACATCGAGCTGGAGACATAGAATGTTGATCGAGCGACTCAGGACGCACCTTTCGCGCGCCCCCCTACCCATTATGGCGCTTTTGTGTCTCTCCCTGGTCTCCATGGCCGGTTGTGGAGACGACGCTGAGAACGAGGACTTGCTCGCCCAGGGCGGCGAGGTCGACGAGAACGGCAAACCCGTGCTCGGCGGCACCGGATTCAGCGAGCCCTCCGGCAAGGACGACTCGCTGCGCGGCCGCCGGGGACTCCCCGTAGCCGTCGACGACTCGCCGACGGCGGTCTGGGAGGTCACCAATCAATGGACGGACACCGACACCGCCGCGGCGCAAAAAGCAGGCATCGCCTGGGGCGCCAATAGTGGCATGACCTGGGAAGAAAAGTACCGCGCCTGGGTCGACGGCATGGAGCGCATCGACGCCGAGGGCTACGGAGAGACCTTCGAGCTGACCACGCCCTGGGGGAAGAAGCTGCCCGCCCCGTCGCTCGAATGCGCCGAGGTCGCCATGTTTTTGCGCGTGGCGTTCGCGAGTTGGTACGAGCTTCCCTACTTCATCGAGGGCACCGACCGCTATGGCAACCGGCTGTATTTTGGCCACTTCGGCGTGCGCACCGCCGACGGCCGCTGGTCCAATATGCCTAATTTCCGGACCCGCTACGCCGACTATTCCGACCACGCTGAGGCATTCATCAACGGAGAGGCGGAGTGGCCCCGCGACGAGAAGCTCGCCGGCCTGACCATCCCCGGCTCCTACGATGACACCCAGCCGATGCTCGGCGAAGATGCCCACGCCGGCGCCTACTTCGACGAAGTCTTCTTGAATAAGCGGGTGGGCTACTTCATGCGGCTGCACCTGGTCTACTTCGGATCGGTCAACCTGGCCGACTCGGCCAACACGTTCAACCTCGCCCCCGAAGCCGTCGCCCCCGGCGATGTCTTGCTCGAGCGTTGGCAGGCCCAGGGCATCGGCCACGCGCTCATCGCGATGCGAAGCCGCGACCTGGGCACGCGTGAGGTCGACGGCGAGGAGATCGCCCAGCTCGAGGCCGAGTTGGCCAGCGGCTCGATGCCCAGGCGCCAGCCCAAGTGGGACGGCGCCGCAGCCAGCAAGCGCTACTTCACGATGAGCAATACCGGCGGCGAGGGCTACGCGGAGTTCGGCGGCGGGCTAAAGCGCTGGCGCCAGGCCACCAATATCGACGGGCGCTGGACCAATGTGGTGCCCGCCGAGGCCCAGGACGATTTCATCAACAGCACCGACCACGAAGCCATCGCCGAGCGGCCGGGCCGCTTCGAGCAGATCCTGACCGAGCTGTCCCCCGAAGAGAAGATGGACGTGTTGCTGGAAGTCATCGAAGACAAGCGCGCCCACCTGCGCAACTACCCGGCTAGCTGCGCGGCCCGCATCGGCCGCGAGGACGCCTTCAAAGACCTCTACGAGATCGCCGCCGAGCTCGACATGAGCACCGAGGAGGTCGACCGCCAGTACCGCCGCTTCGAGGACTACGTCTTCGCCGAGCTGGTCTACGCCGAATCGAAGACCTGTTGCTGGAACTCGTCGACCTCACAGATGTACGACCTCGCCATCGAGTACAACCTCAACCGCGTCGAGGACGAAGAGACCGGCCAGTGCCAGGACGTCGCCGTCTTCAAGGGCCGCGACGACGGTACCGACGGCTTCGAACTATTCCGCGAGTATGCAGAATCAGTCGGCCAGGGAGATGCATGGGTCGAGTGGTCGGCCGACGAATCCTGCCCGCAGGCGGATGTGAGCGCCGACACCGAGGCGGAGCATCGGTGGGCGCCGATCTGTGAGGTTTATGAGGATGTGGGTGAGAGGTTGTAAGGTGGAAGCAAGTTGCATTCGGAGGCTCCCTCTCCACCCGTAGCGCCAGCGAAGGGTAGGACAGGATCGAGGAGAGGCCCCCACCTTGATCCTCCCCACTTTTGAACTGCAAAAGTGGGGAGGGGGCTTCAACAAACGATGTCTTCAATACCGCGCCACATCCCCATCAAATACCAACTCATTGGTCCAATAATCATCAGCCAGCACCGTCCGGCTGATCAGGTCGTGGTCGCGCATCCAACGCTGTAGCTCGTTGTAGTAGTCGCAGCTCATCGAGAAATCGAAGGTAAAGCAGGGGACCGTCGCCCGGAAGATGGCCGACATGAGCTCGTCGTCGGGGTCAGTCTCGGTCAGAGCGAAGTAAATCTCGCGGGCCTCTTCGGGATGTTGGTGCAGGAAGTCGAGGCCGCGTTGGGTGACCTTCAAGAAGGTCTCGAACGCGTCGGCCTTCTCGGCGAGGAGGTCGGGCGAGGTGATCAAGATAAGCTGGCAGAAGTCGGGCACGCCCCAGTCTTTGAGCGCGAAGAAGTCCGCCTTGGCGCCGCGGTGGCGGGCCTCGACGATCTCGAAGTTGTAGAAGGCGAGCGTGGCCAGGTCGGCCTTGTCCTCGAGCAGCGCGTCGGTGTGATAGAAGCCGTTGTTGACCGGCTCGAAATCCTCGGCGTCGTACTCGCCGCCGTCGGCCTCGATCATGGTGCCCACGATCGCCGGGCCGCCGGGTCCGGGCGCGCCCGGGTACTGCACGCGCTTGCCGACCATATCGCGCGGCCGCTCGATGCCGCTATCCTCCAGATACATCACCCCGCCGTTGGTATGCAGGAAGCGGGCGATTCCGACCACCGGGCGCCCCTCGGCGACGTCCTCGACCAGGTGCAGCGGCTCGGTGACCGCCAGGTCCATCTGGCCGCTTTCGATCTCGTCGACCGCGTCGAGATGCTCCTCGGGCTCGACGAGCTCGATCTCGAGGCCGGCTTCGGCGAACCAGCCCTTTTGCTGGGCGACTAAAAAGGGGACGTGATCGGGGTTGAGAAACCACTCCAATCCAAGACGTAGCTTATCCATGCTGCCTCCAAGGGGATGCAAAGTTATCGTCTGAAATACAGACCGTTCATCCCATAAGAGCCAGCATGGTTCAAGCCGATGGCGTGGGTGCGACGCCCCCCTTTTGCAGCCTGACCGGTGCAGTCAATCAGGCGCTCTTCGAGCAGCGTTGCTTGCCGCACGTATCGATGCCTATGACCTTGTAGATCGGGCAGAAGCCCATGGCTCCGGTCACCAGCGGAATCAGGCCGAGCGCTCCCCACACCGTCTCCGGTCCGACGAAGACGAGGCTGAGCAGCACCGCGCCGAGGATGACGCGAAGAATGCGGTCGAGCTTTCCTTCGTTGGCGAGTCCTTTGATGGCATTCATGATTTTCTCCTGGCCTAATAACTAATGAGACGGAAATTCAGTGATTTACGAGTCGTCAAAGACTTCTCGTTTTACCTCGAGCACGTGCACCTGTTCTTGGTTCTTGGTTCTTGCCTCGATTTGCAACGTCTTTACCAAGAACCAAGAACCAAGAACGGCGACAATCGGCAGTGCTTGTACGAAAGGTCGAAAATGTTGCGATACCCACAAGACATCCGTGTTTGTACTCGACCAATCCAACCAGACTGAGTTGCGAGAGGCGTGCCAACCTGCACAGACCCCGCAGAAGGCGCTGCAGCACCGTCTGAGCAGCCCCTGTCGCGGCAAATTTTTCGACTCGCTTCCGGAGACGCAAAATTTTCGGGAGGTCAGCCCTTTCATCCATTTTCTTTCCCTCACCCGATCTTCCACCTATTATGGGGCTGCCACTGATTGGCCCACGCGGAGCAGTACGCCATCGACATCTCGTGCCCAAGCTGTGACAAGCATTTTCGGCTGCGCGCAGCCGAGGGCCGAACTCTGCCCGACGAGGTGCCTTGCCCGCGCTGCAACGAGCCGATCGCGGTGGTCGAGGACGACCGTGGGTGGCGAAAGACCGAGATATCGACGATCTTCGAGCATCCCAAAGCCACTCGGCGCCCGGAGGATATGCCGCGGCCTCAGCCGGACGCCGAGGAGCCCAAGCGCGTCTTTCGCGACGTCACCCAGGTAAGCCGCCCCACCCTGTCGCTGGGGCCCGAGGAAGCCGACGAGCTCGACGAGCTCGACGAGCCGTCGGCGCCCAGCGCCGAGATCTCCGAGCCCGCCGGCGCCTCCGAAGCGACGGGCGACAAGAAAACACGCTCCGACTCGCTGCTCGCCAGGCTCAAACGGCTCGATCCGGGTCGGTTACGCGCGCCGACTTCGGAGCCCGACGAGCCAGAGACGCACCAAGACGCCCTGGAGGGGGCGCTCGATAACGAATTGTTGACGATCGCCGATGAGGTGGCGAATTCGGTGGCGGAGCCGGAGCCGGAACCGAAGCCGGAACCGAAGCCGGAACCGAAGCCGGAACCGAAGCCGGAACCGGAGCCGGATGCCGGAGACCGGGTGCCGGATGCTGGAGACCGGGTGCCGGATGCTGGGGACCGGGTGCCGGATGACGGGGACCGGGTGCCGGATAACGGGGAACGGGTGCCGGATGCTGGGGACCGGGTGCCGGATGACGGGGACCGGGTGCCGGAACCGGAACCGGAGCCGGATACCGACAACCGGAGCCCGAAACCGACCCCTCCCCCGACACCGCTCACCGAAGCCGACAAGTCCGGCCCCTGGCCGATCCGCGTCGACGATGTCGTCTACGATCCGGTCGATGAAGAGGCCCTCGCGACGCTGCTCAAAAGCGGCGTCTGGCTCGAGGTCATCGAACTCGGCCTCGACGCCGACCGCTGGATGCCCCTCGAGCAGCATCCCGCCTACCCCAGCGTCCGCCGACGCCTGCTGCGGCGCACCCAACAGCTCGTCGCAAAAGTCACCACCGGCGACTGGGACCGGGAGCCGAGCCCGGACACGCGCAGCGGCGGCTTGCCGCCCGCGGAGCCGGCGCCCGTCCAGCCCCAAGGCTTGCCTAGGGGGGAGGGTCCAGCCAACGACCACGGTCCATTGCCCGACGCCGACGCCGACGCCGACGCCGACGCCGACCACGACCACGACCACGACCACGACCACGACCATGACCGTGACCGTGACCGTGATCGTAAACGTAAACGACCACGACCAACCCCAACCACGCCAACACGCCCCGAATCTGGACCGAGCCCCCCCCAACCAAACACGGCCTGGCCTCACCGCCTCATCCTCACGCTGACCATCGTCGCCGCCCTCACCGTCGGCGCCGCCGCCGCGGTCGCCGTCGTCGACTGGCTGGAGAGCAACGAACCGACCTCCGACGAAACCGCCACAGCCGCCCCGGCCGATACAAACGCCGATGACAGACCGGTGCTGACCATCCCGCCGACCTCCGAGCCGACCGACGAGGACTGGCGAGAGGCCATCGAACGGGCCTCACAGCACGTCGGCGTCGCCGCCCGTGAGGACACCTTCGCGTCCGCTTTGATGGACGGCGAGCGCTACGAGCTCGCCCGCGAGATCTTGCTCGACGCCATGGCCGCCCGCCGCGTCACCCCACCGCTCAAGCGCGCCTTCAACGAAGCCATCGCCGCCGATCCGTCGCTCGCGGAAAAGCAGAAAGTGGTGACCTTTGGCGCGAATGGGCCCGGCGTCGACGAGCCCGTCGACCGCATCCATGCGCTGGGTGGGGGCCGCTCCATCTCACTTCGCATCACCAAGGCCGGCCGCAACGTATTCGCCTTCAAGCCCGCCCAGGACGAGTGGAAAAACGGCTGGCGCGCCGAGGTGGCGTCGTACGTCTTCTGCGAATTTGTGCCGTGCCACTTCGAGGTCCCCGTCAACCGACCGGCGAGGATCAGCCGCGCCGATTTCGAGCAGCTCTACGGTGTCGTCGACGGAGACTGGCAGACCAGCTACGCCGAGGGCTTCAGCGCGCTGCATTGGGTCGAGGAGGCCGGCCCCGACGGCAAGGAGCGCGAGTACCTCTACGGGACGCTCAAGGATTGGGTGCCCCACTTCGTGGACTGGCCCATCGAATATACCAGGATGTGGCAGGAGTGGCTCGACGTGCGCTTTCACCCCGACAATCTCGACGAGCCGTATAGCGAGGCGATCGCGCCCTTACAGGAATTGGGCGACGGTAAATTCCATCAAGAAGCGCTCGCCGAACAGGGCGACGCCGACCTGCGCGACGTGGCCCGCCAGCTCTCGGCGATTCTGGTCTTCGATTATCTGACCCACAATTGGGACCGCTTCAGCAAGGCGCCCGAGTACTTCGGCGTGAATAATCAAATCGCCGACGGCACGTTCATCTCGCTGGACAATGGGGCGGCCTTCTACGACGAGACCGTCCCCGAGGTCGAGCCGCGCATCGAGCTGACCAGCCGGTTCAGCCGCCGCATGCTCACCGCGGTGCGCGCGCTATCGCCCGAGACGGTCGACGAGCTGCTCTTCCCCGACCCCAACTGGAACGAGCACAAGCGCCTGGAGATCTTCTGGAAGCAACGCCAGAAGCTGCTCCAACGCGTCGACGGCCTCGTCGCCCACTACGGCGAAGAGCGGGTCTTCGAGTTCCGTTGAGTTAAGTGCAATCACATGGCGCTTGTGACGAGTCGTTCGTCAGCGCCGATCCCGGGCTTGGGGACTTGGCAACTATTGGGAAATCGCTGCGCCGCGTTCCTCGGCGCGCTCCCACATGCGCAGGTAGCCCTCGGCGGAGCGGAAGAGCGGCTCGAGTTGGTCGTCGGTGGCGCCGTCGTTGCGCACGTCCTCGATGAGCTCGGGGATCATGCCGATATGGGCGAGCCCCTCGTTGTTGAAGTCGATCGTGCGGTTGGCCACGCGCGGCTCGGTGAAGGTCACCTCGCCGGTATACGACTCGAAGGGGTAGCTGACCGGGTTCTCCTGGGGCTCATTGCAGACGCTATTATCGCCGAAGCGGGGGCCGGGGGCGCCGGCGAAGCCGTTGAGGTCGAAGCCGAAGCCCTCGGCGGGGTAGCCGCCGGCGTCGGCGATGAGGTCGAGCCTATCCTGGAGCGGCTCGACGCGCGTGCCGGGCTGGTCGGGGTCGCTGCAATTTGCAAAGTTGAATTTCGAGACCCCGCCCAGCTCGTAGATCTTGCCATTGTTGTGATTTCCGTGCGAGCCGACCGCCGGGTAGTCGTTGTCCTCCAGCATCGCGAACGCCCGCTCGTAGGAGCGGCGCGGCAGGTGATCGATCTCGACGATCATCCCCCGCTCCATGAGCTCGGCCATCAAAAACTCGCCCAGTTGGGTCATGCCCGCGTTCTGGCAGTAGTCACCCTCGAGCGATCCTTCGTTCAGCCGATCGACATACGGCAAGAGCGTGTCGATGGGCTCGTCGGCAAAGCCGGACATATCGTTGGGCGGCTCGGACATATACTCGTCCCTGGGCTCATTGAGCCCGGCGAAGGTGACGTCGCCCTTGTCGAAGACACTGGGCAGCTCGGGGCAGTCCTCGGTGAAGTTCGACCAGTGGCCCGATTGGATGAAGTTGCCGACCTCGATGATGTCGCGGTGGCCGTCGCCGGCCGAGAAGCCATTGTCGTATTTGTGGACCGGGAAGATCGCCCGAACCCCGCGGTCGTAATAATCGTCCAGCGCATCGACGACGTCCTGTTCGTCGCAGCGTTCTTCGCCTTCGGGCGGCACCAAAAAGCAATCGAAGAGATGGGAGACCTCGATCCCCAATACGACTGCCATCTTGCCCTCGCCGATGACCTCGCGGGCCTCCTCGGGGCTCTCCACGACGCGAAACCAACCCTCGCCGGGCCCGCCGGACTGGGCGTCGATATAGCGCTCGAGCTTACGGGTTTCGGCGAGGGTGCGGTCCACGGCGGCCATATCGTCGCACGAATAGCGCACGTCCTGGGTGTCGGTGCCCACCAACAACTCGCAGATCACCCGGTTGCTCGTGGCGTGCTGGACCATCAAGCGAAGCCCGCTCAGATAGGCGCGCTCGAGCCACTTATAGTATTGGGTCTGGTGGGTGGAGCTGTCGTGGGCGCTGGGCCAATCGGTGAATTCGGGATAGCCGTCGGTGTGATGGTTGAACTCGGGGGTGCGCCCCGAGATCAGGCCGGTGAGCATGTCCTGGTCGTCGAGCTCATCGGCGTGGTCGTAGCCGTAGCCAAAGAGATCGGCGCGGCCCTCGGCGCCGTGGAACATCTCACAGGAAGGCAGCGCGTGCTCGACGCCCAGCGGATGATACGGCGAGCCGTGGTAAATCCCGCCGCCGCCGAAGCCAAAATTGGTCATCAGATGCGAGTGTGTCTCGGCGAAACCCCACACCGAACCGTCGTCGAATTCGCGAGGGGCCACCTCGCCGTCGGCGTCGAGGGTCAGCTCCGGATATTCGGCGCATCCTTCAGCCGGATATAGCGCGATGACCGCCGCGTCGTCGACGCTGTCGGACAGCCCCGTGGTCGTCAGATATTGGCCGGTTTTGAGGTGGCGAAGCTGCAGGCGCGACTCGTCGTGCTCGGAGGTCTCGAGCTGCCACTGGGCGCCCGGCAGATAATCGTCGTCGAGGGTCAAAATATCGCTGAGCAGCTCGTCCTTGCGCACGAAAGCTCCCTCGTCGGCCACGAAGTAGCGCTCTTCCTCGTCGTAGAAGACATAAGTCGCCAGGTCCGAGGCTTTGAGGAAAAAGCGCGAGGCGGCCTCGCCGTCCGACTCCGAGAACGCAAAGGCCTCGCCATCTTCGCCCGCGGCCAGATAGAGCGCCGTGTCGCTGCCCGGCTCGGAGGCGTCCATCGTGTAACAGCCATCGACGAAGCTATAGACCCCGTCATGCTCGGGTGCCGCGGGCCGCTCGACCTCGGCGGTGTCGACCGTGTCCGAGCCGACATCGGGCTCAGACGCGGCGTTAGTGCCTTTTGTATCGCCACTGCAGGCCGCGAAGAAGCCAAAAACGAGTGATAGTACGGCCGCTTTCTTAGCAAGATTCATAGCGTATCGCCTTGCGAGACTGTTGAAGTTGGTGGCGATGAGGCTACTGAACCTCGCTCGATGTGTCCACAGTTCGAACCACCGAGCACTCCCGTAAAACCAAACCCAAATCGTAGTTTGGCTGCCTTAGGTACAAGCGCGTAAGTCTTGTGGATAACGAGAAGCTCGAGACACTCGATGC
>JBKGZI010000201.1:0-10614 GCA_046545675.1 Persicimonas sp.
ATAAGAGACAGCTCATCGGCCACGGTGTCCACGTGCTCCGGCGCAGGACGCGCGGCCGCGAAGAGATGGCCGCCTGCGGTCAACTCGGACAGCCCGGCGAGGGCAAGTTGCCCGCCCACGTTCGCAAGCGCCTCGAGAAGTTTCAAAGTGAAGCCAAACAGCCCTGAGAGATAAGCAGTACTCAATCAGACGTGCCACGAGATTCCAATGAGTTTGCTGGTAGTAGGATCGGTCGCATTCGACACCGTCGAGACGCCTTTTGGCAAGGTCGAGGAGGCGCTGGGAGGTTCAGCGCTGTATTTCTCGACCTCGGCGAGTTATTTCACCGACGTAAACCTCGTCGCCGTCGTCGGCGAGGATTTCCCCGACGAGACCGTCGACTTCCTCGCGTCTCGCGGGGTCGACCTGGACGGGCTCAAACACACCGACGGGGAGACCTTTCGTTGGAAAGGAAAGTACGGCTACGACCTCAACGAGGCGATCACGCTGGATACGCAACTGAACGTCTTTGGCGATTTCCACCCGGAGTTGCCCGAGTCGTATAAGAACGCGAGCCATGTCTTTTTGGCCAATATCGACCCCGAGTTGCAGCTCGAGGTCCTCGAGCAGGTCGAAGACCCGGAGTTTGTGGCGCTGGACACGATGAACTTCTGGATCGAGGGCAAGCGCGACGCGCTCCTCGACGTGCTCGCGCGTGTGGATATGGCGGTCTTCAACGAGACCGAGGCGCGCCAATTGGCCGGTGAGGCCAATATCGTCAAGGCCGCGCAGTCCATCCTGGCGATGGGCCCGAGCTTCATCGCCGTCAAGCGCGGCGAGTACGGCGCGCTGCTATTCACCGAGCGCGACACGTTCTTCGCGCCGGCCTATCCGCTCGAGTCGGTATTCGACCCCACCGGCGCCGGTGACACCTTCGCCGGCGGACTGCTGGGTTATATCGCTGAGAACGGCCACACCGATATGCAGAACCTGCGTCAGGCGATGGTCGTCGGCAGCGTCATGGCCAGCTTCTGCGTCGAGGAGTTCAGCCTCGACGGGCTTCGTGATCGCGACTCCAAGGAGATCATCTCGCGGTTCTCGAAGTTCGAGAAGTTGGTGAGCTTTGAGCCGCTGGAGGATTTGTGAGGCCGGGGTTTAGGAGTCCGGGGCAAGGTTTTGGGAAGAGCGTTTTGTATCGAGTGTGATTCTGGGTAGAATGACCGTGTCATCGGTCGATTAAGGCGCAGGGCCGACAAATCCCTGCGCTTTTCTTTTGTCTAAATACGTTGGTTTTAGGAGTTTCAATGAACACCCATCGCCGCATCTTTTGGGCTCTTTTCGCCGCCGCACTGCTCGTTCTCGGATCTGCCTGTGGCGGGGACGAGGACGCAACCAACAACGCGACTGCCGCAAATAACGGCTCGGACGCGGGCAATAACTCCGAGCCGGACGTCGAGGAGTCCGACGTCCCGCAGGATTTCGAGTATGAGTCAGAGTATGACCTGCGCATCACCGAGTTCTCTTTCGAAGCAGAGACGCCGGGCTCGGACCTGAATAGCCTGCTGCGGACGAGCCTCGAGGATCAACACGAGAAGTACCCGGTCGTCGTGCTCATGCACTTCAAGGATATCGACACCGAGGCGGGCACGTTCTCGCTGCGCGGCGGCGCTGGCCTCAAGGCCGACCTCGACTGCGACCCGGAGGAGGTCACGGGTGGCGAGTGTGAGTATGAGTGGGACCCGCAATCCCCCGACACTTATACCGAAGAGGCGCCGTTCGATTCCGAAACTGGCGAGTTGACCGGCTCATTGCCCACGCTCGACTTCATCGCCACCTTCGAGGTCGAGGACGACGTCGAGAAGGCGGTTATTCCGATCAAGGACATCGAACTCGATGGCGCGCTCCTGCCATTCTCCTACACGAACGCCGACGACGAAGTCGTCACTGAGGTGCGGATGGAGGAGGCGGAGTTGACCGGCCATATTACCCAGGAAGACGCCGAGGATACCGGCGTCGATATCAACGGCACGGTGGTCACTCTCGATGCGCTGTTGGATACCGGCGAGATGAATTTGGACCTCGACGAAGACGGTACGAATGACGCGTGGGCGCTCGAGGGTAAGTTTACGGCCAATGAGACGATTGTGGTGGAGTAACGCAAATCCCTTGCTATCACGCCAAAGCCCCTCTGCCTTGCTACGCTCGGCGGAGGGGCTTTGGCGTGATGCCACACACCGCCATCACTCCCCGGCACACTCCCGCCCAGCATAATTATAAAAATCAGGACACTCATCGAGCCGGTCGGCCACGCCATCGCGGTCACGATCGCCCCAGCAAACGTCGCCGACCCCGTCGCCCGTAGAGTCGAGCTGGTCTGAGTTGGGCAGCAGCGGGCAATTGTCCCAGATGTCCGGCACGCCGTCGCCGTCGGTGTCGTCGAGGCAGGCGTCGCCGACGCCGTTTCGGTTGGAGTCGAGTTGCGACGGGTTGGGCGCCTGCGGGCAGTTGTCGTGGGCGTCTGGGATGCCGTCGCCGTCGAAGTCCTCGGCGCAGGCTTGCCCGGGCATCTCGGCGCGGGCGTCGGCCACCAGCGGGCAGCTATCGCAGAGATCGCCGAGACCGTCGCCGTCGACATCGGATTGGAAGGGGTTGGAGATGTCCGGGCAGTTGTCGCGTGCGTCTGGGATACCGTCGCCGTCGCGGTCGCCGTGGCAAGCATCACCGACGCCGTCGTCATCGAGGTCGAGGTTCCAGGGGGCGGAGACCGTCGGGCATAGGTCGCAGGCGTCGCCGACCCCGTCCGAGTCGGTGTCCGATTGGTCGGGGTTGGGCGTGCGCGGGCAGTTGTCGGCCGTGTCGTCGATGCCATCGCCGTCAGTGTCGACCTCGCAGTCTTGGACCGAGGAGTCGAGCTGCCACACCGGGCAGTTGTCGGTTGCGTCAGCCACGCCATCTCCGTCGATGTCGGCCTGGCTGCCCGCTTGGCAGGCATCGCCGCGACCATCGGCGTCTGAATCGTGTTGGTCCGGGTTGTTGACATAAGGACAATTATCGACTTCGTGAGGCACGCCGTCGCCGTCGAAGTCATCGGCGCATGCAACGCCCAGCGAGGAGTCGGAGTCGAGCTCTTGGTCGGGGTTGGCGACCAGCAGGCAATTGTCGCAAGCGTCGCCGACCCCGTCGCCGTCGATATCATGTTGTGAGGGGTTAGCCCGCCACGGGCAGTTGTCCCGGTCGTCGGGGACGCCGTCGCTGTCACGGTCGTCATCTTGGGAAGACTCGCAGCTATTGCCGATGCCGTCGCCGTCGTCGTCGAGTTGAGCGGCGTTTGCGTCGAAGGGGCAGTTGTCTGAGCGGTCCGGGATGGCGTCGCCATCGGTGTCCTGGCGCCAGAAGTGGTCCTGACAGGCGTCGCCGACGCCGTCCTGGTTGAGATCGAGCTGCAGAGGATTGATCACGTCCGGGCAATTATCGATGAGATCAGGGATGCCGTCGCCGTCGGCGTCGCCGTCGTCGGTGTCGCCGCAGCCCTCGGCGCTCTGGGCCGCAACAGTGGGGCAGGGATCGCAGGCGTCGCCGATGCCGTCGCCGTCGGCGTCGGCGTCCCCGCCGCGCGGATCGGTCGGGCAGGGGTCGATGACGTCCGCCCAGCCGTCACCGTCGAAGTCCGGCGAGCCGCCGCGCTCGCAGGCGTCTCCCTTGCCGTTGGCGTTGCGGTCAACTTGGTCGGCGTTGGGCGTCAACGGACAGTTGTCGCACAGATCGCCAAACCCGTCGCCGTCGGTGTCGACCTGGAGTTCTTGGGCGATCGTCGGGCACAGATCGCGCACGTCCGGTACGCCATCATCGTCCCAATCGCTGGTGTCGGTGCAGTCGAGCGGCACGCCCGTGGCGCTGACACTCTGGTCCGGATTGGGGATGCGCCGACAGATATCGCAGACATCGCCGACGCCGTCGTCGTCGACGTCGGTCTGGTCGGCATTGGCGACCCTCGGGCAGTTGTCGCAGGCGTCGCCGATGCCGTCGCCGTCGCCGTCTTGTTGGTCGGGGTTGGGCTCGAAACGGCAGTTATCGCGGATATCGGGGACGCCGTCGTTGTCTTGGTCGGGGCCGGTAAAGACGTCCTCGTCGGGCGATACATCACCCGCGTCGGCCGACCCGTCGGGGCCAACCTCGGAGGCGTCGGCCACGTCGGTGTCTTCGCCGCCGCCTCCGGCGGTGAGCAGGCACTGCCCGGCCACACAGCGTTGGCGTGGCTGGCACTCGTCGTCGGTCTGGCAGGTGGCCGCCGAATCGTCGTTTTCGACGCCCGGATCAGGCGAGCACCCGGCGGCGGCGACGAGCAAAACCACCGCGATGAGAATGGACCAGGATGACTTCATTTAGACACTGCAATAGTAGGAGAGACCAATCGCAACAATATTAGCTACTTAGGTCGGCTATGTCAGGTACGTTGGAGAATACGTTGCGGCTTGGGTCGAGCAGTACTAGAATACTGCCAGTTCTGGAATTATCCTCGGGTAGCCTGGGCTTCCCTGAATGCACATCAATCGACAACTTGGTGAGTTCGTCCTGCTTCGACGGTTGGCCGTGGGCGGGCAATCGGAGGTGTTCCTCGCGATGAAGCAGGGGCCGGATCATTTTACCCGGCCCGTGGTCATCAAGGCGCTGCCGACCAAATACCGCCACGACCCGAAATTCGTCGAGCTATTTTACCGCGAGGCGTTTCTATCGGCGCGATTCAGCCATCCCAACGTCATCACGGTGCATGACGCGCGCCTCCTGCGCGGCGAGCATTGTATGATCATGGATTTCGTCAACGGGCAGACCGTCGCAGATATCGCCCAGCGCGGCCACAAAAATGGCCGGCCTCCCACGCTCAACCAGACCGTGCAGATCATCGCCGATGCTTGCGACGGGCTGCACTATACCCACGAGTTCCGAGACCTCGACGACACCGCTTACTCGGTGGTTCACCGGGACGTAAGCCCTCAGAACCTGATGGTGACCTATCAGGGCGTGACCAAGGTTTTTGACTTCGGGATCGCCAAGATCCAGGAGAACGGCGCCGATCATGATACGCTCGCCGGCGGTAAATATGCCTATATGAGCCCGGAGCAATGCCTCGACGAGGCGGTCGACGCGCGCTCGGACATCTTCAGCCTGGGGATCATCCTATACGAACTGACCTCGGGGCGTCGGCTTTTTCGGCGCGCCTCCAAGGAGGAGGTCGTCGCGGCGGTCACCGACGAGCCGATCGATGCGCCGACGCAATTCGACGACGAGTACCCTCCGCTTCTAGAGGAGATCGTCCTCAAGTCGCTCGAGCGCGACCCGACTCGGCGTTATCAATCTGCCGCCGAGATGCGCGACGAGCTTCTTCAATTTTTGGCAACGCGCTCCGACGGGCGGGTGCGCCACCAGCTCGGCAAGTACGTCTCCGAGCTCTTCACCGAGGAGCGCGCAGATATCGCAAAGACGGTCCGGCGTGCCTCAGAGGGAGAACTCGACCCCAAACCGATCGGCAATATTGCCCTCGAAAAGCTCGGCCACGCCGACGCCGAACTCGACGCCGAGGAGCTCGAGGTCCCTATGCCCGAGCCGGAGCAGGACGCGGCATTGGCCGCCGAGCTGGTCAACGACGGCGGCTCGTCGCTTGCGGAGACCGCCGAGGTCGACCGCTCCAAGATGATCGACGCGCGCAAGAAGAACCGGCGGCTCGCCGACGAAGTCCACCGACTGCAACGCCGCCAAAATCTCCTCGTGGCGCTGCTGGGCATCGTCGCACTCCTGGCCGCCGGCCTGGCGATGTACCACCACCTCGACACGACCCAACAAGAAGCCGAGCCGATTGAAATCGGGAACAGCAGAGAGTGAGAGAGTAAGACAGTGAGAGAGTAAGATAAAAAAGGCCGACCGAGCGGATCTGCTCGGTCGGCCTTGTGTGTTTTTCTAACTTTCTCACTCTCTGACTTTCTCACTCTCTGCCTTAAAGAGCTGCGCGCACTGCGTCGGCGAAGTGGTCGACCGCGGCAGACAGCCCGTCGGGCTTGGAGCCGCCGGCCTGAGCCAGGGTGGGGCGGCCTCCGCCGCGTCCGTCGACGTGCTCGGCGGCCGCGTTGACCAGATCGCCGGCCTTGAGGCCGCGTTTTTTGAACGCCGGCTCGGTGACCACACATACCAGCGCGGCTTTGCCGTCGAGCTCGCTGGCCAGTAGCACCACGCCCTCATCGAGCTGCTCGCGCAATTTGTCGGCATATTGGAGCATCTGGTCGCGCGTCTCGACTCCGATTTTGCTGGCGATGACCTTGACCCCGTCGACGTCGACGGCCCCGGAGATCAGGTCGCTGGACTCGGTCTGGGCGAGCTTTTGGGACAGACGGTCGACCTGGCGCTCGAGGTCGGCCTTCTCGTCGAGCAGCGAGTAGGCGCGCTTGAGCAGGTCGTAGGTGTCGGTCTTGAGCGTCTTGGCAACCTCGGAGAGGGTGTCGGCGTCCTCGCGGAAGCTCTCGTAGGCGGTCTGCTCGGTGACCGCCTCGATGCGGCGGATGCCGGCGGCGACGCCGGATTCGCTGGTGATGCGAAAGAGGTTGATGTCGCCGGTATTTTTGACGTGGGTGCCGCCGCAAAGCTCGACGGATTCGCCGGGAATCTCGACGACGCGTACGGTGTCGCCGTATTTCTCCCCGAAGATCGCCATGGCGCCCATCTGATCGACGGCGCGCTCGCGGGAGACGTCGACGTGCGGTTTGACCTCGCGGCCTTCACGGATGATCTGGTTGACCCGCTCTTCAACCGCGCGGACCTGTTCGTCGGTCAGCGGCTCGCCGTGGCTGAAATCAAAGCGCAGCCGGTCCGGCGCGACCAACGATCCCGACTGGAAGATCGAGTCGGACACGATATTGCGCAGCGCGGCGTGCAGCAGGTGGGTGGCGGTGTGGTTGGCCATCGTCTGGCGGCGAAGCGACGGGTCGACCGAGGCGACAAATTCACCTTTGAGCGACTCCCGGGCAATGGTGCCTTTCTCGCGCTCGGCGACGTGCACGATGCCAATGGGCGAGCGTTGGGTGTCGACGACGCGGAAGACGACGCTGTCGTCGGCGGCGCGAATGCTGCCGCGGTCGCCGATCTGTCCGCCCGATTCGGCGTAAAACGGCGTGCGGGTCAGCAGGACCTGGAAGCGGTCTTCGCCGACGGGACGAAAGCGCGTGATCGAGGCGGCGGCCTCGAGCTTGTCGTAACCGACAAATTCGCTGTCCTCTTCTTCGTAAACCGTGATCCAGTCGCCGACTCCAGCGGCGTCGGCGTGTACGTCTTTGCCGCGCGAGGCCTCCTGGTGCTCGGCCCACAATCGCTCGTAGGACTGCCAGTCGATGGAGAGGCTCTTCTCTTCAGCCATCAACTCGGTCAAATCCGGCGGAAACCCGTAGGTTGCGTGCAACTGGAAGACCTCTTGGCCGCTGAGCTCGTCGCGGCCCTCGGCCTGGGCGTTCTCGGCGGCTTGCTCGAACAGCTCGATGCCGCGGTCGATATTGCGGAAGAAGCGCTCCTCCTCGAGACGCATCAGCTCGGCGGCCTCTTGGCCGGTCGCTTCGAGCTCCGGATAAATATCGGAGTAATTGTCGACGACCGCCTGCGAGACTTTGTGCAAGAACGGCTCGGTGAGCCCGAGCTCGCGCCCGTAGCGCACCGCCCGGCGCAGGATGCGTCGGAGCACGTAGCCGCGGCCCTCGTTGGCGAATTTCGCGCCGTCGCAGACCGCAAAGGTCACCGTGCGCACGTGGTCGGCGATGACCGCGAAGTTGGTGAAGTCGTCGCGGGCATAAAAAGTGTCCCAATCGGCGACCTTGTCGCCCACAAGCTCCAGCGTGGCCTCGAAGATGGGCGTAAATAGCTCGGTCTGGAAGACGTTGTCGCGGCCGGCCTTGATCATGGCCACGCGGTCCAGCCCCATGCCGGTGTCGACGCTCTTCATCGGCAGCGGATTGAGCGCGCCGGTTTCATCGCGGTTGAACTCCATGAAGACCAGGTTCCAGATCTCGACGATACGCTCCTCGTCGTAGCCGACCTCGAAGGTCAACTCGCCGTCTTCCGGGTGGTGGTCGTAGTGGATCTCAGTGCAGGGCCCGCAGGGTCCGGTGGGGCCCATCGACCAGAAGTTCTCCTCGTTGCCTTCCTCGATATCACCCAGCTTGAGCACGCGCTCGTCGGCCAGGCCGATCTGATCGGTCCAGATATCGTAGGACTCGTCGTCGTCCTTATAGGTGGTCACATAGAGGCGATCTTCTTCGAGCTCGAGCACGTTGAGCACGTAGTCCCACGCCCACTCGATCGCCTTTCCCTTGTAGTAGTCGCCAAACGACCAGTTGCCGAGCATCTCGAAGAAGGTCAGGTGGCGTCCGTCCTTGCCGACCTCGTCGAGGTCGTTGTGCTTGCCGCCGGCGCGGATGCACTTCTGGACGCTGGTCGCGCGCTGGTAGTCGCGGTTCTCGTTGCCGAGCAGCACGTCCTTGAATTGGTTCATGCCCGCGTTGGTGAACAGCAGCGTCGGGTCGCCCTCGGGCACCACCGGCGCGCTGTCGACCACTCGGTGGTCACGCTCTTCGAAATACTTCAGATAGCTGTCGCGGATGTCGTGTGGATTCATGATTGGCGCAACGAATCTAGGTTGGGAGTTGAACCGCCGGTGGCGGATATAAAGGTGACGGTGAAGCTATTAGCAACTGTGTACCTGCGGCGCAACACGTGACGGTTGCGGGGGATCACAACATCCGGGAGGTTGGGGGAATTTCGTAGTGGGAGTGGTCTGATAAAAACCTGAAGTGTTGCTTTAGGAATGTGCTCGGCAAAAACTTAAAGGAAATTCTTGACCAACCCCTCATTTGCCCTCAGCCTAAAACTCGTTCTGGCCGCTATATATCTGAATGATTCGCGTGAAATTGGGACTGGCTGAATGAAGATCATGTTGGAAATTCTCGAAGACGCCTCGCAGCTTCTGGCCGCTCTGGACAGCATCGAGGAGCTGCGACCGGAGACGCGCGAGCGCCTTAAAGTATTGCTCGAGGGGCTGTGCGGGGAGTCGACGCGACTCCTTCGCAGTGAGCAGCCCGAGGCGCCTCGCAAAGCAAGCGATGGTGCGCCTATTGATGGCGAGCGCTTCGAGCGACGGTGCAGGGAGTGGCTCCTGCAGCGGTCGCTCGAGGCGCTCGCCGCGTGTGAGTACGAGCAAGCACGCGACTATCTCGAGGAGGGCGCCCAGACCTTCCCGAGTGACCCCGAGTTCATGAATCATCTGGGCCTGGTTCATTGGGAACTCGGCGATTTCGAGCAGGCGGCCAAAAGTTACGAGCTGGCGATGGGCGCCGCGTTTCCGACCCCCGCCGACGGCGAGATCGATTGGCGAGAGCCGGAGAACTTGGCTTATCTGCGTGCGATGGAGGGCAGGGCGCTTTGCCTCTGTCAGCTCGAGCGCCGCACAGAGGCGCTCGAGTTATTCGATGCGCTCGCCAATATGAACGTGGTCGAATACGACGGCTGTCGTTATATGGCCGCCGAGATCCGTCATATGCTCGGCGATCTCGAAGGCGCCATCGAGGACTATCGCCTCGGGCCGGTCGAGCCGGCCACGCTCTATAATCTTGGGCTGGCCCACTTCCAGCTCGACGCAACCGAGGCCGCCGCCCGCACCTTCATCCGGGCGTTCGTCTCCAACGTCCACGTGGCCAACCTTTTGGGCGGCCGTCGCGCCACCCTCGACAGTTGCGTGCCCGGCTACCTGGGCAGCCCCGAATATGCCCAAGACTTTCTACGCGCCTGCCAGCCCCTCTGGTCGGGCCAAGACGAAGCGGTCGACTTCATGGAGTCCTGCTTCGACCACCCGCTGGTGCAGACTTTTCTGGAACAATGCCTGCGAGACGGCGGCCAATCGATGCTCGAGACCGACCCGGTCGATCAAGGCCAGGCGAGCTGGTTGGACGCGATCACCGACGAGAAGAGCGTCGGCGGCCTGGCCGAAATGATTACTGCAGAGAGTAAGAAAGTCAGAGAGTGAGAGCGTTAGACTTGCTCGGGCGCTTCGATTCGCGCTGAGCCTACAGACTTCTGAGGTTGAGCAGTTGGCTCAGAAGCCGTGTTCACATGGTGAATGACCCGCTGCGGGAAGGGGATCTGAATGTCCGCCTCTTCGAGCGCCTCCTTGACCGCGGTGGTCAGGTCGCTCCTGGCTTGGACGAAGTCGGTTCGAATGACCCAGGCGCGGATGAGCAGGTTGACGCCGCTGTCGGCCAGTAGATCGGTCAGCACCACCGGCGCGGGTTCGTCGAGCACCGCGGTGTGATCGCGCATGACCCCTCGCAATACATCATGGGCCTGGCCCAGGTCGGTCGAATAGGCGACCTGAACCGGAATCTCGATGCGGCGCACTCCGAATAACGTATAGTTGGTGATCGTGCTCTTGAGCAGCGCCTCGTTGGGCAGGCGCACCACGAGGTTATCGAAGGTGCGGATCTTCGTGCTCAACAGGTCGATGGCGATGATCGTGCCCAACGTCTGGTCGATCTGGACGGTGTCGTTGATGGAGAACGGTCGGTCGATGAGCAAAAAGAGCCCGGAGATGACGTTGGAGACACTGGTCTG
>JBKGZI010000202.1:0-10603 GCA_046545675.1 Persicimonas sp.
GCAGTGTGTCGAAGAGCCGCGCGGTGGTGACCGCCGAATAGCCGCTGCCGACCAGAAGCGTGGTGTTCTGGGCGTACATCGGTCGCTGGGCGCCCAGGACATCCGGAATATGACGCTCGATGAGCGCCTCGGCGCTGCGCTCGCCGAGCGCCGGCAGACCGCCGGGGCCGAGGTGGCCGGGCTGGTCGTAGACCCCGGTGGTGTCGATGACGATATCCGCCTCGACATAGCGCTCACCGGTGTCGGTCTCGACCAGCAGGACAAACGGGCCGGCGGCGCGGCGCTCGTCGCCGATGAAGTCGCCCTTGAGGGCGTCGCGCCGAGCCACGCCGACTACGCGACTATGCTCGTGGATACGGCCGACCAGCGGCTCGATCCGCGACAGCGGAAGCAAATATCGATCGAGGTATTCGCGCCCGGTGGGGAAGGCGTCCGCATCGGCCACCTCGAAGCCGGCCTCGCGCAGCGCGGCCTCGCCCCACGAGCTACGATTCATCTTCCAGGGCGAAAACAAGCGCACATGCTCCCAACGCTCGACGTGCGCGCCAGGTTCGTCACGCTCGTAGACGTCGACCTCGAAGCCCGCCTCGACGGCGAAAAGGGCCGCCTCGAGTCCGATCGGCCCGGCTCCTAAGATTGCAATGCGTTGGGTGCTGGTCACGGGTGACTCCGGTTCGACAGGCTCGCCTTTGTGAGTGTTCGAATGCGCTTAGTTTTAGGGATGAAGAATCGATCGTCCTCGGACGAGGGGGGAATCCGAGCATTCACCATCCTTTTTCAATCGGGGGCAATCATGCTCAGATGAGCACTCGTATTCCTCGTCGTCGCGATCGTCGCAGCCGTGATCGGGTTCGGAGGATTGGCCGGAACGGCAGCAGCCATCGCGCAGGTTCTCTTCTACGTCTTCTTGGGCGTCTTTCTATTGATGCTCATCGCCGGCCTGATGCGAGGGTCGCGCTTTCAGCCATAAGTCGTCGCTGTAGTCCTGTCACTCCGACCTCATAGCTCCGACCACAGATGCGTGGAGGTCGTCGGCCTCTCGTCGACGACCTGCCAGCGCCCGTCATCGCCGCGAGCGATGACCAGCAGCACCGCCGGGACCTCTCCGGTGGTGCTTTTCTGTACAATGACGGCGCGATATTGCTCCCCGGCGGCCCACACCCGCTCGACCTGCGCGTGTTGCCACTGAGCCACGACATCTGCGATCGACTCAGCCGCCGAGTCGGCGTCGAGCTCGGCCGCCCACTGCTCGGCGGTCGCAAACGGCCCGGACGGTCCCTCGGCGGGGCCCTCGGTTTGCTCCCGTGCGCCCGGCTCTTCGGACTCGCCCGAACGCTCGGCCGACGGTGTGGCGCAGGCCAGGCAAACCGCCGCGCATGACAACGCCGCTATTAGATAGACGCAGAAAGTTGTGATTGGGTTTCGTTTCATTCCGATTCCTCCTCTGCGATGAAGCCGACGCGAAGCTTCTCGGGCGGCACACCGAGCGCATCGCTCAGCTCTCGCAGGTGGGAGGCGACCTCATCGACCGGCAGGTCGCCCGTAGCGGCGAATATCACGTAGCCGATCTTGGCGGGCTGCTCCTCGAGCGCCGCGGAGACCTGCTCGCCGACCTCTTTGCCGAAGACGCCGGCCGACTCGGCGCATAGCGTCATCCGCTCGGCGCAGGCGTCCTTATTTTCAATGAGCCGGCCGCCCACACGCACGCGAAAGGCATGCCCGTCGTCGGCCGGATACATCCCCACCACCAACGGCTCGACGCCCTCGGCCAGCTCGCCATCGACGACCGGCGCGACCCCGGGAAGCGCGACGAGCGCGCCGTCGGCGCCGCCGACCATATAGATCCGAAAGAGGCCGACCGCCGCCGGCCCCATCAACGCCTGCGTCACTCGCCGCCAAGAGGTCCCGCCGGCGATCACCAGGTCGGCGTTGGCGGTGCCGGGCTCGTCCTCGAGCACCAGCCCCGTCCAATTCTGAGCGTGTTGGACGAGCTCCTCGGGCGGCACGAGCTGCCCGTCGGCCGTCTGGCTGCCCGAGGGCGGCTCGGACACATGGCCAAACGGCGTGATGATCGCCTGATCGGCGACCAGCACCGGCAGCGCCGGCAGCCGCTGGACATCCGCCCACGGCTCATCGGCCTCGATATCGGCGAGCATCTCGATATCGCCCATGGCCACCAGGGCGCGCGCATATTCGTCGTCCGGCGCCCACTCGACGCGCCAGCTCGCGGCCTCGCGCTGGTCCTGGCGCGCCAACTTGACGGGATAGCGAAACCGCAGCTCGTCACGCCGAAGCTCGACCTCCACCATCAGGCTCGCTCCGCCGGGCAACCGCTCGGCGACGAGCATCCGCTCGTAGGCAAACCCCGACTCGACGAGCGTCGCCGCCGCGGGGTCCTCGGTGTCCTGGGAGAAATAACCCTGCAGCGCCCCCTCGACGGTCGTCGAGGCCGGCTGCTCGGCCATCGCCGGGGTGGCGAAGAGCAGGAGTGTGCAACATGACAATAGGAGTATTCGCATCATACGGGCACGGTATTATGTGTGGGTTGGGTGTTCAACTGGCGTGGGGGATCAAAGCACTATCGGTGCCAGACCATCTTGGTCTGGATTCGACGCTCAGATAACTGGTAATTGGCAGCTCTTGTGTTCACCGTAGGGAAATGAGTAAATGCATACGGGTTGTTCTTTGGTCTCAGCCTGCGTACTTCAAGGGCACGCATCATGATTTCACACGTACATATCCAGAACTTTCGTTGTCTGCGAGACTTGGAGATCGACCTCGAGCCACTGACCGTCTTCGTCGGCCCGAACGCCTCTGGAAAGTCGTCGATTTTGGATGCACTCGATCCCACAGCGCGTTTGGACAACTGGAGGAACAAGTGGAAGCAGCAGCGAGACTTAACGTCGCGTGTCGAATTTATAAGTGACAATGAAGACTCGACCATTCGAGTTTCGAAGGCTCACCAAAGCGCTACTACTGGTCGCTTTTCATACCAAAAGCTCCATCTCGACTTGGGTTGCATTCGCCAATCCAATACACCGAGCCATGAGCAGAGCCTCGCAACAGACGGGGGCAACCTCACGAATGTTTTCGCGTCTCTGACCCGCAAGGAACAAATTGACGTCGCCTCGGCACTCTGTGAATTGGTGCCGGTCTTCGGCGACGTCGATTTCACGCCTGTTGGTGGTGGCAAGCTTCAACTACGTTTTCATGACAGATGGCAGCCGGACGTCTTCTTCACACCTGGTGACGTCTCAGACGGCACCATGCTGATGCTCGCGTTCCTCACACTGCAATACCAAAAGCCGCCGGTGGATCTGGTAGCCATCGAGGAGCCCGAGCGAGCGCTCCATCCCTACCTGATGGGGCAGTTGATGCAGTTTCTTCGCGATCTAGCCCATGGCGAGATCGGACCCGCGCCGATGCAGGTCGTGCTGGCGACTCACTCCGCTGAACTCCTCGACCATGTGCGTCCCGAAGAAGTTCGCTTCGTCGATCGGGATCCCGACGAGGGTGCGACATTCGTACGCAAGCCGCCGGTCGACACCGAAGACTGGGACGAGACGATGGAGGTTTATACCGACTCTCTCGGCTCTGCCTGGCTTTCGGGCGGTCTCGGCGGCGTGCCGGGGAGGTGATCGATGTCTTTGCAAGTAGTGGTCTATGCGGAGGGGGCCGGTGAGCGGCTCGGCCGGAGGAGTCGCCGATTCGAGCTCCCCAAGCGACCGGGAGATACCCTTCTCGAACAAGAGGGCGAGCTGGGCGCTGCCCATTTTCTCGCGCGCCGGGCGATCGCCCACGTGTCACAGATTCCAAAAGACGCCGTTCAGTTCGAAGAGCCGCTTCGCCACCGCGGAATGGTCGCACGCGGGAGTCACCTGACCAATCCCACTGTGCTCCCTTCGCTTTTGGTGTGGCCGGAGCCCACGCTGAGACCCGAACTGGCCGTTGTCTTCGTGGACTGTGACGGTAAGAAGGAACGACGCCAAGAACTAGAAAATGCTATTACGCGGCTCAAGCCGAGGGCCCAAAGAGTCATCGCAGTCGCGGTGCAGGAGTTTGAGGCATGGCTTATCAGCGACATCTCGGCTGTGCGAGCTGCTCTTCGAATTGACGCGGATGAACCGAGCTCGCCTGAAAAGATGGCGCCGCGCGAGGCCAAGCAACAGCTCACCGATTGGATTACTCATTCGGAGCGCGCCGATGAAGATCCGCTGCGCTTACGATCTGACATTGCTATGAGTTGCGATCTCGAACAGCTCGCCAACCGGTGTGACTCATTCCGACGATTTCTCGACGATCTCGAGGCTGCCCTGCCGGCATAGCAAAGCCTCCAGACCAAGATGGTCTGGCACCGCTTTGCCCCACCTAAGGCACAACCGCCTCATACAACGACACGCCCACATTCTCCCCGAGCCCCCGATACCGGTCTATATTCTCCCCGGGCCGAAAATACGTCTCCAAGGTCGCCGCGAAGTCGGCGCCGAGTTCGCTCCAGGCCAGGCGCATGGCCGTGTGGCCGTCGTAGGTGGCGTCGCGTGATTCCAGCGGCTCGCGGGCGGTCAGCTCCTGCCAGAAGGTCGCCTCGTCCATGTCGATGCCGGTGGGCGAGGCGTCTTTGTCGAGGAAGCAGAAGTGTTGGCCGGTGCCCACGAAGGAGTGGAAGTCGATCAGGTAGTCCGCGCTGCCGCCGGTGTCGGCCAGAATGGCCTGGGCGGTGCGGCGGATCTCGGTGTTATCGTCCCAATCGCCCGACGACCACTGGCGGTTGGGGTCTTCGGCGGGGGTTTCGACGGTGCCGCGGTTATAGCCGGCGTAGCGGCCGTCGGCGTTGACCATCGGGTAGACGTAGAAGACGGCCTCCCGGCGCAGCGAGGCCGCCTCGTTGCTGCTTCCGAGCAGCCACTCGACCAGGCCGTGGAGGGTGTGGCTGCCGTTGGTCTCGTTGGCGTGGACGCCGCCGACGAGCACGACCTTGGTCTTGGGGCCGCCGGCCGAGGTGTCGGTGATCTCGAAGCCGAAGAGGTCGTGCGGGCCGATGTCGCGTCCCAAGTCGTCGGTGCCCCCGGCGGTCTGGCCGATGACCAGGTCGCTGTCTGCGCTGGTGGTCGGGCTGACCCACTGGCTGCCGGAGGCTGCGGCGACCAGGTCGACGGCCTCCTCGTACGGGTAGGGGAGCCCGTAGGAGATGAAGACCTCGTTTTGGCTGAACGCGGTGTCGTTGCTGAAGCGGTATTTGCCGCCGGAGAGGTCGCCGTTGTCGAAGAAGTGCCAGGTCTGGCCGTCGTAGCTATACACGAATTTGTGGTCGGTCAGCTTGTCGCTGCCGGAGGCGAAGTTGTCGCCCAGCTCGAAGTCGAGCTGGCGGCCGGCGACGTTGCGCGCCCGGAAGTAGACCCACTTCCAACTGCCCGAATTGTAGTTGTCCCGGCCGGCCAGCGCGACGGTGTCGCCGTCGATGGTCGTGTTGGCCAGGTCGATCGAGCCGCTGTCGAAGTTCATATCCAGCTCGACATCCCCAAAGGAGCCCCGCGCAAGCGCGAACGCCCGTCCGATCGACTCGCCGAGGCGCCCGTAGCGCACGGCGTCCCAGCCGGGCTGGTAGTAGGGCTCGAAGGTGGCCGCGAAGTCCGCGCCGAGCTCGCTCCAGCCGAATTTCATCGCCGTATCGTAGTCGAGCGAGGCGTCGCGGCCCTCGACCTGGGCGTAATCGGTCAGCGCCTCCCAGAACGGATCGTAGCGCATCTCCACGCCGGTGGGGTCGCCGTCGGCGTCGAGGTAGGCGTAGGTCAGCCCGGCGCCGACCGCCAATTGAAAGTCCAGCAGGTAGTCGATCTGGCCGCCGGTGTCGCTGGCCATGGCCTCGCCGACCAGCGCGACCTCGTCATGGCCGTCCCACACATCCGAAGCGAAGTAGCGATTGGCGTCGGTCTGCGGCCGGGCCAGCGTCCCCCGGTCGAGCCCGGCGGCGTAGCCGTCCGGGTTGACCATCGGGTACACGTAGAATTCCGCGGCCTCCCGCAGCCCGCTGGCCGCGACGTCGTCGCTGACGAGCCAGCGCACGAGCCCCTCGAGCACGTGGTTGCCAGTGGACTCGTTGGCGTGAATGCCGCCGCTCAGCACGATCTTGGCGCGAGGGCCGTTCGCGTCCGGATCCGTGATCTTGAAGCCGTAGATATCGCGCGCCTCGAAGCTGCGCCCGAGCTCGTCGTCGCCGCCCGGCGACTGGCCGATGACCAGGTCCTCGTCGGCGCTGTCGGTGGGCGCGACGAAGGGGCTTGCCTTCATATCGGCGGCCAATTGCCGGGCGTCGTCGGTGGTATAGGGCACGCCGAACGCGACGTAGACCTCGGGCTCGCGAAACGGCGCGTTATTGCTGAAGCGCAATTCGCCTTCGCCTTCGAGGTATTCGTTATTGTCGAAGAAGCGCCAGTCCTCGCGGTCGTAGCTATAGGCCACCCGGTGGCCGTCGAGCCACTCGGCGCCGCCGGCGAAGTTGTCGGCGATGCTAAACTCGGGCGCGAGTCCGGCCGCCCCCGAAGCCCGGAAATAAAACCACTTCCACTCCCCATCGTAGAAGCTCTCCCGCCCGGCGAGCCGGACGGACGAGTCGCTCACCTCGGTGGTGTCGAGGTCGAGCGAGCCTCCCGAAAAGTCGATGTCCAGGCCCAGCGGCCCGGCTGTGGCGTCCGCGTCGGTGCGGGCGTCGAGGGTGGCGTCGGCGTCGGTGTCTTGGGTAGGTGGAGCGTCCGCCGCGTCGGTTTCGGTCGCGTCGGTGGCGTCATTGCCGGCGTCGGAGAGCGCGGCGTCGGTCGTGTCGGCGGGATCGTCGCTGCAGCTTGCGGCGAGTAGTAGCGAGGAGAGCAGGACGATGAGAACAAGCCGAAGGCGGTTCATAGGGAACCTCGCGCGGACAAAACATCAATACATTCATTTTTCGCCATTCCCACCCAAAGCGCGCAAAGCGCGCTAGCAACGCGTAGTTTAGCGTTGCACGAGTAGCCTCGGCCGACTGGAGCGAAGCGTAGCGTAGCGAAAGGAGCCCGGGGGGCCAAGCCACACACCGCCATATAAGGCCAACGAAGGCGAAAAAGGCCCCCACCTTGATCCTCCCCACTTTTTGAAATGCAAAAGCGGGGAGGGAGCCTCGGAGCCCCCGCGCTTATAACAAGCCCTTCGCCTTCTTAGCGATATTATCCGGGGTAAACCCGAACTTCTCGAAGATGACCTCGGCGGGCGCGGAGCGGCCGAAGCCGTCGATGGCGTGGATGGCGCCTTCCCAGCCGGTGTAGCGCTCCCAACCAAAGGGGCTGGCGGCCTCGACGGCCAGGCGCTTGGTCACGCTCTTGGGCAGGACCTTGTCTTTCCAGGCGTCGTCCTGGGCCTCGAAGGCCTCCCAGCAGGGCATGCTGACCACGCGGGCGGCGACGCCCTCGTCGGTGAGCTTGTGCCAGGCGCCCAGGCACACGGCGACTTCGCTACCGGAGGCCATCAAGATGACCTCGGGCTCGTCGTCGGAGTCGGCCAGGATATAGGCGCCCCTGCTCGCGTCGCCGACGCTTCCGAGCGCGTCGCGGTCGAAGGTGGGCACCGACTGGCGGGTCAGCGCCAGCGAGGACGGGCCGGTCTGGTTGTCGATGGCGAGCTGCCAGCACTCGCGGACTTCGTTGGCGTCGGCGGGTCGCAAGAGCGCCATATTCGGCATGGCGCGCAGCGAGGCGACGTGCTCGACGGGCTGGTGGGTGGGGCCGTCTTCGCCCAATCCGATCGAATCGTGGGTGAATACCCCGATGGTCGGCGTGCCCATCAGGGCGGCCAGGCGCAGCGCCGGGCGCATATAATCGCTGAAGATCAGGAACGTCGCGCCGAATCCGCGCGTGCCGCCGTGCAGGTTCATGCCGTTGGCGATGGCGCCCATGGCGTGCTCTCGGACGCCGAAGTGGACGTTCTGGGCGTCGAAGTTGCCTTTGGTGACGACACCGTACTCCTCGAAGAGCGTCTTATTCGAGCCGGCCAGGTCGGCCGAGCCGCCGGTCAGCTCGGGCAGGTTCGCGTAGAGCTGCTCGATGACCTTGCCGCTGGCCTTGCGGGTGGCCATGCCCTTGTCGTCGGGCTCGAACTCGGGCAGGTCGGCGTCCCAGCCGGCCGGCAACTCGCCGGAGAGTCGGCGAGTGAGCTCGGCGTATTTGTCGGGGGCCTGCTCTTTGTACTTCTCGAGGCGGTCGCTCCACTCGCCCTCGAGGGTGTGGCCGCGCTCGGCGGCCGCGCTCATATGCGCTTTGACCTCGTCGGGCACGTAGAAGCGCTCTTCATAGGGCCAACCGAGCGCCTCTTTGGTGGCGGCGATCTCGTCGTCGCCAAGCGGCGCGCCGTGGGCGGCGGATTTGCCGGCCTTATTCGGCGAGCCGTGGCCGATGATCGTGCGCAGCGCGATGATGCTGGGCTTGTCGGTGACGCCCTTGGCCTCCTCGATGGCCGCGTCGATCGCGTCCACGTCGGTGCCGTCCTCGACCTTCGAGGTGTGCCATCCGTAGGCCTCGAAGCGCTCGATGACGTCCTCGGTGAAGCTGATGTCGGTGCCGCCGTCGATGGTGATGCGGTTGTCGTCGAAGATATAGACGAGCTTGCCCAGCCCCAGGTGGCCGGCCAGCGAGGCCGCCTCGTGGGAGACGCCTTCCATCAGGTCGCCGTCCGAGCAGATCACGTAGGTGAAGTGGTCGACCACCCCGTCGAAGCGCTCGTTGAGCTGCGCCTCGCTCATCGCCATGCCCACGGCGGTGGCAAAACCCTGGCCGAGCGGGCCGGTGGTCATCTCGACACCCTCGGTCTCGAAATTCTCCGGGTGGCCGGGCGTGGCGCTTCCCCACTGGCGGAAGTCCTCGATCTGCTCGAGGGTCATCTGCTCGTAGCCGCTCAGATGCAGCAAGGCATATTGGAGCATCGAGGCGTGGCCGTTGGACAGCACGAAACGATCGCGGTCGGGCCACTCCGGGTTTTTGGGGTTGTGGCGCAGGTGGTTTTGCCACAGCACATAGGCCGCCGGCGCCAGCCCCATCGGCGCGCCGGGGTGGCCGCTATTGGCCTTCTGGACGGCGTCCATGGCCAGGGTGCGGATGGTGTTGATCGTCAACTGCTCGATTGGCTGGTCACTCATAGCTCGCTCGACGCTCGAAAAGGCAGGGAATTCGGCCGCTTTTGCGCGCCCACTAATGCCCTCTGAAGGCGTATGTGTCAACGGGGGAAGATCGACCAATCGGGGCCCCACAGAAACCCGCACGCCTCTAAAAACCCAACCCAAATTGCAGTTCGCGCCGCAGTTCAGGCGCCTCAAATAGAGGACCCACAAAAACCCGCACGCCTCTAAAAACCCAACCCAAATTGCAGTTCGCGCCGCAGTTCAGGTTTATGCGGGTTGACCGTGCGCCCTAAATAGAGGATCTCACAGGCATCGCGCACCTACTATTTGAGGCGACGTCAAACGGCGACGTCGCGGTACTGCAATTTAGGTTAGGCGCTAGAGGCTCTCGTGCTTGTTGGGGCTCATTCTTCGTCGTCGCCCGAGTCCGTCCACGGCGTCCAATGGATGGTCGCTTTTACTGTGCCGCCTTTGGGGCGAGGAAAGCTCCAGCTCTGGGCGATGCTCAGAACGCACGCATCGAACTCATCGTCGAAGTCGTTGTCGGAGATGGCGGTTTCGATAACCTTGCCGCTCCTGTCGATGGTCACCTCGACCGAGAATCTAGCCGCGCCGGGCTCGGGCTTCTTTTCCCCGGCGCAGTTTTCCACTGCGATTTGATCTCGTCCGACCACGAATTTGACCCGCTTGGGGTTGAGTGTCCCCTCTCCGCTCAGCTCAACCTCATCTAAGCTCATGCCGTGCGTCCGGCCGCCGCCTTTCGAGAAGAGTTCCTTCAACGAGCCGACCTTATCACCCTTCTCTCCGACACGATGCAGGATCGTCTTCTTGGCGGCCTCGTCATCGCTCGCCTTGCGCTTTTTGGCCTCCTCGTCGTCGTTATCTTTTTTGCTGTCGTCTTTGTCTTGTTCCGTCGAGCTCGACTTCGACTTGCTCTCCTTGGAGGAGTCGTCGCTCTGAGAGAAAGCCGTCTGGCTGATGGATAGCAGAAACAAACAGGCGATCACTGCAGTCGTAGATCTAGCGAGCATTTGTTGCCCCGGGGCATTGGTAAGATGGTGAGGGGAACGTACTTCAAGCCGGTCGTGGCTTCAACCGGCGGGCTTGAGTTCGCCGGATCGATGACGCACACTTTGGGGCAGTACGCTAAAATGCCCATTTACGTCTACGATCACGGGCTGTTGCCGTTGCCTTTCCTGGACCCCTGGACCCCTGGACCCCCGAACCCCTGACCCTCGACCCCCGGACCCCTGGACCCCTGATGCCTGATCTACAAGGACAAGTCGCATTCATCACCGGCTCGACGCGCGGCATCGGCCGCGATATCGCCATCAAGCTGGCCGAGCAGGGCTGCAATATCGTGGTGACCGGCAAGACCGAGGAGCCCCACGAGCGGCTGCCGGGCACCATCTACACCACCGCCGAGGACGTCGAAGCCGCCGGCGCCGAGGCGCTGCCGCTGAAGGT
>JBKGZI010000203.1:0-10590 GCA_046545675.1 Persicimonas sp.
GCTTGGCGAGCAGGGGGAGTCGGGCGCTGTGGTAGACGAGGTGGTAGACGTAGCGGCCGTCGAGGTCGACCACGGCGCGCATGGGCTCGAGTAGGGCCTGGGCGCGCTGGAGTCGGTCGTCGGCGACCGCTGTGATCGCTGCGCCGGCGCGGGCCAGGTCGGTCAGCCGAGAGTCGACCGCGCCGAAGAGGTCGAGGGCGTCGCGGTAGATCTGCCAGGCCTCGTCGGCGTCGCCGCGCTCGGCGGCGAGGTCGGCGATGAGCCGGCGGGCCATGCCCATGTAGACGGGCATGCCCGTGGAGTGGGCGAGTTGGTGGGCGTGCCGGGTCAGCGTGCCGGCGGCGTCGAAGTCGCCGCGGAACCAGGCGATCTCGGCGCGGCCCTGGTGGCACCAGCTCAACTCCTCGCGCACGCCGTTGCTCGGGGCCGGCCCGCCCAGCTCGATGGCCTCGTCGAGCAGCGCTTCGCCGCGGTCGAGTTGGCCGGCCAAAAAGCGCAGCCAGCCCTGCCCGCCCAGCGCCTTGACCTGCCCCTCGATGTCGCCGACCTCCTCGAAGAGGTAGCTGGCGTGGTCGTAAAAATGTGCGCCGCGCTCGACGTTTCCGTCGAGCCTGTCCAGCTCGCCGAGGACGTAGGAGATCGTGGCCAGGCCGGCCGGGTCGTCGAAGTGGGCGACCTCCTCGAAGAATCGGTGCGCCCAGCTACGCGCGCGTTCGGGTTGGCCGATGATGCGGCTGATGTCTGCCTGCAGGGGCATGTCGGCGGCGCGCCGGGGATCGGTCTCGGGCAGCTCGAGTTTGTCGACGACCTGCCGGTATTGGTCCAGCGTGGCCCGCGCGGCGGCGAACGAGGAGGCGCGCAGGTGCTCGCGGCCGCTGTCGAGCAGGGGCGATAGCGCCCGGTGGTATTCCTCGGCCAAGAGCAGGTGCTGGGCGCGGCGGCGCGAGCGCGCGATGTTGTCGGGCTGCTCGGCCAACATCCGGGCGCAGGCGGCGTGGAAATGCTTCCAGAGACCGGCGTCGCGGGCGCGCTGCTCGAGCGTCTCTCGCAGCGACTCGGTCTTGAAGCGCCAGCCGGTCGGGGTGGAGACGGCCAGGCCGTGGCGGCCGAGCTCGTCCCACAGCAGCTCGGGCGGCTCGAGGCCGAGCAGCTCGACGACGCGCTCCCACTCGGCGCGGTCGGCGGCCGTGCCCAGCGCCGCGGCCAGCTCGAGCGCGGTGAGCGCGTCGGCGGCGGCGGCCGGATCCAGCGCGTCGAGGTGTCTGTCCAGGCGCCTCATCCACAGCGATTGGATGTCTTCGGGGAAGGCCCGCGGACCCTCGCTGCGCAGGCGGTATCCGTCGTCGCGCTTGTCTAAGAGGCCGCATTCGAGCCAGTAGCGCACCAGGTTGGCCGCGAAGAGCGGCACGCCCTGGGTGTGCTCGACGAGTCGATCGGCGAGCTCGGGGCTGAGCTCGAGCATCTGGGCGACGAGCTCGCGCTGCTCGGCGTCGGAGAGGGGGGCCAGATCGAGGCGGCGCAGGTTTTTCAGCTCGAGCAACTCGCGGATATGGGGGTCGGAGGTCGCCGCCAATTGACCGCGCGCGGTGGTGATCAACACCAGGCAACCCAGCGGATCGGTGGAGTCTTCGCGCAGCAGGTACCGGGCCAATTGGAGAGATTCGCTGTGCGAGTCGACCGTGTCGAGCCACAAGATAAGTGGGCGCTCGGCGGCCTCGAGGGACAGAAAGCGGGTCAGCACCGCCAGCCGTTGGGTCGGGTCGGAGAAGCGGAACTGAGCTCGATCTTTTCCTTTCGCCAAAGACGGCCGCATAAATTCGGTCAGCGCGGGGATATCGACCTCCTCGATGACCCGCGCCACTTTAGAGTCGTCGAGGTGCAGCCGGCCTCGAAAATGCTTCTCGAGTCGCCGGTGGACTTTGGAGCGCGACAGGTCCCAGGTCCGCAAGTGATCGCCGAGCGCGCGTCGGAGCTCGTCGCCGCCGCGGCTGCTCTCCTGGTGAGAGATGCGAAGGACCTTGGCGAGGCCGAGCTCCTGGGCGCGCTGGATAAACCAGCCGAGCAGATGACTCTTGCCCACGCCGGCTTCGCCGCTGATGAGCACGCCGCGGGTGCAGCGCTGGCGAAAGACGCGGCCGAGCTCGTCCCAAAGCGTGTCGCGTTCGGCGTGCCGGCCGACCATGGATAGGCGACGCAGCCCGAATAAGCCGACGCTCGCGGCGTGACGCTTCGAGTCCGCGGCCGCGCGCGCCTTCGCCTGCCAATCATTGGGGAAGCCGGGGCGGTCGTAGTCGGGCAGATCGACGTGGTCGGTCAGCGAGAGGACGCGCGGGATCAACGCGTCGGCGTCGTCTGCGTCGGAGCGGCCGCCGGCCGCGCCCGCGTCGACGATGCTCGAATCCTCCCACAGGCCGACGGGGCGGTCTTCGGGGGCGAGCATGGATTCCAGCGCGGTGCGGTTCTCCATGACCTGGTCGTGCTCCGCGCCGATGCGATCTTCACCGGCGCGGTCGACGCGTGTGTCGGCCAGCGAGGGATCGACCTCCAGGACCTCGTCGATGCCAATATGGGACTTGGTCTCGGCGGTGGCCAGCGAAGCGTCGTTTCGGGCGTGGTGGGCGTCGCCGGCCGATGCGGCGGGCTGGACCAGCGCGTTGTCGTCGAGCAACAGCAGGTTCCAGGCGGCGTCGGCCGCCGATTGAAACCGCCCGCGCGGATCTTTGGTCAGCAGCACCTCCAACCACTCCTCGAAGCCGTCTGGGACCGCAAAGCGGGGCTCGAGCGGGGGCGGCGGCTCGTCGAGATGCCTCAACCACAGCCCGGTGGTATTGCGCGACTCGAAGGGCGGGCGCCCACAGGCCAACTCATAGGCCACGCACCCCAGCGCGTACAGATCCGTCCACGGGCCGAAGTCTCGCCAATGGCCGCGCACCTGCTCGGGGGCCATATAATAGGGCGTGCCGCTTCGGACCTGCTCGTCGCCGTCGCCGTCGCTGAGCGCTTGTGCTCGAGAGCGGGTGATCGCGTGGGCGAGGCCGAAGTCGCTCAGCAGCACCCGGTAGCCCTGGCGTGTCGGGTCGAGCAGGATATTGGCCGGCTTGATGTCTCGGTGGACCAGCCCGTGAGCGTGGCTGTGCGCCAGGGCGTCGAGCACCGAGACCAGGATCGCCCGCAGCGCCTTCCAATCCATCAATTGGGCGAGCCGCTCGAGGCTGCCTCCGGCGGCAAATTGCATCGCCAGCCAGGGGCTCTGGGCGGTAAAATCCCCTTGCGAGGCGCTCGCCTCGGCCTCGGAGACCCGCCCGTAGTCCAAGATCTGGACCACCCCCGGGTGGTCGAGCCGCGCCATCATGCGGACCTCGCGCTCGAAGGCGTGCTTGTGCGCCGAAGAGGTGGTCAAGGTCCGCCCGATCACCTTCACGGCCACCGGCTCGCCGGTGCGGTGGTGCTCACCGTACCAGACCTCGCCCATGCCGCCTTTCCCCACACGGTTTTGTAGTTGGAATTGCCCCAACTGCATTGCTGCCCCGGCCCGTTAATCATCTTGAACAGTGAGGCAGATATTAGTGTTTTTATAACTCAAAGTCCAAGGCGTGTGGATGCAATGAGAATAGTGCGATTTAAGGGGTTTGTGGTTGGAGGACTTCGAGCTTCCATGTGCGTTGCACCCAATCGACCGGCCCGATACCGTAAGGCAGAGGGTTCAATCATCTCGTTGGAGGCCAGCCCGATGTCCGACTTCTTCGATATATCGATGATCTTCGAAGCGCTCGAGGGGCTGATCGGTCCGATTATATTCTTCGTATTGGTGGGGGCGATTTTCCTGTGGCATAAGACCGCCGCCGCCGAGCGGCTCGAGGCGGCCGCCGAGGAGCTCGGGCTGCGCCGCGTCTCGGGCGGGCTGACGAGCGAGGGTCATCTGGAGGGGCTGTACCGGGACGTGAACGTCAAGCTGACGCCCTTCAAGGTAGGAAGCGGCAAGCACGCCCGGGACTTCGTACGCTACGAGGTCCGCCTCGGAGCCGACGCGCCGGCCGGCCTGGCCATGGCTCCCGAGCGAGACATCGACACCCTGGGCAAGCCCTTCGGCCTACAGGATATCCGCGTGGGCAAGCCGCAGCTCGACCGGCTGCTGGTCATCAAGGGCGCGCAGCCCGACGAGGTCAAAGGCTACCTGCGACGCGACGGCGTCGCCGAGGCGGCCGTCGCCTTCTTCGATCGCTATGCCGACGCGCGACTCGCCGACGGCGCGATCGACGTCGAACGCGCCGGGGCCATCGACCCCTTCCAAGCCGCCTTCATCCTCGACGCGCTGGTCGACTTCGTCCACATCCTGCAGGGCGAGCGTCAATATACCGATCCGACGGCGGATAATCCCTACGCTGACGCCCACCGGGTGGTCGAAGCCGAGCTCGCCCGCGGCAGCTCTGAGTGAGCCTGCGCGTGGCGCAATTCGCCAGAAACGTCTGATTCCTCGATTTATGCCGACAGGGGAGTACTTTTTAGGCGCATCGGTATGTTTACTCGTCGATCCAGCAACGGTTTGCCATGGAGCAGAAACTGACCGACCGGCTCAAAGCCGGCACCAGAGAACAACACGAGGCCGTCGAGCGCGGGGTCGATCTGGACGCGTTGGCCGGCTCGCGCGAAGCGTACCTCGCACATCTATGTGCGCTGTGGGGCGTCCACGCGCCGCTGGAGGCCCGGCTGGCACGCCTGGACTGGGCACAAGTGGGCGTGGACTTCGAGTCTCGCCGACGCGTCGAGCTGCTGCGAGCGGATATCGAGGCGCTGGCGGCCGAGGTCGACGTCGAGGCGCTGCCCACCTGTGAGAGGCTGGCGCCGGTGGAGACCATCTGCCCGCTGGAGACCATCTGGCAAGGGCTCGGCTGTCTGTACGTGCTCGAGGGCTCGCGGCTGGGCGGCCAGATGATCGCGCGGGCGCTCGAGGAGCGCCTCGGGCTGAGGCCCGAGCGCGCATGTCGATTCCTGTCGAGCCACGGCGTGAGGCTCGGGCAGAGTTGGAAGGCGTTTAAATCTGCGGTCGACTGCGCCGGGGCCGAACACCCGGAGCACGCTGCGACGGTGGTCGCCTCTGCAAACGCCACCTTCGCGTCCGTCCAGCGCTGGTTCGAGGCCGGCGGTCACAGAGCGCCGCGTGAAGTCGCCGCCGGAGAGGACAATCCATGAGCACCGAGCGATCCCGAGACGACGAGCTCGACCTTTCGGCGTGTGCCGAAGAGCCGATCCACATCCCCGGGGCCATCCAACCTCACGGCCTGCTGCTCGTACTCACCGAGCCCGATCTCGAGGTCGTCCAGGTCAGCGAGAATATCGATGACCTGCTCGGCCGGGCCGGCGAGGAGGTGCTGGGCCGAGGCGTCGAGCACCTCGTCGCCGAGCCCCGAGTCGAGCAGTTGCGCGCGCAGCTGGGGACGGCGGGTGCGAATTACAGCGCGCCGCTGGCGGTCGCCGTCGACGTCGAGCCGGCCGGCCGGCTGTGGTTCGACGCCATCTGCCACCGCCACCAGGGGCTGCTCATCGTCGAGCTCGAAAATTCCCGCCCCAGCCGCGAAGATACAGGCCTGGGAGAGCGAGCCGGCGCGCTGCACGCCCAACTCCTGGGCGGCGCCTTCGGCAAGCTCGGCGCCGGCGGCGATCTGGAGCAGATGTGCAACTTCATCACCCGAGAGGTGCGCGACGTCACCGGCTTCGACCGCGTCATGTTGTACCGCTTCCACGAGGACAACCACGGCGAGGTCATCGCCGAGGCGCGCGCCGAGCAGATGGACTCGTTTTTGGGGCTGCACTATCCCGCCTCGGACATCCCCGCGCAGGCCCGAAGGCTGTACCGGATCAACTGGCTTCGGCTGATCGCCGACGTCGACTACGAGCCGGCGCGCCTGGTCCCCCGGCAAAACCCGCACACCGGCGCCACCCTCGACATGAGCCACACCGGGCTCCGAAGCGTCTCGCCGATCCACTTGAAATATCTAGAGAATATGGACGTGGGCGCCTCGATGTCGATCTCGCTGCTCGACGGCGACGAGCTGTGGGGGCTGATCGCCTGTCACCACCGAAGCGCGAAATTCGTGCCCCACGTCGTGCGCTCGGCCTGCGAGCTGCTGGGCGTGGTGTTGAGCCTGCAACTGGCCACCCGCCAGTTCACCGAGAACACGCTGCGCCGCGCGCGGCTGCAGACCCTGCAGGCCGAGCTTCTGAGATGCGTCGCCCAGCACCGCACGGTCCTCGGCCTGGCCCAGAACTGCGAAAACACGCTGCTCGAATTTGCCGACGCGACCGGCGCGGTCGTCCAGTTCGACGGCCAGTGCCGTACGGTGGGCTCGACGCCCGATGACGACTTCATCGACGGGCTCATCGATTGGCTTTGCGAGCGCGAGCACGACGCCGTCTGGCACACCGACCATCTGTCGGCGGCGTATCCGCCGGCCCGCGAGCATATTGATACTGCCAGCGGTCTTCTGGCCGTCATTCTGTCGCGCGCAGCCGGCGACGTGGTGCTGTTCTTTCGGCCGGAGCTCGTGCGCACCGTCGACTGGGCGGGAGATCCCAATAAGCCTGTAGAAAATAGGCCCGTCGAGCCGGCCGACGAGGCCGAGGTGCTCACCCCTCGAAAGAGCTTCGATTTGTGGAAGGAGACCGTCCGCGAGCAGTCCAGCGCCTTCTCGGAGGCCGAGGTCGACAGCGCCCGCCAGCTTCACAACTCGCTGTTGACTCATATCATCGAGCGCGCCCGGGAACTCGCCCAGATCAACGAGGAGCTCGAGCGTAGAAACGAGGACCTCGAGTCATTCGCCTATGTGGCCTCCCACGACCTCAAGGAGCCGCTTCGCAGTTTGCGCGGATACGCCCAATATCTCGACCGCGAGTGTTGCGAGACGCTCGACGAGCGCGCTCAGTCCAAGGTTCAGGGCATGCTGCGGCTCACCCAGCGCATGGACTCGCTGCTCGATTCGCTGCTGCACTATGCACAGGTGGCCAAGAGCGAGATCCAGCGCGAGCCCATCGATCTGAACCGGCTGCTCGACGAGGCGCTCGAAATCTTGGACCAGCGCCGTGAGGAGAGCGGCGCCGACATTCGGGTGCCCCGTCGGCTGCCGCAGGTCGAGGGGGTGCGCGTGCGGGTGCGCGAGGTGTTGGTCAATCTCATCGGCAACGCCCTCAAGTACACCGACGAGAGCGACGCTTTCGTCGAGATCGGCTACCAGACGCCCGAAGAGCACGGCGAAGAAGGCCCACTTCGTATCTACGTATGCGACAACGGCATCGGAATAAAGTCGCGCTATCACGAGCGCATCTTCGAGCTATTTCGCCGTCTGCACGAGCGCGACGCCTACGGCGGAGGCGCCGGCGCCGGGCTGGCCATCGTCAAGAAGATCGTCGAGCAGCACGGCGGTCGCATCTGGGTGGACTCGGAGTTCGGCGAGGGGACGACCTTTTATTTTACGCTCGAGCCGGACTCCGCGGACGGCTGAGCCGTCTTCGTCGTTGCCCTCTTGGAGGAGCCCTTATGACCCGAGAATCGCCCCTTCATATCCTCATCGTCGATGATTGGCCCGAGCATCGGCGGGCGCTCGAGCGCGAGCTTCTGATCGGCTTCGAGCGTCGACTCGACTTCACCGAGGCTGCCACCGGCGAAGCGGCGCTGGAGCTGGATTGCCTGCGAGCCGGCCCCCGGCCCGACGTGATGCTGCTCGACGTCAACTTGCCCGATTTGAGCGCCTTCGAGGTCCTCGAAGAACTCGCCGACAGGCACGGCCGGGTCGACTTTCCGGTGGTGACCTTGACCAGCGCCGCCGACGATCAAAAGGCATCGGCCGCCCTCGAGGCGGGCGCCCAGGACTTCCTCGACAAGTCCCACGTCAACGCCGAGTTGCTCGCGCGGGTGGTGCGAAACTCCATGGATCGCTTTCGCCTGCTCGAGAAGGTCCACGCCAGCGAGGAGCGGTTTCGCCGATTTCTGGCCAATATGAGCCACGAGATTCGCACGCCGATGACGGCCATTCTGGGCTACGCAGATCTGTTGAACGCTCGACTCGAGGACCCGAAGGACCTGCGGTATATCGGCACCATCAAGCGCAACGGCGAGTATCTCATCGAGATCATCAACGACATCCTCGATCTGTCGAAGATCGAGGCCGGCCGCCTCGAGATCGACCCCCAGCAGTTCTCTCTGCCCGAGCTCGTCGAGGACGTCGTCTCCTTGATGCAGGTGCGCGCCGAGGAAAGCGCCGTGCCGCTGCATGTCGAGTATGACGGGCTCGTCCCCGAGACCATCGAGACCGACCCGGTGCGCGTTCGCCAGGTGCTGGTCAACTTGCTCGGAAACGCCATCAAATTCACCGAGGACGGCGAGGTGCGCCTGCGGGTGGGCACGGCCTCCGACAGGCTCGACCGGATCGTCTTCGAGGTCACCGACACCGGCATCGGGATGACGCAGGATCAGGTCGATCGCCTCTTCGAGCCCTTCCAGCAGGGCGACGCCTCGGTCACCCGCCGCTTTGGCGGCACCGGCCTGGGATTGGCCATCAGCAAGCGGCTGGTCGACCGGCTCGGCGGCGACATCGAAGTCGAAAGCGAATTTGGCCGCGGCAGCACGTTTCGCTTCTGGATCGACAGCGGCCCGGTGGCAAAGACCTCGTTCGTCAACCCGGCGCCTCGGCCGCCCGTATAATTTCACTCGCCCGTATAGGGAGGATCGCCCGGTGAACGATAGCGATCGAGCGGGCTACGCTCGGCGTCGCTGCCAAAGTACCAGCCGCTGCCGCCCGGCTCGCCGAAGAGCAAATGAAGCTGCGCGCGCGTGCCTTCCTCGGGCGGCTTCATGCCCAGCTCGGCGGGGTCGGCGTCCTGTCGCTCGGCCATCGGGCGGGTCAGATCGGTCTCGATAAAGCCGGGCGTGCAGGCGTTGATGGTCAGCTCGGGGTGCTCGCGGGCCAGCGCGATGGTGTAGGCGTTCAGGCAGGCCTTCGACAGGCCGTAGGCCGAGCCGCTCGGCAGCCCGGCCGACTCGAAGTCGCCGTCGCCCTCTTCGATGGCCAAACACTCCTCCATGAGCGCTTCGACCTGCTCCCAGGTCACCTCCGGGGCGGTCAGTTGCTGCTGGCGCTCGGGGCTGCACTCGGCGACGAAATTCGGCCCGGAGGCCGACGACACGTTGACGATGCGCCCGTCGGGGTGAGTCAGCAGCGGCAAAAATGCTTCGCAGACCCGATGCGGGCCGCGCACGTTGATATCGAGCACCGTCTCCATCGGGTAGCCGTAGTCGCCGATGCCGGCGTTATTGACCACGCCGTAAAGCGGCTCGTCGCCCAGCGTCGCGGCGACCGCCTCGGCCGCGTTGGCCACCGAGGCGTCGTCAGTGACGTCGAGCTGGACCACCTGGATCCGGTCGGCGGCCCCGGGTCGGTCGGCGGCGAGCTCGTCGCGGGCGGTCTGGCCGCGCTCGACCGAGCGGGAGCCGAGGAAGACGAACGTCTCGTCGCGCTCATCGAGGATGGCGGCGACCGTCGCGCGGCCGATGCCTCGATTGGCGCCGGTGACGAGGATGTACTTGGTCTGTGTTGACATGGGATTGTTCCGATTATGAGGGGATGCTGAATCGCTGAGTTGCGAATTCACACGGTAGCGAACTTCGCCGAATGAGCAAACGCTGCGCGCGCCTTTGGATAGCTGCCTGCCAACTCATTACCCGCGGAGCGCGTGATAAACAATCCGCGGTCGCCCTCTTAGGTGCCTGCGGCGAAGTCCGGAGCATGTGTTGATTCATGTGTTCGAGGCGCGATTACATTCCGAATCGACGTGGCCATCTTCGAATCGCGGAGCCCGGTCCCCCTGAGGGCCGACTCTGTGGTGTGACCTTATGAGGAGGTGACGTGATGAGAGGTGACGTGATCAGACAAGCGACGATTTTGATGTGCACGCTGGCGGTAGCGCTGCTGGTGGCCGTGTCGGCGCCTGCCGCCGACGAGCAGGCAGACGCCAGGGAGCAATTCTCGGGCACCTGGGAGCTGTCGCTGTCCGAGGCTCAGGCGCGCGAGCAGATTGATCAGGCCATCGAGGATGTCGTCGAGCAGATGTTCTTCATCAAGCGGCCTTTCGCGCGCAGCGAGCTTCGAGGCGTCACCGAGCCATGCGCCACACTCCAGATCGATTTTCCTGGCGAGCAGGTCGCGGTGCAATGCGACGACAAGCCGCCGTCGGTCTCTCCGAACGGTGATGAGCGGGTGCGCTACGAAGCCGCCGACGGCACCATCTATCGCGTCGAGCAAAAGCAGAGCGGGCGCGTGCTACGCCAGATCTTCTACAGTGACGACGGCAGGCGCACCAACACGATGCATCTGTCCCGAGACGGTCGCACGTTCGACATGCGTGTGAGCATCGACAGCGATCAGTTGCCCGAAGCCGTCGAATACGAGCTGACCTTCCGAGCACAATCAGATTGAACCGGTCGGCCTAGCGCCCTTTTTGACCGCGGCCTTGGGCCCGGGGATAGGGTCAACCTGGCAGCCACGCCCATGTTGCTCTCACCGAAGCCGCCAGTCGAAGGCCAGCTTATAGCTCAGGTTA